>JAITOE010000188.1 GCA_031290135.1 Eubacteriales Family XIII. Incertae Sedis bacterium
CGGCGCCGGCCTTTGCCGACGCCGGCCAGGTTTCGGGGTGGGCGGCGGAAGCGGTGCGCTGGCTCGCGGACAAGGGGATCATGCAGGGCCGGCCGGGGAACCTGGCGGACCCGAAAGGCTCGGCGACCCGCGCCGAGGTGGCGGCCATCCTCATGCGCCTGGCGGAACTGCTCCCGGATCCGGTGGCATAAGGAAGAATTACGATAACACGCACAATCAAAAACCCTTGGAAACGGCGTGTTTCCAAGGGTTTTTATGTGGTCGAGGTGACATGATTTGAACATGCGGCCTCTACGTCCCGAACGTAGCGCTCTACCAAACTGAGCCACACCTCGATATGGTTTTCTTCTTTGCGAGCAGTCCCATCTAAAACAGTATACTAAAAATTACGCGTTTCGTCCAGCAAAAAATATATTTTCCGTAAAAAAACCCCCGGTTATGGTATAATAGCCACAGGGCGGCTATTATACCGGATTGAAGTGCCCTCCGGCTACCGCCGGAGATGGCTGCACCATAAATGCAAGCATTTATGGTGCAATAGCCACAGGGCGGCTGTATTGAACCCGTTTGCATAATAAATACAAAAAGGAACGGCAGATGAAAATAGCGGTAATAGACGGGCAGGGCGGCGGGATAGGGCGCGCCGTCGTGGAAAAAATCAAGGCGGCCATGCCGGACGTGAACGTGCTGGCGCTGGGCACCAACTCCACGGCCACGGGGCAAATGCTGAAAGCCGGCGCCGATGAGGGCGCCACGGGCGAAAACGCCATTGTCCATAACGTCAAACAAGCGGATGTGATCGTCGGCGTCATAGCCATCCTGAACGCCAACGCGCTGATGGGGGAACTGAGCCCCAAAATGGCGGAGGCGGTCGGCGCCAGCCCGGCGTTCAAGGTGCTGCTCCCCGTCAACCGCTGCGGCATTCATGTCGTCAGCGTGCAGGATGTCCCCCTCGGCGTACACATAGAAAACGCGGTGGCAGCCATCCAGTCGGCCTTTCCCAAGGTGCGCCGGACTCCGTGACTTTCATCCTGCTTTCATCCGAACATATTTCGTGCTTCACACATAATTTCTACAAAGTTTCATGGTAAACTCGCAATATGGAAAAAAACTTGAATCTTAAACACAAGGAATTGAAAATCGGCGGCATGACCTGCGTCAACTGCCAGAAAAAGATCGAGAAGAAGCTTCGCGCGGCCGCGGGGGTTGAAAGCGCCACGGTCAGCTACGCCGCCGGGCGGGCCGTCTTAGTGTACGATCCGGTCCGGATTTCCGTGGCGGATATCGCCGCCTTGATCGGCAAGCTCGGCTACGAGCTTCTGGAGGACGGAAGGAACGCGTTCAATCCTGCCCGCGCCGCCGGCGTCCTGATCGTCATTTTGGCGCTGTACATGCTGCTGCGGCAGTTCGGCCTCACGTCCGTGTCGAAAAATTTTCCCTTGGCGGAGGCCGGCATGGGCTATGGGATGCTGTTTGTCATCGGCCTGCTCACCTCGGTGCATTGCGTCGCCATGTGCGGCGGCATCAATCTTTCCCAGTGCATCCCGCAGGCAACGGACAAGCCGGGCGGGCGGGAAAACCGGAAATTGCGCGCCTTCCGCCCAAGCTTTCTGTATAATCTCGGCCGCGTCCTCTCTTATACCCTGGTCGGCGGGATTGTGGGCGCCCTGGGTTCGGCAATCACCTTTTCCGGCGGGATGAAAGGCGCCGTGCAGCTTATCGCCGGCGTTTTCATGGTGATCATGGGGCTGAACATGCTGGGCGTCTTCCCCTGGCTCAGACGGATCACGCCGCGTCTGCCCGGCGTCTTTTCCCGTGCGGCCGAATCGAAAAAAAATAGCGGGGGTCCGCTTGTCGTGGGGCTTTTAAACGGCCTCATGCCCTGCGGCCCCTTGCAGGCCATGCAGCTTTACGCCCTTTCGACCGGGGATCCGCTGCAAGGCGCGCTTTCCATGCTGCTGTTCAGCGCCGGCACCGCGCCCCTGATGTTCGGGCTGGGAGCCGCCGGTTCATTTTTAAGCAAACGATTCACAAGCCGTGCCATGACCGTGGGGGCCGTGCTCGTGACCGTGCTCGGCCTGGGCATGTTTTCAAACGGCTGGAACCTGTCGGGATTTTCCGCCGCGCCCCCTGCGCCCGTTCAGGCAAACAATGCCGTCGCCGACGTGCAAAGCGATCTGCAGGTGGTGAATACCAGCCTCGCGTCGGGCCGCTTCGAACCCATCACCGTGCAGGCCGGCATTCCCGTGAAATGGGTGATCGACGCCCCGCAGGGCAGCATAAACGGCTGCAACAACCGCATGTTCATACCGGAGTACGATATAGAACACCAGTTCAAGACCGGGGAAAACGTCATCGAATTCGTCCCTGAAAAAACGGGGACGTTCATGTACAGCTGCTGGATGGGCATGATCCGCAGCACGATAACCGTTATTTAGGATCCGCCGCCGTGGGGCAAGAAAGGAAAAAGAAAATGAAATCAATCACACTGAAAGTAGAAGGCATGTCCTGTGAACACTGTGTCAAGGCCGTCACGGAGGCGGCCGGCGCCCTTCCGGGGGTTTCCGGGGTGGCCGTGGACCTGGCAGGCGGAACCGTCAGCTTAGACTACGATCCCGCCGTGACGCCCCTTGACACGATCAAGTCCGAGATCGAAGACCAGGGCTACGACGTGGCCGTATAACGCATGGCGGACAAGAAAAGCTTGCTGGTCGTGGACGATGAACCCAAGATAACGGAAGTCGTTTCGTCTTATCTGGAGAGCAAGGGCTTCGCTGTCCACACCGCCGAAGACGGGCGCCGGGCGCTGGAAATCTTCGAAAAGGAAAACATCGCGCTGATCATCCTGGACCTGATGATGCCGGGGATGTCGGGCGAAGAGCTGTGTCGCGTCGTCCGCAGGCGTTCCCGCGTACCCATCATCATGCTGACGGCGAAAATCGAAGAAGAAGATTTGCTGCGGGGGCTCGGAATGGGGGCGGATGACTATGTAACGAAGCCCTTTAGCCTGAAGGAGCTGCACGCCCGCGTGGAGACCGTCCTGCGCCGCACGGCGGACGATCTGGTTCCCCTCGTCCTGAAAAATGCCTTCAACGGCGGCGATTTGACCGTGGATTTCGAAAAAAACATCATAAAGAAGCAGCAAATTCCCGTCGCCCTTACGCCCAGCGAATGCAGGCTGCTGGCCGCGTTCATCAAGTATCCGGGGCGGGTTTTCACGCGCGCCGACCTCATCGACATCGCGCTGGGCGACGCGTTTGACGGCTATGACCGTGCCGTGGACAGCCACATCAAAAATCTGCGCCAAAAGATCGAAACGGATCCAAAATCGCCGGTCTATGTCCTGACTGTACACGGCATGGGTTATAAGTTCGGGGGGGAATAGGCGATGCGCGCGCGAAAACGGAGCCTGCGGACCCAGATATCCCTCGCCATCGTGCTGGCGCTGCTGCTTACGGTACTGCTCGTCAGCGTTCTTTCAAACGCGCTCATCAACCGCCGCTTCGAAGCCTATGTCATCCGGCAGCAGGAAGTGCGGACGGAAGACATCATCGCCAGCCTCGCGGACCAGTACGACGCCCTGACCGGTGTCTGGGACCTGGAGTTCATCCACGCGGTGGGCATGTCCGCGCTGTATGACGGCTACATCGTCAAGCTGTACGACAAGGCCGGCGGCATGGTGTGGGACGCGGAAAACCACGACATGACGCTGTGCGGACAAATCATGGAAGAAATAGCCAAACGCATGAAAGCGTGGAATCCGGGCGCGTCCGGCGAATTCGCGTCCCATGAATACGGGCTTTCACAAAACGGCGCCGCGGCCGGCCGCGTCGTCATCCTCTATTTCGGGCCGTATTTTCTCAGCGAAAACGATTTTGCCTTTCTGAGCGCCCTGAATGCCGTCCTCATCGCGATGGGGATTGTTTCCTTGCTGTTTTCGCTTGTGGCCGGATGGTTCCTCGCCCGCCGCATCGCGAGGCCCATATCGGGGGCGGCGGGAATCGCCAGGCAAATCGCCGCAGGAAACTATTCGATCCGCTTCGAAAGCGAGACCGGGACGCGGGAATTGGACGAACTGATCCGGGCGGTCAACCACCTCGCGGGCGCGCTGGAGGAGCAGGAGGGCATCCGAAAGCAGCTGACCGCCGACGTCGCCCACGAGCTGCGCACGCCGCTCGCCGCCGCCGGCTCCCATCTGGAAGCGATGCTGGAAGGCGTCTGGGAGCCTACGCCGCAGCGTCTGGAGAGCTGCCACGAAGAAATAAAGCGCCTAAGCGGCCTCGTGTCCGACATGGAACGCCTGGCGCAGGTGGAGCGCAGCGGGTTCAAGCTGCATATGGCGGAGGTGGATCTGATGGACGTTGTCCGCGCCGTCTGCGGCAATTTTGAAAAAGACATCCGGGACAAAGGGCTGCGGCTGCGGATAGAGGGGGAGTCCTGCCTGCTTACGGCGGACCGGGACAGGCTGGGGCAAATTGCGGTCAACCTGCTTTCCAACGCCGGCAAATTCACGCCCGCCGGCGGCACGGTGCGCGTCGGCGCGGCGCGTTCCGGCGCAAACGCTGTCCTTACGGTGGCGGACGACGGCGTCGGCATATCTGAAAACGAACTGCCGTTCATCTTCGAGCGTTTTTACCGCGCGGACAAATCGCGCAACCGGAAAACCGGGGGCGCGGGCATCGGGCTTGCCATCGTGAAATCCATCGCGGAGGCGCACGGCGGCGCCGTGGCTGCGGAAAGCCGTCCGGACCGGGGCAGCTGTTTTACCGTTACGCTGCCCGGCGCCCTGTAGCCGTTTTATTGCGTCGGCTTAATTCCCCGTAACCGTTTCGCCGTTCAGGATCTTGTTCATGTTGCGCACCGCGCACAGGGCGCCGCACATGCTGCAGGAATCCTCTTTTTCGGGCATGGATTCCATGCGGTAGCGGCGCGGCTTGGCCGGTTCCAGCGCGAGGGAGAACATCTTTTCCCAGTCCAAGCTTTGGCGCGCGCGGCTCATTTCGTCGTCCCAGTCCCTGGCGCCCGGCAGCCCCTTGGCGATATCGGCGGCGTGTGCCGCGATCTTGGACGCGACGATGCCCTCGCGCATGTCTTCCAGCGTGGGAAGGCGCAGATGTTCCGCCGGGGTGACGTAGCACAGGAAAGCCGCGCCGTGCCAGGCGGCCATCGCGCCGCCGATGGCGGAGGTGATATGGTCGTAGCCGGGCGCCACGTCGGTGACGAGGGGCCCCAGCACATAAAACGGCGCGCCGTGGCAGAGCTTCTGCTGGATCTTCATGTTGGCTTCGATTTGGTCTAAGGGCATGTGGCCGGGGCCCTCGATCATGACCTGCACGTCCTTGGCCCATGCGCGTTTTGTCAGCTCGCCCAGCACGATCAGTTCTTCGATCTGACAGGCGTCGGACGCGTCGTGGAGGCAGCCGGGGCGGCAGGCGTCGCCGAGGCTGAGCGTTACGTCGTATTCGCGGCAGATTTCCAGCAGTTCGTCGTAGTATTCGAAAAACGGATTCTCCTGCCCCGTCATCTCCATCCAGGAGAAGATCAGCGAGCCGCCCCTGGAAACGATGTTGGTGATGCGGTCGCGGTTTTCCTTGAAACGGCGGGCCGTGGCGCGGTTGATGCCCACATGGACGGTCAGGAAATCGATGCCGTCTTCGCAGTGCATTTTTGCGACATCCAGCCATTCCTGCGCGGTGATGTCACCCAGTTCCTTGCCGTAATGGACCAGCGCGTCGTAAATGGGCACGGTGCCCAGAACCGCGCTGCTTTCTTCCGACAGCCGGCGGCGGAATGCGCGGGTGTCGCCGAAGGTGCTCAGATCCATGATGGCGTCGGCGCCCATCTCCTGGGCGGCGCGGACTTTTTCCAGTTCCGCTTCGAAATTCTGGCAGTCTTTCGAAGCGCCGAGGTTCACGTTGATTTTTGTGCGCAGGGCGCTGCCGATCCCTTTCGGCGCGATGCCGCGGTGCAGCTTGTTGCGGGGAATGGCAATCTGCCCGGCGGCGAGCAGTTTCAGAATTTCCTGTGCGGGGAGATTTTCCTCCCGCGCGACGGATTGCATCTCCGGCGTGAGGATCCCTTTTCTTGCTGCGTCCATCTGTGTGGTGTAGTCGGCCATTTTTCCATCCTTTCGATTTTAAGTGTAATATAACGAAAACACGCCCGTTTTTTGCCTTGTCAAGGGCGGGCGGCAATCTCTCCGTAAAGGCTGAACGTCTTCGCCCCGGTGATGCGCACGTCCACCATCTGCCCCGTCAGCGAAAGCGGCCCGATAAAATTCACGAGCTTGCCGGAATCCGTCCGGCCCGCCAGCGTGTCCCGGCCGGTCTTGCCGCGCCCTTCCGCCAGAACCCGTTCCGTGCGGCCCAGATAGGCGTTGTTTTTTTCGGCGGTGATGCCGTTAAGCCGTTCGACCAAAAGATTGAAACGCCGGTGCTTCTCTTCCTCCGGCACTTGGTCGCCGAATTGCGCGGCCGGCGTCCCTTTGCGGGCGGAATACAGAAAAGTAAACGCGGAATCGAACCTGATTTTTTCGGCCAGATCCAAGGTCTCTTCAAAATCCGCGCCCGTCTCTCCGGGGAAGCCCGTGATGATGTCGGTGGTGACGGCAATGCCGGGCGACGCGTCCCGGAGTTTTTCAATCAGGGCAATGTAGTGTTCTTTGGTGTAGCGCCGATTCATCCGCGCCAGCGTCCGGGAACTCCCTGACTGGACGGGCAGATGGATGACCTTGCACAACTTTTTACAATCACGGAACGCCGCGATCAGACGATCCGACAGATCCTTGGGGTGGGAGGTCATGAAGCGTATCCGTTCAAGGCCGGGGACGGCCGCCAGGCGGTACAAAAGCGCCGGGAAATCCACAAAGCCTGCGGTTTGCGCGTCTTCCGCGCCCCGGTAAGAATTCACGTTCTGCCCAAGCAGCATGACCTCTTTGGCGCCGCTGTCCGCCAGCGCCCGCGCTTCCCGCAGGATTTCGCCCGTAGCGCGGCTCCGTTCGCGCCCGCGCGTGTAGGGAACGATGCAGTAACTGCAATAGTTGTCGCAGCCGTACATGACGTTGATGTAGGCTTTAAAGGCGAACGTGCGCCGCGCCGGCAAGCCTTCGACGATTTCTCCTCCGTCGTCCCATACGTCCGTCGCCTTGTGTTTTTCCAGCACGACGTTCCGCAGAAGCTCCGGCAGCATATGGATGTTATGCGTCCCGAAAATGATGTCAACCCAGGGATATTTCGACTTAACGGCGTCCACGACATGCTGCTGCTGCATCATGCAGCCGCATACCGCCGTGACGAGCGCAGGATGCGCTTCCTTGACCTTCTTGATCTGGCCGAGAATCCCGAAAACGCGCGGGTCGGCGATTTCCCTGACGCTGCAGGTGTTGACGACGATGACGGCCGCTTCCTGTCTGGACGCGGCGGGGACGTAGCCCATCTCTTCGAGCAGCCCGGCGATGGTTTCGGAATCCCGCTCGTTCATCTGGCAGCCCATCGTTTCCGTGCGGAACGCCGGGGCGCGTCCCTGCGGCGCGGCATATTCTTTCAGGTAAACGTCCCATTTTTCGTTCGTAGGCAATTGGAAGGTACCTCTCTGTCAGGAATCGTAAAATCACAGTTGACAGCATGGTTTGAAATGTAGTAAAATATTTAGGTGCCGGACAGGCACATTCTTGTACGCGCTGTTATAGCTCAGTCGGTAGAGTGCGTCCTTGGTAAGGACGAGGTCCCGGGTTCGAATCCCGGTAACAGCTCCACACTTTTCTACTGAAATTGATACCGGGACACTCCAACTGGTATAATAACCGCCCTGTGGCTATTACCATAAATGCTTGCATTTATGGTACCGCCATCTCCGGCAGAGCCGGAGGGCACTCCAATCCGTATAATAACCGCCCTGTGGTTATTATACCATGGAAACGGCGAATGTCAAACGCCCCTCCCCGACTTTAACAGCAGTAGAAGCGCGTACCCGTTGCGGTTGCAACGGGTACGGCAAGTTTTCGCAGTATTTTTTTGCAGTCACATAAAAAACGCTTTGTCGATAGCGTATTTGAGCTG
>JAITOE010000191.1 GCA_031290135.1 Eubacteriales Family XIII. Incertae Sedis bacterium
TTGATCTTCATTGTCCCGAACGCGACGGAATATGCCTCGACCGTTGCGGGCTATGGTTATTTAGCAGTGGCGGTCGTCATTTTCGGACAATGGAATCCAGTCCGTATCCTTTTTGCGGCGCTTTTTTTCGGGTTTATGAAGACCTTGGCCAACATCTACACGATCGTTCCGTTCCTCGTGGATATGGGCGTCAGCACCTATTTATACAAG
The DNA here is from genome assembly GCA_031290135.1 of Eubacteriales Family XIII. Incertae Sedis bacterium. Classification (GTDB taxonomy): domain Bacteria; phylum Bacillota; class Clostridia; order Peptostreptococcales; family Anaerovoracaceae; genus JAITOE01. The sequence continues at coordinate 211 of JAITOE010000191.1, forward strand.
ATGGTTCCGTATCTTGCGACCATCATCGTCCTCTTTGTCGTGACAAAAAAATCCGCGCAGCCAAAGGCACTTGGGGCGATCTATGACATTGGCGGAAAATAGCCGGAAAGGATGTCAGAATCATGAAAGCAGCAGTCTACTACGGGAAACACGACGTGCGAATGGAAGATCGGCCCGTGCCGAAAGCCGGACCGAATCAGATGGTGGTGAAAATCAATTATGTCGGTCTTTGCGGGACAGATGTGGACGCGTATCAGACGGGTAATTTCCTGAGGCGGGGGATGGTGCCCGGTCATGAGAATATCGGTACGGTGACCGAAATCGGCGAAGGTGTTACGGGATATTCTCTTGGCGACAGACTGCTTTGCGGGCCTCCGTCTTTTTGTGAAGCCCTGTGCGCTTCCTGTCAGCGCGGCGAAACAAATATATGCGTGAACGCACTTGAAACCACAAGAGGGATTCAGGGTCCTGACGGAGGCTATGCCGCATATATGCTTCTTCAAGATGTCAGCCACGCCGTGCTGGTGAAAATTCCGGACGCTTTTGATTTGAAAACGGCGGTGCTGTATGACGTTGTATGCGTCGGCATCCATGCGATACGGATTTCCCGTTTTCGCTTCGGCGACAACGTCGTCGTGAGCGGCGGCGGCGGACCGGTGGGACTCTCGATGGTGCGCCTTTTGAAAGCGTCGGGCGCACGGAACATTGTCGTCTTGCAAAGGGGAACGCATCGGTCGGAAATTCTGAAACGCTATGGTGCCGATTTGATCATCGACCCCGAAACAACGGAAGATATTCGCGGCGCAATTGTTGATTTTTTTGGCACGGGCGAACTTGCCGACATCGTCTTCGAATGCGCCGGCACCAAACAGTCGCTGAAAAACTGTTTTGCGTATGCGACGCGCCTCGGCGGACAGGCCGTGATGGTGGGCCAGGTGACAGAAGCGATCGACAACATCGTCCCCTCGGATTATTTCGTCAAAGAACTGGATTTGCAGTTTTCGTTCGTGTTTACCGCGAAAGATGTTGAGATCTACATCGATATGCTGAAAGACGGCAAGATCGATTTTCGGGAAATGGTGACGGGCGTCATCCCGCTTGCGGACGTCGTGGAGAAAGGGCTTGGCCTTGTGCGCGACGAGCGAAGGAAGCATATAAAAATATTGATTGATCCTTCATGAGGGAGGATGAAGCAGAAACGCGAAACAGCGGGAAACGGGAGGACAGGAAATGATTCGATTGGGAATATTAGGCTCGGGCGCCGTATTGCAATGGCACATGCACGGCGTTGACGGAAATGAAAATGTGACGATCAAGGCAATCGCGTCCCGAAACGAGGCCACGGGAAAGGCTGCATGCGAGAGATATGGCGCGGCTTATTACAAAACGCCGGAGGCATTGCTCGGAAATGAGAAAGGATTGGACGGAATTGTCAATCTGATGCCAAATCATTTGCATTTTGAGACGTGCAGCGCCGCGATCGATGCCGGATTCCGTTTCATCCTCTGCGAAAAGCCGATCGGGAATGATATCAGCCAGACGATAAAACTGGTTGAAAAGGCGGAAGCTGCAGATACGCAGCTTCAGGTCGCATATATGAAACGCTTCAATCCCGGTTTTCGAAAAGTAAAGGATGCGCTGGACGTCCTTGGGGAAATCCATTTCGTCAATTTCACTACAATTGAAAGCGGGGCTGCAAACCAGGTGAGCCACAGGGATGCTTCTTCCCCGTGGAAAACAGATCCTGTGCTCTCCGGCGGCGGAAACCTGACACACGTCGGAAGCCACGACATAGACTTGCTCCGGTTTCTTTTCGGCGGCATCAAGACGGTTTCCTGTAGGTTGAAACGCGGCATGCCGGAATATTACGTGAACGCAAGCGTTTTGTTTGAAAACGGGGTAAACGCCAATTTGCGCATTGGGCAGACGGACATCCCGGATCTCGGCCCGGACTGGATGCCTTTCAAAGGCGGATGGAACGAGTATCTTGAGGTAATCGGGGAAAACGGCTATATCCGCGCCGCGAACCCGAGCTGGGAAGGTCTGGGCCCGGTGCGGGTCATAAGCTGGTTCAAATGGGAACCCGGTCCCAAAACAGAATATTTTTCGAGCGATTTGCAATGGGTCAACGAGGTCGCTTCTTTTGCAAAAGGGATAGAAGAAGGGAAATTGGTGCCTGGAGTGACGCTGGCACGGGATGCATACAACGTTGATTTTGCCGTTCGAAAGATGCGTGAGTCCAATGAGCAGAACGGGGCGTTCGTAGAGATATAAGAAACTAAGGAGAAAATCAAAATGACAAATGCGAACCTTTTGCTGACGCCCGTGACAATCGGGGGGAAAACGATTCAGAACCGATTTGCCGTCGGCGCGATGGAGTGCAATGATTCGGACGATGAAGGGAACCCTTCGGATGCGACATATGCGCGGTACGAAAAATATTTTGCGGGAGGATCCGGCTTTATCAGCCTTGAGGCCATCACATGCCAACGGGAGAGCGTGTCCAGCCTTCATCAATTAAGCGTGACGCCGACAAACGCGAAACCGCTCGAGAAATTCGTCCGCCATTTGAAATCCATAAATAAGGACACTATTTTTGTCTTTCAGCTCACGCATTCCGGAGAGGTGGGCCATCCTGTGCTTTCCAAGCCCGTGCGCGTCACCGAAGAACCGCTCTACGGATATGAACACGCTCGTCTGATCGGGGAAAGCGAAGTTGCCGTGATCATGGATCAGATTGTCGAAGGCGCAAAAATCGCGCATGCGGCCGGCGCGGACGGAATCGACCTTAAGCTTTGCACGGGCTATCTCGGAGCCCAGATTTTGCGGCCGTTCAATAAGGGGAATTGGAAATACGGCGGTTCTTGGGAAAAACGGCGTCAATTCGCTTTCGATTTGACGGAGCGAATTATGAAGGAAGTCAATGACCCTACGTTCATCATCGGCTCAAAAGTCACGGTATATGAAGGGATTCCCGGCGGGCAGGGTTCTGCCGGGCCGGACACCGCGTTGATGGATCTGACCGAATCGATAGATCTGGTCCGGGGTCTTGAGGAAAGAGGCGTGTCCTATATCATCGAGGCCGCAGGCGCGCCCAGACATACGGAAGATCTGTCGAAAACAGATCGAACCAAACCTTACATCGGATATCTTCACTTTTATTTCCAGAACGTGTTGCGCGGCGCGCTCAAACCCGAAACCAAAGTGATCGGAAACTGCTATTCTTTGTATCGCGACGGCGGGCTCAAGACGTTTCCCGCCGTGAAACCCGAAAACAATACGCTTGCGTTTTGGGGCAACAAAAATATTCAGGACGGCGTGGTCGATCTCGTCTCCCTTGGACGGCAGAGCCTTGCCGACCCCTCCGTTCCTAAGAAGATGGCCGAAAACAAAGACGCGGAAATCAAATGGTGCATAGGCTGCGACAATTGCACCGTGTTTTTGATTTCACAGGAAGGCGGCGGATGCGCGGCCTACGATCCTTCGCTTGCGGAGAAACTGAAAGAGATAAAACGACGGCAGTGATTTGGAACATGTTTTGTGGGAATTTTTTTGTGAAAGAGTGAAAGCTGATGAATCATTTACAAATCGCGTATTTTCTGGCGGTAGCAAAGTATGGGAGCTTTTCCGAGGCGGCCAGACGGTTGTTTGTCGCACAATCAGCCGTCAGCAAGCAAATCATATTGCTCGAATCGAAACTCGGCATGAAACTGTTCATCCGTGCCAATCGAAAAATAGAACTGACATCCGCAGGAGAAGTCCTGTACCGCGAGTTGCAAAAATACAACGATTGGCTTGGACAAATTGTCAATATGGCAAAATCTGCTGATGAGGGGAAGGCAGGTTTGCTTAACATCGGAATTTTGCATGGATTGGATCTTTATCCGAACCAAGTAAAAGTTTTCCACGAGTTCTCAAGTCTGCATCCCACAATACAACTCAACGTGAAACGGATCACGTTCCAAGAGCAAATGCAGGAACTGTATGTCGGTGCCTTGGATTTTTTGATCACCTTTTCTTTCCTCCTTCCAAACGCGCAGGATACGAATTTTTTGAAATTGGGGCAGGATAAAAATTATCTGATCGTATCGCAGTCACACACCCTCGGAAAGGCGGACAAGATATCCCGGAACGATTTTGAACCTTATACCTTTATAACGATCGATCCGAACATATCCCGACTGGCGTATTTTAACAGCATGAATTTCTTGAAAGGCATCGATATCACGCCTATCAAAGTGATCCATGTGCCGGAAATCGAGGATATCAATATTTCCGTGGAGTTTGGGCTGGGATATGCCGTATCGAGCCGCTTGTCCCGGCTGCGGCAAGAAACTTCCGCACGTTTCATCAATTTTTATGAAGAAAATGGGCAAAAACCTCCGATTACGGAAGTATTGCTTGCCTGGAGTTCAGACAGCTTGAATCCAATCATTTCTTTGTTTGTTGATTTTATCTCACAAAAAAACAACTTGGTCGTACACGACACTTTTGCGGAATTGTTGAACATGGAATAATAGCCGCATTGGGTTGCTTCGCTCTGTTCGCAATGACGGGGTTGCTTCGCTCCGCACGCCGTATCTCTACCCCTTAAAACACCCGCGCAGCTTATCCAGCACCGTGGCCAGATCTAAGGGCTTGCCTACGTGGTCGTTCATTCCCGCCTCCATGCATTTTTCGATGTCCTCACGGAATACGTTGGCCGTCATGGCGACGATAGGTATGGTTTTTGCTCTCGGCATGTCCAGCGCCCGGATGCGGCGGGTCGCTTCCAGGCCGTCCATTTCAGGCATCTGTAAATCCATGAAAATCATGTCGTAGCGCTCCGGGTTTTCGCTGAACAGGCGCAGCGCCTCCAGGCCGTTTTCCGCGCAGTCAATCTCCAGCTCCGTCGGCTCCAGCATGGCCAGAACGATCTCCCGGTTGATTTCCACGTCCTCCGCCAAAAGCGCCCTGTGTCCCGTAAATACATCCGTCACGCCGGCCTGCACGTCGTCCGCGGGCAAAGCGCCGAAGCCCAGACATTCATTGATGCAGTCGGCGATGTCGGAGGGGAACATCGGTTTCGGCAAAAATCGGTCCACCCCCGCCGCTTTCGCTTCATCAGCAATCGAATTCCATTCCGCCGATGAAATCATCGTGACGACCGAATTGTCATCACGCTGCCCTTTAATGAGCTTAGAAAGCGCAATGCCGTTCATGCCGGGCATTTTCCAGTCGATGAAGTAGATGTCATGGCGCTCGTTTTTTTCAAGCAGCGCTACGACTTCTTCTCCGTTAGACGCAAGGTCGCACACGATGCCGAAGCCCTGCGCGATCTTTTTAAAGTATTCGAGGATTTCAGGGTCATCGTCCACTGCGATCACGCGGATGTTTTCCCAGTTCACGCCGGGGTTTAGCAGGCTCTGCCGGTCCGTCTTCCCTCTGGCAAGCTGCACCGTGAATCGGAACGTCGCGCCTTTTCCAAGCTCCGACTCGATCCAGATGCTGCCGCCCATCAATTCAACGATGCGCTTCGATATGGCAAGCCCAAGCCCCGTTCCGCCGAAATTGCGGGACGTGCTGCTGTCCGCCTGCTGGAAAGAACGGAAGAGCCGCTTCTGCTGTTCTTCGCTTATGCCTATCCCCGTGTCCGCCACTTCAAACCGGACGGTGCAAACACCGTCTTTTTCTCCGGCAAACTGCGTGTTCAGGCAGATGGTCCCGCCCTCCGGCGTGAACTTCACAGCGTTTGAAAGCAGGTTTGTGATGACCTGGCTGAGCCGCTGGTCGTCCCCCGCCAGCCTGGCCGGAATATCTTTGTCTATCGTCACAAGAAAGCTCTGCCGTTTTTGGTCCACGCGGAAATTGATGACGTCAACGACCCGCCGGAGCATTTTTTCAAAGCCGAATTCCAGGACTGAGAGTTCCAGTTTGTTCGCTTCTATCTTCGACATGTCCAGCACGTCGTTAATTACGCCCAGAAGATGGGTGGAGGCATCCCCTATTTTCCCGAAAGCGTAGTCCTTCCGCTCTACGTCGGGCGCCGATTTGCCGATGGACGTCATGCCGATGATGGCATTCATGGGCGTGCGCATTTCATGGCTCATGTTGGAGAGGAACTCGCCCTTGGCGCGGCTCGATTCCTCCGCCTGCTCCTTGGACGCGGCGAGCAGTTCGTTCAGGCTGTTCAGATAGTTGTTCTTTTCTTCCAGTTCCCCTGCGTATTTCTGCATTTTTGCGATCAGTTCGTTGTTGTTTTCGACCATGAATTTGAACGCTTTGGACAGGACGCCGATTTCGTCGTTGCTTCCCACCAGCGGCACTTCGGCGTCAAAATGCCCCTCGCCGAGGGTTTTCGCGGTATTGGCCAGCAGCAGAATCGGTTTTGTCACGCTTCCCGCGATGAGGTAAAGGAGGAAAGCGATCACGCATATTGAAATTAAAGATACCAAAATAACATAATTCCGGATGGCGTTGGCGTTTTTAAGCACCTCCGCCATGGGGATGCTCACCGCGACTGACCACGGCCTTGTGACTTCGCTGAACCGGATGGGGATGTAGACCGTGTAAAAGTCCTTGCCGCTTGAAATATAGGTTTCGCCGTTTTGGATCGCGGTTTTCGCTTCCGTCGCGTGCTGCAGCCTGCTTTCATCCGTATGGAGCAGCTCCGAGACCCTTTCCGGCGGGAGTGAGGCCGCCGGCAGTTCGGGTGCGCCGTCAGGGCCAAGAACAGAATGAAATGCCGCCAGCATGTCATACGCCAAGGCTTCCGGGAGCTCCTTCCCCAGATATTGCTTGTCCGGGTGCGCCACCACGACGCCGGAGTTTGAGAAAATTTCCACGGAGGCGTTCTGATTGTGCGTGTCCACCTGCGACACCATCTCCTGCAGTTTGTCGAGGACGATGTCGGAAGATATGATGCCGATAAATTCTTCGTTGTGTATGATGGGGAAGATCAGGCTGGCCAGCATGACGGGATGTCCCTGCACCTGGTAAGGATAGGGATCCGTGATATATTCGTGCCTCGTTTCTTTGGGCACGATGTACCAGTCGGCTATGTCGATGTCGTACAGGGGTTCCACCGCGATGCTGCCGCCGAGCTTGTTCCAGTAGGGCGCGTAGCGCCCGGTTTCGTCATACGCCGGTTCTTCCGGCCCTGCGTACCAGCTGTCTTTCCCGTCGAGCGCGTCCGGGTCGTAGGCGATGCAAAACGCGGTTATGTATTCCTTTTTCGCCAAGGCGTTTCTAAGGATGTCGTTCATCATCTGCCGGTCCGTCAGTTCGTGGTCTTTCAGGGTTTCGAACACCGTTGAAAGGGTTTCCGCCGTCACCCGGGCGCCCTGTAGCTCCGCTTTGATCTCGTTCTTGTATTTTTCCGCCATCTCCTCCGCCAGGATGAACGCGTCTTTCTTCGCCGTTTCACTGCTTCTGTTGGAAACGATCCACGTGACCGCCAGAAAGGCCACAACGACGACGACCGTTACCAGAAAAAATATTTTTATTCTCAAATTCAGGCTCTTAAACATATCCACTCCAAATCCTGTCAGCACCCCGGCCGGCAGGTGCCGCGGGGATGATACCGCCATCTCCGGCAAAG
>JAITOE010000232.1 GCA_031290135.1 Eubacteriales Family XIII. Incertae Sedis bacterium
GGACATCAACCTGCATTTCACGGGCGATTTTCACGCCGTCGGGGCGGCCAACAACCTGCTCGCCGCCATGCTGGACAACCATATTTTTCAGGGAAACGCCCTCGGCATAGACAACCGGCGCATCACCTGGCGGCGCTGCGTGGACATGAACGACAGGCAGCTGCGTTTCATTGCCGACGGCTTGGGCGGACGCGTGAACGGCATCCCCAGGGAGGACGGATATGACATCACGGTCGCATCCGAAGTGATGGCGATCCTTTGCCTTTCAAGGGATATCGACGACATGAAACAGCGGCTCTCCCGCGTCATCGTGGCATACACTGCGGACGAAAAGCCCGTCACGGCAGGCGAACTGAACGCGGCGGGCGCCATGGCGGCCCTGCTCAAAGACGCCCTGAAACCGAATTTGGTGCAGACGCTGGAGGGGACGCCCGCTTTTATCCACGGCGGGCCTTTCGCCAACATCGCCCACGGCTGCAATTCCGTCATGGCGACGAAGCTGGCGCTGAAATTAGGGGAATACGCAGTTACGGAAGCGGGCTTCGGCGCGGATCTCGGCGCGGAAAAATTCTTGGACATCAAATGCCGTATGGCGGGGCTTACGCCGTCGGCCGTCGTGATCGTCGCCACCGTGCGCGCGCTCAAACACCACGGAGGCGTGGCAAAGCCGGATTTGGGCAAGGAAGATACCGCCGCCCTGGAAAGGGGCCTGCCGAACCTCCTGCAGCATGTGGAGAACATCACGAAGGTGTTCGGGCTTCCGGCGGTCGTCGCCGTCAACCGCTTCCCGACGGATTCCGAGGCGGAGCTTCAGCTGATTGAACGCAAATGCCGGGAGCTTGGGGTGAACGTGGCCCTTTCCGAGGTATGGGAAAAGGGCGGAGAGGGCGGCGCCGCGCTGGCGGAAGAGGTGGTGCGGCTTTGCGGACAGCCGGGCAGTTTCAGCTATTTGTACGCGCAGGATGAGAGCATAGAAGAAAAGCTGAACCGGATTGTGAAGCGGATCTACCGGGGGGCCGGCGCGGAACTGACGGCTGCCGCGAGGAAACAGGCCGACCGGCTGGAAGCACTGGGTTTCGGGACGCTGCCAGTCTGCGTGGCAAAGACACAGTACAGTTTTTCGGACGACGCGGCGCTTCTGGGCGCGCCTTCGGGCTTTACGGTGACGGTCAGAAACCTGAAGGTTTCCGCCGGGGCGGGCTTCATCGTCGCCCTGACGGGCGATATCATGACAATGCCGGGACTTCCCAAGGTTCCAAGCGCCGAAAAGATCAACGTGGACGGCGCGGGGAAGATATCAGGGCTGTTTTAATATGAACGCTAATATTTCAGTAATACAGCTAAATAGCTTACGCAGCGAGTTTAAGGCATATCTGCGTTCCACCTATCCTGAGTGGAACGACAGTACGGTGTCCACCATCGGCTCAGACGCTTTTTTCGCCCTGAACAACAACGTAGGCGTTGATTTCTGGGCAAGCCTTGTTGATGAGGAATCGCTTATTGCTGCCCGTGATAAGATTCGGGACTATCTAGAAAGCGAGAAAGGCTCCGGTCGTGCAGATGAGCGCGCAGACGGTTACCTCTCAGCCTTGCGGCAGCTTAAACAGTTTTTGGACGCCAAACATCCTACACTTGCTACTGAATGGAGCGGGAAAGCCATCAGCGACGTTAATCTTAAAGCGGATTTTCAGGCATGGATGAAGAAGCAGAAGAAATCAGACGGTGAATCGTATAGTCCGAATACCATCAATAACTACACAACCGCCCTCAAGAATGCGACGGCTCGGTTGGGATTGGATGATTCCGTCTATACCGACCTTTTCTACTATACATCAGAAAACGAATTTGAAGCCGCCCATAAAACAATCCTTGCCGCGCCGAACTTCGAGGAAGTAGACACAGCGGCGAGCAATAAGGCGTATTCAAGCTGATTGGCATTTGCCGTCTCGCTATAAAAGGGCTTCTTCTTACCACCGAGGCAGGAAAGCACCATCTCGCGGCGTAGATGACGCCGTAGATGACAAGGAATTCGAGGGAGACCTCATATCGCAATTGAACAACAGCCACGAGTTCGTCAAGATGAACTCGAAAGTGCGCTGGAAGAAGGCACCCGACCATCGCATCAACAAGCCGGACTATGCCGACCGCGCTGTATTCGAAGCCCTCGCCAACGCCATCATGCACCGCGATTACGGAATAATCGGCAGCGAGGTTCATGTGGATATGTATGACGACCGCCTTGAGATTTACTCGCCGGGTGGCATGCCTGACGGTGCGCCAATTCAGGGACGTAACATCGAGAAAGTGCCGTCGATACGCCGCAACCCTATCATTGCGGAGATATTCCATCGGCTGGGCTTCATCGAACGGCGTGGCAGCGGGCTTGGAAAAATCAAGAACGAGACCGCAGAGTTGTACGGCTACACCGTGCGCCGGAGTTCGAATCGACACATACCGCGTTTCACGTTACCCTCAAAAATATGAACTACGGCAACTTGGTGGGCGACTTGGAGGGTAGTCACCAAGATACCCACCAAGATAGATTGGATGACTTAGTGGGCTACTGTTCAAAATCAAGAACTCGTGACGAAATGCAACAATTCATCGGTCTGACAGACAGAGGACATTTTCGCAAAACCATCTTGAATCCATTGTTGGAATCTGGGCGGCTCGTGATGACTATACCTGATAAGCCCAACAGCAGAAATCAGAAGTACGTGAGGAAGATTTGAAGTACGGGAATGATTGAGAAAATCGCAGGAAACAGGACTTCTTTTGGAACGGAGGGAAAGGATGAGCAAGGCGGACAATCTATTCATTGGCATGTGCAGGGACATCTTGGACAAGGGGTTTTCCTCGGAGGGGCAGACGATCCGCGCGCGGTGGGAGGACGGAACACCGGCGCACACGCTAAAACGCTTCGGCGTGGTCAACCGCTACGACCTGGCGGAGGAATTCCCGGCGCTTACGCTGCGTCCCACGCCGGTAAAACTGTGCGTGGACGAATTGCTGTGGATATGGCAGAAAAAATCCAACCGCACCGAGGATCTGTCCAGCCGCATCTGGGATGCCTGGGCGGACGAAAACGGCAGCATCGGAAAGGCCTACGGCTACCAGCTAAGCGTCAAATACCCTTTCCGGCAGGGGGAGATGGATCAGGTGGACAACGTGCTGTGGCAGCTTAAAAACACGCCTTATTCGCGCAGAATCCTGACGAACATCTTTAATTTCGCCGATTTGCATGAAATGGGGCTGGAACCCTGCGCCTACAGCATGACGTTCAACGTCACCGGCGACAGGCTGAACGCGGTTCTGAACCAGCGTTCGCAGGACGTGCTGGCGGCGAACAACTGGAATGTCGTGCAATATGCCGTGCTTGTGCATATGTTCGCGCAGGTCAGCGGCTTGCTGCCGGGCGAACTGGTGCATGTGATCGCGGACGCGCATATCTATGACAGGCACGTCCCCTTGGTGGAGGAGATGCTGAAACGCCCGCAGTATCCGGCGCCTAAGCTCCGCCTGAACCCGGAGGTCAGGGATTTTTACGCCTTCGCGGCGGAGGACGCGGCACTGGAAGATTACAAGGCCGGCCCGCAGATCAAAGGCATCCCCATCGCGGTTTAAGGAAAAAATATCCATCGGAGGTTTGCATGAACTTGTTCAGCCCTGCGGAAATCACGTCGAACTATGTGGCGTCCGGCGTGCAGAAGACAAAATATCCGGCATGGAAGATGCTGGCGCTGGGCCTGCTTGCCGGCGCGATGATCGCCTTGGCGGCGGCCGCGTCGAGCACTGCGGCGCACGATGTCGCAAACGTCGGCCTGGCAAGGCTTGTATCCGGCCTGATCTTCCCTTTCGGGCTGGGCATGGTCGTCATCATGGGGGCGGAGCTGTTCACGGGCGCCTGCCTGATCCCCATCAGCGTGCTGGAAGGCCGGGCGACGCTCCCCGGGATGCTGAAAAACTGGCTGTTTGTCTATGCCGGCAACTTTATTGCCAGCATCCTCGTCGCCGCGGGCTGCGCCTTTTCCGGCCAGTTCGGCTATTCGGCGGGCGGGCTTGCCGCCTATACCATCAAGGTGGCAGCCGGAAAATGCGCACTTTCCTTCGGCGGCGCGGTGGTCATGGGCATTCTCTGCAACGTCCTTGTATGCCTGGGCGTGTTCATGGCGCTTTCCGCGAAAGACGCGGGCGGGCGCATGGCGGGCGCGTACCTGCCGGTCGCGCTTTTTGTCATCTGCGGCTTTGAACACAGCGTCGCGAACATGTATTACATACCGGCCGGGCTGTTTGCGCTGCAAAACCCCGCATATGCCGCGAAGGCAGCGGAGCTGGGGGTACATACAGGCCTGCTGACCTGGGGAAATTTTTTCGCCGCGAACCTGCTGCCGGTCACGATAGGGAACATCATCGGCGGCGCGGGATTCGCCTGCGTGATGTGGCTGTGCCATTTGTCAAAATTCGCGCGGAAAAACCAATAGCCAAACCGGATTCAGCCAAGCCGGGCGTTCTCTATGATCCCGCGAAGCCCTGCCAGGCCTTCTTCAAAATTCACGCCGAAACGGTTGTCCGTGCCGGATTCCTTGCTTCGCGCGATGCTGTCCACGGTAAAGCGCACCGCCGCCTCGCAAGCCTGTGCCAGCGTGCAGCCCTGGAGCAGGGCGGCTACCAGCGCGCTGGCGAACACGTCGCCCGTGCCATGGTACATCGGTTCGATGCGCGGGGCGGACGCATAGGCGACATCCCCGGTTTTCGCGTCGAAACTGGCGGCGCCAAGCTGTTTTCCGTCAAAGCTGACGCCGGTGACCACAACCTTTTCCGGCCCCAGGGCGTGAAGGCTGCGGAGGATGCGGCCTATTTCTTCTTTGGTGTGCGGGCCGGCGCTGTACGGCTCATCTAACAGCAGCGCGGCCTCCGTGAGGTTCGGGACGATGACGTCCGCCTTGGCGCAGAGCTTGCGCAGCCCCTCCGGGAAATTCGGGGGAAACAGGGCATACAGCTTCCCGTCGTCGGCCATCACGGGATCTACCACGATCAGGGCGTTTTCGCCTTTGAGCCGGTCAAAGGCTTCCGATATGAGTTCCACTTGTTCAAATGAACCCAGAAAGCCCGTGTATATGGCGTCAAAGCTGAGATTCAGGCTCTGCCAGTGCTTTACGACAGGCAGAATGTCCTGTGTGAGGTCACGGTAGGTGTAGCCTTCAAAACCGCCCGTATGGGTGGAAAGGACGGCGGTCGGGATGACCGGCGTGTCGATCCCCGCTGCGGACAGGATGGGCAGCGCCACCGTGAGGGAGCATCTGCCGAAGCACGAGATGTCATGGATGGCTGCCACGCGTTTTTGTTTTTGCATGATGGTTGTCCTCGCTTTCTTTCATGGAGTTGCAATAGTACCATTATACATATTCTGATTATTATATGCAAGAGCGATCCGTCGTTGCGCGCGCAGTCCGTCTGTCGTTGTGAGCGAAGTCCGCCCGTCGTTGCGAGCGAAGTCCGCCCGCCGTTGCGAGCGAAGTCCGCCCGCCGTTGCGAGCGAAGTCCGCCCGTCGTTGCGAGCGAAGCGAAGCAATCCAGTTGCACAGCATGGATTGCTCTGGCGCTTGCGCACCTCGCAATGACAGGGAAATATAGCCGCCGATCAGAAACAATGAGGAAAATATGGTTGAAATGACAACGAAGACGCCGGGAAAAATACTGACAAGGGAGTTTATGATCGCTTCGGCGATAGGCTTCCTGATCTGCATCAATTTCTTTACCCTGATGGCGACCATACCGGGCTACGTGCTGGACGTATTTCATTTTGACGAAATGCAGGCAGGCTTCGCGACGGGGGTTTTCGTTCTGGGCATGATGTTTTCCCGCCTGTTCGCGGGCGGGCTTGTGAGCCGCATCGGGTTCCGGCCGATGCTTTTCATGGGACTTACCGGCCTCGTGCTCTCTTCGGTCGGATATTTCTTTGCGACGGATCCGGTTACGTTCCTCATCATACGGGTTCTCACCGGATTTTTCCACGGCATGACGGCGACTACCTGCATAACCCTCGTGACCACCATCACGCCGCCGGAACGGAGCGGGGAAAGCGTCGGGTATTATTCCATGTGCCAGATGTTTGCCTGGGCGATAGGCCCCTATGTGGGCGTTGAATTTTTACGTGCGGGCAACTACACGGGCATCTTTGTTTTTTGCACTGTCTTACTGGCCGCAAGCCTCCTGTTTGTGCCGTTCTTGCGCCTCAAAGGGGGACCGTTCACCGCAACCCGGGCGCGGCAGGGCCGTGACGGCGAAGCCGGAGGGGCGAAGGGGAGATGGTGGGAAAAATTCATCGAACCCAAGGTGCTGCCCGCCGCCGCCGTCTGTTTTTTCCTGTTCCTTTTCAATTCCGCGGTGATGTCTTTCATGGCGCTCTATTCCGAAACGATAGGCCTTGCGCAGGCGGCCTCGGTTTTCTTCCTCGTTTATGTGGCGTCCTTATTGCTGACCAGGCCTTTCGTGAGCAGGCTGTTTGACCGGAAAGGCTACGCGTACATCCTCTATCCGGGCGCCCTGCTGAACATCGTTTCGCTGCTGCTCCTGAGCCGCCTGCACACGGCCCCCATGCTCTTCCTGTCGGCGGTGCTTTTCGGCGTAGGATTCGGCGCGCAGCAAAACGCCGCCGCCGCGCTCGCGGTGAAGCTTACGCCGAGGCACAGGATGGGGATAGGGAACGCGACCTATTATCTGGTGCTGGACGGCGTTTCGTCCATAGGCCCCGTGGTCGCCGGGGCGCTGATCCCGCTCATTGGATACAGGGGAATGTACATGACAGGCAGCATTTATGTAGCGGCGGGGATCAGCCTGTTTTACATGCTGTTCGGAAGAAAACTCAGATAGCCCGAGCCGTGTTCTGTGCTCCGCCCGCAGCGCCGCCCGAACCGGGAAGAATTTCTTGACAAAATCCCCCGCATGCACGTATAATATCATTGTTGCCAAGACACCGCCAACTTCAACTCTCGTCCTTTGTGCGGGCGGGGGTTTTTCATTGAAGCGCGCAAGCGCAGGGTAAGCTGCCATTCCGCAAAGGAGCACGGATATGCCCATCACAGATTTTCTCGAAAGAAACGCGAACGCGTATGGGGACGAAACGAGCCTGATAGAAATAAACCCGGAGCTTATCGACAAGGACAACCTTTCCTGGAAAGAGTACGCGCTGGTGGAAACGGCGCATGTGCATGGATACCGGAAGCTCCTGACCTGGCGGGCCTTCGACGAAAAAGCCAACCAGTTCGCGAACCTGCTTTTGGCGCGGGACGTGCGAAAGGGGGACAAAGTCGCCATCCTGCTCATGAACTGCATAGAATGGCTGCCCATCTATTTCGGCGCGCTGAAAACGGGCGCCGTGGTCGTGCCGCTGAATTACCGGTACACGGCGGAGGAGATCCGGTACTGTCTGGATCTGGCGGACGCGTCGGCCTTGGACTTCGGCCCGGACTTCGCGGAGAGGATGGAGGCGGTAAAAGACCGGATTCCAAAGGTAAAGACGGTTTTTTTTGTCGGCGCGGAAGCCCCCGGCTTTGCGGAGAGCTATGAAGAATCGGCAGGCACCTGCCCGGCGGAAAAACCGCCCGTGACGCTTTCCGATGAAGAAGACGCCGCCATTTATTATTCGTCGGGGACCACGGGTTTTCCCAAGGCCATCCTCCATTCCCACGCAAGCCTCGTATCGGCCTGCGTCACGGAACAGCGGCACCACGGGCAGACGCGGGACGACATATTCCTGTGCATACCGCCGCTTTACCACACGGGCGCGAAGATGCACTGGTTCGGAAGCCTGATCTCCGGAAGCAAGGCGGTGCTGCTGCGCGGTACAAGTCCCAAATGGATATTGGACGCGGCGGCAAAGGAGAAGACGAGCATCGTCTGGCTGCTGGTGCCCTGGGCGCAGGATATTCTGGACGCCGTCGAATGCGGGGACGTGGAGCTGGAAGGCTACGACCTGACAAACTGGCGCCTCATGCACATCGGGGCGCAGCCGGTGCCGCGCAGCCTGATCAAACGGTGGAAGCATTATTTCCCAGATCACCAGTACGACACGAATTACGGGCTTTCGGAATCCATAGGCCCCGGCGCGGTTCACCTCGGCGTGGAGAACATAGACAAGGTGGGCGCCATCGGCAAGGCGGGCTACGGCTGGCACACGAAGCTCGTAGACGAGGAGGGGAACCCGGTGGAACGGGGGAAAGTCGGCGAGCTTGCGGTTTGCGGCCCCGGCGTCATGAAATGCTATTACAAAGATCCGGCTGCCACGGACGCAGTCCTGAAAGACGGCTGGCTCCATACCGGCGACATGGCGCGGGAGGACAGCGACGGATTTATTTTCTTAGTGGACAGAAAAAAAGACGTGATCATTTCCGGCGGAGAAAATATTTACCCTGTCCAGATCGAGGATTTTTTGCGCAAATTCCCCAAGATAAAGGATGTGGCGGTCATCGGCGTGCCGAACCACAGGCTGGGGGAAATCGCCGCGGCGGTCATAGAGCTTAAACCGGGCCAAAAATCCTCTGAGGAAGAAGTCCTGCAATTTGCCGCGGACCTGCCCCGTTACAAAAGGCCGCGCAGGATCAT
>JAITOE010000167.1 GCA_031290135.1 Eubacteriales Family XIII. Incertae Sedis bacterium
TGGGATATGGCCGTACCAAAGCGAAAAACGTCAAAAGCCAAAAGGGATTCCCGCAGGGCGCCGAACATGAAAATGAGGGCGCCGGGTTTATCCATATGCCCGCACTGCCACGAACCGAAGCTGCCGCACAGGGTCTGCCCGACCTGTAATTATTACGACGGCAGGGAGATCGTCGCATCAGAGGTCTAAAAGGTCCCGTTTGGATGTCTGTGCGCAATAAAAAGATTCAAACGTTGATCAGATCCTCCATATTATATAGCCCGGGCGGTTTGCCGGCGATGAAACGGGCGGCTTTCAGCGCACCGAGGGCAAACACGTTCCGGGAGAATACGGAGTGCCGGATTTCGATCACTTCATCCGGCCCCAGGAACAGGACGCTGTGTTCGCCGGGCACGGAACCGCCCCGCACGGCGTGGATTCCCAGATCGGTGATCCGGCATTCATCGTCCTTGCCCTGCCGTCCGTAGATGAAATTCTTTTTCGCCCTGCAGGCATCGTTGACGGCGTTCGCCAGAAGAAGCGCCGTCCCGCTTGGCGAATCCAGCTTTTTGTTGTGATGCTTTTCTATGATTTCCACGTTAAAATCCGGTTCCAAGGCGGGCGTCGCCAGCTTCACCATCTGCGAGACGACGTTGACGCCCAAAGACATGTTTGCGCTGCGGAACACCGCTATGCTTTTGGCTGCGTCCAAAACGAGCGCGGTTTCCGCGTCGCCCAGGGCGGTCGTCGCTATGACGGCCGGCGTTTTTGTGCGCAGACAGTATTGCAGGACGGAGGGAACCGCGGAGAAATGGGAAAAATCTATCAGCGCGTCCGCGCCCTGTTCGCAGTCTTCCGGGTTGATGTAGAGCTTAAAGGGCAGGGGAGGGCCGTTGATTTCCTTGTCGAAGCCCGCCAGAATCTGCACGTCGGCTTCGTTTTCCGCCGCCGCCTGAATGGCTTTGCCCATCCGGCCTCTGACACCGCTGATCATCAGGTTTACCATAAAAATTTCCCTCCTGTTTCGTTTGGAATACGGGCTGTCAAACGAGGGCATCCAACAATTTTTCCGCGATCTGCACCGCGTTCGTCGCCGCCCCTTTGCGGATGTTGTCCGCGACGACCCACAGGTTCAGGCCGTTTTCCACGCTGAAATCCCGGCGCACCCGCCCGATGAAGACCTCGTCCCGGCCCGCGGTTTCCCGCGCCAGGGGATATTCGTCGTTGGCCGGGTTGTCCACAAGGACGAGCCCCGGCGCGTTTGCCAGAAGTTTTTTGACCTCTTCCACGTCAAAGGCCTTTTCAAGCTCGACGTTGATGGATTCGCTGTGGGAATGAAAGACCGGGACGCGCACGGTGGTGGCCGTGACCGCGATCCTCGCGTCGCCGAGGATTTTATGGGTCTCGTCGATCATCTTCATTTCTTCTTTCGTGTACCCGTTGTCTAAGAAAACGTCGATATGCGGCAGGCAGTTGCCGGCAATGGGGTGCGGGTAGGCGGCTTTGAGGTCGTTGCCTTTGAGGCCCTCTTCCAGATCGCGGATGCCTTTCAGGCCGGAACCGGAAACCGCCTGGTAGGTGGAATATATAATCCGTTTTATCCCATATTTGTCATAAATAGGTTTTAATGCCACCATGGCCTGTATGGTGGAGCAGTTGGGGTTTGCGATGATTCCTTTTTTCCGCTGCGCGATGGCTTCGGGGTTCACTTCGGGCACGACAAGCGGCACGTCCACGTCCATGCGCCATGCGCTGCTGTTGTCCACCACCACCGCGCCGTTTGCGGCGGCTATCGGCGAGAATTTTTCGCTTGTGCCGCCGCCCGCGGAGAAGAGGGCGATGTCGATGGGCTTGTCGAAGGAATGTTCGGTCAGTTCCTCCACGCGGTAGTCTTTGCCCCGGAACGCTACGATTTTGCCGGCGGATTTTGCCGACGCCATCAGGTACAGGTTCTCAAATGGGAAATCGCGTTCCTCCAAAACGTTCAAAAATGTACTGCCTACTAAGCCGGTCGCCCCGACGACGGCAAGATTCGGTTTTCTTTTCATAATCATCACCTTGTTCCTTTCGTTTTGTATTGTATTATACACGTATGAGGGAAAATGTCAAAGGTTTCGAAAATGTTTAACCGTTTTTTAATAATATTTTCCAAGCATTTATGGTATAATAGCCACAGAACGGCTATTATACCGGATTGAAATGCCCTCCGGCTCTGCCGGAGATGGCTGTACCATAAATGCAAGCATTTATGGTACAATAGCCACAGTTAGGTACTGGATTGCTTCGTCGCTTCGCTCCTCGCAACGACGAAGGTCGGGGCGGTGTCATGCGGCGACCCATAACGCGAAAGGAAACAGAATGACGGTACTGGAATCGTTTATATTGGGCCTGGCGCAGGGTTTGACGGAGTTTCTGCCTGTCAGCAGCTCAGGGCATCTGGCGCTTTTAGAGCATTTTTTCGGCATCGAAGAGGGGAACGTGGTCAGCTTTGCGGTTTTGCTGCACGTAGGGACGCTGTTTTCCATATTCGCTGTCTATTACAGGGAAATATGGAATCTGATTCTGGAGCTTTTGGCGGTCATCCGGGACGTCGTCCGGGGGCGCGGCCCGCAGATCAACCTGAACGAGACGCGCAGGCTCGGTTTTCTGATCATCGCGGCTACCCTTCCCACCGTGCTGATCGGCCTTTTATTCCAGGATTTGGTTTCGAAGCTTTACGGAACGCTGTTCGCCATCGGGGCAGGGCTTGTGATCACGGGGACTGTCCTGTTTGTTTCGGAGCGCGTCGCCCCCGGCGTCAGGGGGGTTAAGGACATGAAATTCCGCCACGCGGTGTTTGTGGGGATTCTGCAGTCCGTCGCCCTGTGTCCCGGCATCTCGCGTTCGGGCTCCACCATCGTGGGCGGCCTGTTCGCCGGCCTGACCCGCGAATTCGCCGTGCGTTTCGCTTTCCTGATTTCCATCCCTTCGGTTCTGGGGGCGGTGGTGCTGGAAGCGCCGGACGCTTTCCGGGGCGGCATGGACGCGGCGATGCTGCTTCCGGTCATAGTCGGCGTGGCGGTTTCGGCGTTGTCCGGCTTTTTCGCCATCAAAACCATGATCCGGATCGTTTCCGGCAAGAAGCTGTATTATTTTTCTTTTTATACCTGGGCGCTGGGCGCGGCGGTGGTCGCGTACCATTTTTTCGGGTAAGAAACCAAGCGTTTTTCGCGGCGCCCATGCCGGGAAAAGGCAATCATGAGGCTTTGTGCAATGGCAAATTCGGCAAAAAAAACAAAAAAAACGGCAAAACCGCCTGCGGGCGCGGAAAAACCCGTAAAAACGTCCCGGCTCCGCGATGAAATATGGGCCATCGTGATTGTCGCCATCGGGGCGTTCCTGATCGTGGCGTTGCAGACGGCGGCGGCCGGCCAGTTCGGAGCGGCCATGAAAACACTGCTCATGGGCTGTTTCGGTTTTGTCGCCTATGTGCTGCCGTATTACCTGATTTTGTACGGCATCCTGCTTTTCATCGGCAAAGCAGCCCGTCTGAGCGGGCGTTCGGTCTTGTTTTTCGCCTTGATATTCCTGCTTTTGACGGTAATCAACGCGGCGCGTTTCATCGACCCGGAGAACCTGGGCTTTTCCTTTTCGAAACTGCCGGAAATTTTCGACAAGGGCGTCGCGGCGCAGAACGGCGGATTTTTCGGGACCTTGATCGGGATGGGGCTGACGCGGCTGATCGGGACGCCGGGGCTTTATATCCTGTGCATCGTCGGGATCCTCATCTCGCTGCTCCTTGTCATCAATACGCCGCTTTCCCAGATGCTGGACAATTTCAACGCGAAACGGATGGAAAAGAAACGGCTGGCCGAGGCGCGGAAACTGACGGCGGAAGCGGACGCGGCGGAAACGGAAGGGCAAACGGAGAAGATCGCCCCGGACTACAGCATTTTATCCGGGAAAGCCGGCACCGCGCTGAAACAGACGCGCATCATAGACTATGTGAACGACGACAGCCTGTTTGAAAACACGGACGCGGCACCCAGCCTGGGGCTTGAACCGGGTTCGGCGCCGGAAGCGGGGAAAGGGTTGGATTCTGCGTTTCTCGCAGAACTTGACATTGAACCCCGGACGGAGCCGGAAGCGGAGGCTGCGCCGCTGCCGGAACCGGAAAAGAAGCCAGCACCGTCCCCGGTCCACGGTCCGGACGAAACGGCCGCGCTGCTGAAGGAAGAGATGAACGAGGAAACCTACGTGCCGCCGGACTATATCCTGCCGCCGCTGGATCTTCTGAAAAGCGGCCCCGTGAAACATTCGCAGGAAGACAGCCAGAAGCTGCGCGCCATGGCGCAGAAGCTGGAAAAAACCCTGAACGATTTCAGCGTGGACGCCAAGGTGATCCACGTGGCGGTGGGGCCGGCCGTGACCCGTTACGAGATACAGCCCGGAATCGGGGTCAAAGTCAGCAGCATCAAGCGTCTGGAAGACGACATCGCGCTGAACCTGGAGGCGAAAAGCATCCGGATCGAGGCGCCCATTCCGGGCAAGGCGGCGGTGGGCATTGAGGTGTCCAACGACCGGATTGACGTGGTCGCCCTGCGCGACGTGCTGGAATCTAAGGAATTCATAAATTCCAAATCCCGGATCAGCTTTGCCGTCGGCATGGACATCGCGGGGAAAAACGTGGTCGCGGACCTGAAAACCATGCCGCATCTGCTCATCGCCGGCTCCACGGGTTCCGGGAAGAGCGTGTGCATCAACAGCATCATCATGAGCCTGCTTTTTAAGGCGCGGCCGGACGAAGTGCGTCTGATCCTCATCGACCCGAAGGTGGTGGAACTGGGGAATTACAACGGGATCCCCCATTTGCTGGTGCCTGTGGTGACGGAAGCGGGCAAGGCGGCGGCGGCCTTGAACTGGGCGGTCATGGAGATGAACGAGCGCTTTGAAAAATTCGGCAAGGAAGGGATCGTGCGGGATCTGGAATCCTACAACAACACGGTGAAAAAAAGGGGGGGACCCGCGCTGGCAATGGCGCAGATCGTGATTATCATCGACGAACTGGCGGATCTGATGATCGTGGCGCCTGCCAAGGTGGAGGAAGCGATCCAGCGCCTGACGCAGATGGGGCGCGCGGCCGGCGTCCATCTCATCGTGGCGACGCAGCGCCCTTCCGTGGACGTCATTACGGGCGTCATTAAGGCGAACACCCCGTCCCGGATCGCTTTCGCGGTTTCCTCGCAGGTAGATTCGCGGACGATTTTGGACATGTCCGGCGCCGAACATCTTGTCGGCAAGGGCGACATGCTCTTCAACCCGCTCGGACAGCCGAAACCGCTGCGCGTGCAAGGCACTTTTGTCAGCGACAGCGAGGTTCACGGCGTCCTTGAATTCGTGAAGCAGCAGATGGTGGCGGAATATTCCGACGATGTGATCCATTCCATCGAAACGGGTGGAGGCGGCGGCGCGGAAGAGGGGGACGGCGAAGAAGACGAATTGCTTCCGGATGCCATTGAAACCGTCGTCGCCGCAAAACAGGCTTCGGCATCCATGCTCCAGCGGCGTTTCCGCGTTGGTTATAACCGGGCGGCCCGCCTGAT
>JAITOE010000064.1 GCA_031290135.1 Eubacteriales Family XIII. Incertae Sedis bacterium
CTCGATGGACAGGGAAAGCGGCGTGACGTCCAAAAGCAGGACGTCGTGTACCTCGCCCGTGAGCACGCCCGCCTGGATGGCGGCGCCGACCGCCACACATTCGTCCGGGTTGATGCCCTTGAAGGGTTCTTTGTCCGTCACTTTTTTCACTGCGGCCTGTACTGCCGGGATCCGCGTGGAGCCGCCCACGAGAATGACTTTGTCTATGTCGTTGTTGGTCGTGTTTGCGTCCGCCAAGGCTTTCCGCATGGGTTCCACTGTTTTTTCCACCAGATCCGCCGTCAGCTGGTCAAATTTTGCCCGCGTGACATCCAAGTTCAGATGCAGGGGACCGTCCTGGCTCACCGTGATGAAAGGCAGGTTGATGTTGGTGGACTGGGAGCTGGAAAGCTCCTTTTTCGCCTTTTCCGCCGCCTCTTTCAGCCGTTGCAGCGCCATCTTGTCTTTGCGCAGGTCCACGCCGTTTTCCTTGGCGAAGCTGTCCGCGATAAAATTCATGAGCGCGTCGTCAAAGTCGTCCCCGCCGAGCATGTTGTTGCCGTTTGTCGCCAAAACTTCGAAAACGCCGTCTCCCAGTTCCAGGACGGACACGTCGAACGTCCCGCCTCCCAGGTCGTACACGAGGATCTTGTGGTGTTCCGTGTCTTTGTCCAAGCCGTATGCCAGCGAAGCGGCCGTGGGTTCGTTGATGATCCGCTTTACCTCAAGCCCCGCGATCTTGCCCGCGTCCTTCGTGGCCTGCTTCTGGCTGTCCGTGAAATAGGCCGGGACCGTGATGACCGCCTCCACCACTTTTTCGCCGAGATAGGCTTCCGCGTCGGCTTTCAGTTTTCCGAGAATCATGGCCGATATGTCCTGCGGCGTATATGCTTTTCCGTCGATTTCGATTTTATAGCTGGTTCCCATGTGGCGTTTTATGGAAGAAATGGTTCTGTCTGGGTTTGTGATAGCCTGCCGTTTGGCGGTTTCGCCCACGAGCCTTTCTCCGTTTTTCGCAAAACCCACTACGGACGGGGTCGTCCGGTTGCCCTCCGCGTTAGGGATGACGACGGGTTCGCCGCCCTCCAGCACTGATACGCATGAATTTGTGGTTCCAAGATCTATTCCGATTACCTTTCCCATGTTAAATTCTCCTTTCCAATCTGCGATAATGGTCTTGCTCCGCCCGCTTTTTACTGTGCTACTTTTACCATTGCGGGGCGGATTACTTTTTCTTTCAGTCTATAGCCTTTGCTTAAAACGCCGGAAACCTTGCCGCTTTCGTAGGCTTCGCTTTCCTCCATCATGACCGCGTGGTGCAAGGCCGGGTCAAATTCCTCGCCGAGGCTGATGATTTCATCTACGCCGTTTTTTTCCAGCACGTCCAGCAGCTGCTTGAAGATCAGTTCCATGCCTTTGGAAAAGTTTTCATCCCGCGCGTCCACATCATGTTCCAGCGCCCTTTCAAAGTTGTCAATGACCTCCAGCAGGCTGGCCGCGATCTTTTCGTTGGCGTATGCGTAAATGTCGCTTTTTTCTTTTTCCGCGCGGCGCTTATAATTTTGGAAATCCGCCGCGAGCCGCATGTACTTTGTCTGAAGCTCTTCTTCTTTGGCCGGAGGCCCGTCGCCCGGATCGGCCGGCCCGGCGGCATCCGTCTGTCCGGCGTCCGGCTCCGCAGGTTCCGCTATTTCGGCATCCGTATTTTCGGCGCCCGCATTTTCGGCTCCGAACGCTGATTTTGCCTCTTCTGCCGCATCCGCCGGGTTTTTTTTGTCGTTTGCCGCCTTCTTTCCCGCTGCGGCCGAGGCTGTTTTACTGCTGCTCATCGTCCCCTCCTGTCAATTTAAATGTCCTGCTTAAATTTTCCGTCAAAAATTCTATTACCGACGTCACTTTGTCGTATTTCATCCGCGTGGGGCCTATGACGCCCAATTTTCCGACAAGCGTTCCGTCAATATGGTACGTGGCCGTGATCAGGCTGCAATCCTGCATGAGGTCGTCTTTGTTTTCGTTGCCGATGGTAATGATCACGCCGTCTTCCCTGTTTACCAGCACATCGGTGAAATTCTTTTTCTGGTTGATCATCTCGATGAACAGCCGGGCTTTTTCGATGTTGTTGTATTCCGGGATCGAAAAAATGTTTGTAAGGCCCTCCATGTAAAGATTGATGTCCAGCATGCTTTCCAGCGTTGTGAGGAAGTTCGGCATGATGCTTTCTGCCAGCCGCCCCATGGCCTCTATGTCTGTCTCGAAGCTACGGATGATGTCCATGGTCAGAACGTCCGAGATGGTGCGCCCCCTGTAATTGTATGTCATGGTCTTTGAAAGCAGCGTCAAGGCGTCTTCGGTATACGGACCCGCCAGTTTCAGCGCGGTATTTTTGATTTTTCCGTTTTCCGCGACGATCATGAGCACCACCGTGTTTTCATCGGCGGGCAGGACGTTGACGTATTGCAGCTTGCTCTCTTCCTGTTTCGGCGTGATGGCAAAGGACATGAGGCTTGTCATCTCTGACAGAAGGTTCGCGGCGTGTTCGATGGTTTTGTCCAGTTCCACGATGTTGCTGGCCAGCTGGCTGGAAATCCGCTGTTTTTCTTCCTTTGCCAGTTCGCACTTCTCCATCAGTTTGTCCACGTACAGGCGGTACGCCCTGTCGGACGGCACGCGGCCGGCCGAGGTGTGCGGATGGGTGAGGTAGCCCAGTTCTTCCAGGTCGGACATTTCGTTCCGTATGGTGGCGGGACTTATGCCCATGCCATACTTTTTTGAAAGCGTCCGCGAACCCACCGGCTCAGCCGATGAAATGAAATCCGCCACAATGGCCTGCAATATCCGTAATTTTCTCTCTGTAAGTTCCATTTGAACCATTACTCCATTTTTTTCGCCAACAGAAATTCGAAACGTCGCAATGGCCCTGTCATGGGTTTCGCTGGCAATGTATGCGTCTTTTTTTGAAGTTTCCCGCCTTGTTGTTAGCACTCTTGTCGGATGAGTGCTAAGCCTTAGTCTTAATTTAACACTGTCAACGGCTAATGTCAACAGTGTTTTTCATATTTCGCAAATATTTACGTGTCCAACGTTACGATTCACGGAACGCCTCATGGTATATTTTTACCCCATGGCGCGGAGTTGAAACATTTTTTTCCGCCAGGCGGAGTGAGCGCAGCGAGTGTAGCGCCCGCACAAGCGTCAGCGACCCGACCGGCGGGTTATGCCCGTCCCGTAGCGGCGGCTTTATATATCTAAGATTCATAATAACAACAAAAAGCCGTCCCGTCATGATAACACATGATGAGACGGCTTTCTGTTTCTGTTTCCCTACGCTTCGTCAGACGCGGTATTTGCGGCATCCTCCGCTGTTTCCTCCGCGACGGTCTCCTCTATCTCCGGCGCGGCTTCTTCCGCAGCTTCCGGCGCGGCTTCCTCCGCTATCTCCGGCACAGCCTCCTCGGCGACTTCCACAATCTCCGGCGCAGCTTCTTCCGCAACGACCTCCACCGCTTCCGGCGCAGCGGCTTCCGCAACGGCTTCCGCAGCTTCCGGCGCGGCTTCCTCCGGCGCGGCTTCCTCCGGCGCGGCTTCCTCCGCTATCTCCGGCACAGCCTCCGCAACGGTTTCCGCTGCTGTCTCTTCCGCGATTTCCGGCGCCGCCTCTTCCGCAACGACTTCCGCAGCTTCCGGCGCAGCGTCCTCCGCAACGACTTCCACTGCTTCCGGCGCGGCCTCTTCAGCAACTTCCACGATCTCCACGATCTCCGTCACATCCTCCGCAGTTTCCGGCGTCGCCCCTTCCGCCGCCTCTTCGGATCTGTCAAGCGTCTCCTTGATGCTGAGGCTGATGCGTTTCCGGTCTTTGTCAATCTCCAGAATCTTCGCCGACACCTCTTGGCCGACGCTGAGTTCGTCCGAGATGTTGTTCACGCGCTTAAACGCAATTTCAGATATATGCACCAGCCCGTCAAGCCCCGGCTCCAGTTCCACAAACACGCCGTATTCCTTGATCTGCACGGCCCTGCCTTGGATGATCTGGCCGACCTTGTATTTTTCGCC
Organism: Eubacteriales Family XIII. Incertae Sedis bacterium; assembly: GCA_031290135.1. GTDB lineage: Bacteria > Bacillota > Clostridia > Peptostreptococcales > Anaerovoracaceae > JAITOE01. The sequence goes on from JAITOE010000064.1 coordinate 4,033, forward strand.
TATCACGCTCCAAGGTTCCGGCTGGTTCTGTTTATACCCCAGCGATATCTTTTCCTTCTCTTTTATGATGGAAAGGATTTTCACCGGAATCTTTTCGCCGATCTTCAAAATTTCCTGCGGGTGCTTCAGCTTGCCCCAGGATATTTCCGATATATGAAGCAACCCGTCGATGCCGCCGATGTCCACAAACGCGCCGTAATCCGTAAAACGCATGACCGTGCCTTCAATCACATCCCCCACACTAAGGGACTCCCATATTTGCAGAAGGCGCTTCTGCCGTTCTTCTGCCAGGACGGACTTGTGGGAAAACACCACTTTGTTTCGCTTCTGGTCCAGCCTCGTGACGCGGACCTGGAGGACTTTTCCGATGAAGTCATCGGCCTTGTCCACAAATCTGTCGGAAAGCTGCGAAAGCGGGATGAAGCCGTAAATCTCCTTAAACACCGCAATCACGCCGCCGTTTACCTCTTTGACGATTTTGGCCTCTAATATGCCTTTATCCTCAAACGCGCGGTTGATGTCCTCCCAGTGTTCGTTGATCACGACTTTTTTCTTCGAAAGAAGAATGTTTCCGTCGCCGTCGTCCGTCTTCAGGACTTTGGCCTGTACCTCGTCGCCTTCCTTGAACGTGGTCAGCAAGGTTTGCTCCGGTTCAAGCACGATCTCGTCCTTGGGGATCACCCCGTCCTTTTTGCAGCCCAGATTTACGATCACGTCCCGGTTGGACACTTGGATAACCGTTCCCGTGACGATTTCCCCTGTTCTTGGCAGCCGTAGGGATTTTTCGATTTCCTCCATGAAATCAGCCATTGGGTTTCTTTCGTTGTTCTCAGTGTTAACTGTCATATTGGCAATAACCTCCTTAATCATGCGGTCGGGTGTCGATGCGCCCGCCGTAATCCCTATTGTATTACATTTTCGCAGCTCTTTCAATGGTAAATCTTCGATATTTTCGACAAAATAAGATTTTTTGCATTTTTTTTTAGCAATCCCGAACAGTTTTTGGGTGTTTGCGCTGTGTTTGCCGCCAATTACTACCATCGCATCCACAGTTTCCGCAAGTTTCCCGCAACTTTCCTGCCGCTTGGCCGTGGCGATGCAAATCGTGTTTTTTACCGTAAGCGTCCGCCCTTCTTTTTGGAGGTTCTTTGTTATTTCGTCAAAATCCGCCTGCGCCATCGTCGTCTGCGCCACGGCAAAAATCCTGTCGCCTTGCACCTGCCGCGCTTCCTCCGCGTTCTTCACGATCACCGCCTCATTTTGGCACCAGCCATTGATGCCCATGACTTCGGGATGCGATCTTTCCCCTGCGATAACGACTTGAAACCCATCGGCATGCGCCGCGTTGACGAGCTTCTGGATCCGTTTCACAAAGGGGCAGGTCACGTCCGCGATTTTCAGTTTCTTTTTTTCGGCCGCTTCGTAAAAATGGGCGGGTTCGCCGTGTGTCCGGATGATCACGACGCCGTTTTCCCCGGCTTCGTCCAAATTGTCAAGGAAGATGAGCCCTTTGCGCTCCAAATCTTTCATGACCTGCTCGTTATGGATGAGCGGCCCGCAGGCGTACACGGGATTTTTGTCCGGGTTTTCGCCTGATTCTTTTTTGTTTTGAAAGATGGCTTCTGCTACGGCAAGCGCTTCCCGCACGCCAAAGCAGTAGCCCAGATGGTCCGCGATGCGGATCTCCGTCGCCCGCTCCTGTGTCATATGCAGTCGCAGAGCATGTCTGCGCAGCACCAGCATTGCAGGAACTGGCAGAGCTGCTGGTTGGGATTTTGATAACCCCTGCCATAGGCGTCGCCGCGATATTGCCCGGTTCTCGCCATGACGCTGTTCATGGCGTTTCGGTATTCGTAGTTGCCGGGATCCATTGAAATTGCCGTCTGCAGATTCGTGACCGCCTCATCGTACCAGCCCTTGCGCAGCTGCAGCATGGCGCTCAGGAAGAACCATTCCCCGTTCCGCGTGCCCGTTCTGTTCAGCAGGGTTTGCGCGGCGGCCAGATCTCCCCTGTCAATCGCCCTGCGCACCTCCGTGAATTCCGGCGTTTCCCGGGTGCCTCCTTGCGGATTTCCGGCGCCGTACATGCCGGCGTTGCCCGAACCGTAGGCTTGCGGCCCGCCGGCGTTTTTCATCAGATAATCATAGGCTTCGTTGATCTCCTGTAGTTTTTCCTCGGCCAGGTCATACAGCGGGTTGTCCTGATGCTTGTCCGGATGGTATTTTTTGACCTGGCTCTTGTACGCCGCCTTGATCTCTTCTTTGCTGGCGCCCTCCTTGATCCCCAGAACCTCATATGGATTATTCATGCTCACCCCTTCCGCGCCCGGCCTGCGGCATCCACGATTTCTTCTGTTTTTCGAAGCAGGCCCAAATATATGATATTTTCTAAGATTTCTTTGTTTTTCCTTATCGGCAGCAAGCGGACGACCTCCGAAATCTCGGAAAGATACAGCGTCGCGTTCAAGCGTGTCCGTTCGCCTGTCCGCGCCCGGAAAGCCGCCGCGGTTTCCCCCGTATGTTCGCCCTGCCCGTAGCCGCAGCTTGCAAGCAGCGGGTTATACGTCCCATGCGCGAGATCCCGCTCCACGTCGTCAAAGGCGTCGATCAGGTAGATCCACTTTCCCAGAAACCGGCCTATTTTCCTGAACGCGTACCGCAGGGCGTCCGCGTGTTTTTCCGGGCCGTCGCCCGGCCTTTGTTCCCCGTAATCCAAAAGCTCTTCCATCAGCATGGCAAAAGGTTCCGCCGCACGGTCAAAGGACGTGCATCCCTCTTTTTCGAGTTCGTGCAGCGAAGACAAAAATCCATCTATTTTCTTGGCTTTTTCGGGGATTTTCCCGCAGATTTTCCGATATGCGCCGCGCAGCAGACGTTCTCCCGCAAAAGCCGCTGGGCCGCCTTCGTCCGCGCGGTCATCCTTTAGTTTGTAATAACCGAGAAGAAGCATCATGTCCGCCGCGTATTCAATCTCCGGCGACGTTTCCGCGACGTTTCGTTTTTTTGCGGGATGCGCCGGGCAGCGCCTCCGCGTCCATACATCCGGTTCATCCCTCACGGAGGACAGCAGGAGTGCCAGAAACACCGAATCATAGCTGAGGAGGATCCTGGGAATCTGGCCGTATCTGGCGCCGATCGAACGGCAGATGCCGCAATAATACGCGCCGTAAAGTTCAAATTCCCGTACTTTGAGTTCGCTCTTTTCCGGCACCACGTACCCTAACATCCGCGCTTGTCGGCCCGCGCCGCCAAGCAGCCCCGTTTTTCGGCGAAATTGCGAAACATTCTTTCTCCTACGGAAAACTCGATTCCCGCTAAATTTAATTTGATTGTATCATAGACTATAATAAAAAGCAAGCAAAACCAAGCAGAAAGGTCACAGGGGCTGTATATAGCTCCATTCCCGCCTTATCCCTTCCACGATGCGAAGCAAGGCTCTCAGGTCCGGATTTTCGGCGGATATCCTTTCCTGGATCTGGCGGATGGCGGACGGAAGACCTGTGATGTAATCCCATTGCGCGGCGGCGGAAAGCAGGCTTTCGTAACCTTGGCGGAAAGCGGCCTGCGGCGACCCGTATAACAGTTTGGGCTCCCCCGTCGCCGCGTGAACGAAAACCGCTTCATCCGCAAACAGGCATTTCGCCGGCCGCAGCAAATAATCCTCCGCTTCGATCAGCAGCGCCGGAATCCTGTAAAACACATGCAGCACCTGATCCAGCGCGCGGAACGGGTATTCGGCAAAGGACAGATAGCCCGTCGTGTCATAGCGGATCAGGCATTTTTCCTCTATCGCGAGCAATACGCAGGGCAGCAGCGCGCCGCAGCGCCCTTGCCGCAGGATTTTTTTTTCGAAAGGCCGCACGGCGTCCCCCGCTTCGATTTCAACGCGGCGCTTTCCCGCGTCGGCTTCCATGACGTTTAACATGACTCCCTCCTTTGCGCTACTGCCCGCCGCATTTGCTGCAAGGGCTGTATCCGCGCGCTTCCGCTTCTTCCTTTTCAATGGAAACGACATACCGCTCCACGGAAGTGCAGCTGCCGCTGTGAAAGACTTCCCCGCTCTTCTGGAAGCAATAAACCAAGCTTCCGTTGCTCAGCTCCCCCGGTTTGCAGAGCTTGCACGGTTCATATTGCCGCCGCACGCTTTCGCTGAGCGCCGTTTCCCTCGGATATACCTTGATGTACGCGCAATTCTCGCCGTGGTATTTCGTCCCTGCCCGAGGGAATATCCAGACGGTCACGGATTCTTTTTCTTCCTCTATTTCGGAAACCGGCATAGGCTCCGCGGCGTTGTCCTTCCCCGTAAACGCCCGGCAGAGCACCGTGACCGAGGCCGGGATCCTGTCGATGGCGGCAAGCGGCAGCTTTACGCCGATGTCGTAATCGGCGGTTATGCGGATTTGTTCCGAATAATTCAACAAGCGAAACCGGTACAGGAAAAGCGAAATCTCAAAATTCTCGATTTCGTCCCCGTTTTCCTGCGATATGCGTTTCTCGGCGTCGTTTTCAAAAAAGATCGGGTAGGGCGTGTACACGGCGGCGGCCGCAAGGGAATGTGCCTCGTCCGCAAGGGAATGCATCACGTTTTCCTGTACCGCCAGAAATTTTATCAGGTATGAAATGGTAAGTATGGAAATAATGAACAGCGGGAGGAAGATCGCGGCTTCCACCGTGAGCGAACCCCTTTTCGAATTCTTCGCCATGAAATCATTCGCTCCCTTCCGCTGCCCCGCCTACATCCTCGTAATAACGCTGCACATAGGAGTAGCGGTCCCCGTTCATCGTGACTTCATAGCGAATCCCGGCGTAATGCTCACGCAGGAGAAAGGCTTCGTAGTATCCGACTTTCATGTTGATTTGGATCAGATCCATGATGCGGAGCAATTTTATTTCCCGCCCCGTGAAATATAAGAATATCCGAAGATAGCCCTCGTAGGAAAGCCCGCTCTTGTCGCTGGGCTGTATGGCCGTCTTGCCCATGGATGCCTCCGCAGTCGCCTCTATGCCGCCGGCAAAGCTGCCTGCCCCCTTGAAAAACCCCTTGATCAGCCCGCTGACCGCGGAGAGGTCGATGGCCCAGTTGGCTTCGTTTTTCAGCAAAGCCACGTTCCCGCCGGACTGCAGGAGCTTTATGTCGTTTCCGGTTTCCACGGCCGTCCATACCGCAAGGATCACTTCTGTAATTACAAGCTCCGGGATGACGCCTTGGGTCAGCAGGGATATTGAGGCCGCAAGCACCCTCACCTTGTTCAGTTTGGCGCTGTCTTTGTGTATGCTGGCTTCATTGAGGACAAATCTGAGCAGGCGAATGTAGGCGTATACCTGTTTCAGGTTTTCCGCGTCGTTGTATTTCCCTATGATGACATATTCCGCCTCGTTTTTGAAAAAACGCTCGTGTTCCGCCGCAGGCACGGGCGCGCCCGCGTGGGTAAACCGGGCAAAAATGTATTCCGACGTATAAAACCCCCGCGTCGCCCCGTTGAAGAGTTCCGTCAGCGACGGCAGGCCGTTTTCCACGATGCTCTTTATCGGTATTCCGCCCCCCTGTATCCCTTTTGACGGCAGGTTATTGATGATTACCTCGTTGTTGATCTGCCTCGGTTCTTCTTCTGTTCCTGAACCGGCATCCGCAGACGCACCGGCTCCGGCTTCTGTTTTGTCGCCGGCGCCCGTCAGGAAATGTTCCTGGGCCCAGTCCAGCGCGGTAAATTTTATGTCCTTGACAATCTCTTCCTCAAAAATATCCACGTCCGCCAAGGAAAACGATTTCAGGTCCACGTTCCAGCCGCTGATGGCGCAGGGCAGCAGCCAGACGGCGCTCCGCCTGCTTAGCAGGCTCTCTTTCAGGCTCGCTTCGCTGTAATGCTTCAGCTTGGCCTCCGCGTCCGCTTCGTCGCTGCGCATGCCGAACAGGCCATAGTCCTCGAACAGGCGTCTGTCGTACTCTGCCAGAAGCGACCGCCCCGCGAGCTGAAACACGGCGTCGCCGCAGCTTTTCGCCGCGGACAGCCCCGCGGCCCGTATCAGCACGCCCGCCACGAGCAGCAGGGATGCCAGGATCATTACCAGGAAGACCGCCGTCGCTCCTTTTTTGTTCACGCCCGCGCACAATCTTTTTTTCATCCCCCGCCCGCCTTTCGTTTGTCTCTTCCGTCATTGCGATCGAGGCAATCCGGCGCATATGGATTGCCCCGCCGCATTGCGGTGACGCTGTTCATAGGTAAGACTCATGATTTCAGATGTTTCGCCAGTTCCACGTTCTGCACGCTTTTTACCTCGTCCAAAACATAATAGCGGCCGAAGCTCCGCCTCTGGACGGCCCGTGCGGCTAAGGCGTTTGCGGAATAGGTCTTTGAGGTTTCGACGGAAAGATAGGGCGAGAGAACCGCCTTGTGTTCCTCCGTCTGCGGCCCGCGCCGCTCCGCGGCCTGCCGGTACCTGTCCCGCACGCGCCCGTCCGCATAGGTGTTTTCCGTCAGGCCCGTATGCGCGCCCGCCTGGGCGCGGAGCGTGGTATGCAGCGAAGCTTGGAGCGCGGTCAGGCTGTACAGGTTGACCATCAGGTAGATCACCGCCATTACGGCGGCAATCATGAGCGGAAAAATGATTGCCGCCTCCACCATGGCCGTCCCCCGCTTGCTGTTTTTCAATTTTAGCTCCGTGCCTAAAGAAATGGCGCCGTCGTTCATCAGAAGCCCGCTCCCATCAGATTGTCGAACACGCCGGTGACGAAGTTCCCGATCTGCGTTTTGAAGATCAAACCGAGAAAAATCGCGATGCCGACCAAGATCGCCACCTGTACCAATTCCATGCCTTTTTTGCTGTTTTTCATTTTTTTCTCCTTTTCTGTACATTTTTTTGTACACAATGTTTCGTTGACGGGTCTATTTATCAAAACCGCAGGGCGCGAGGCGACGGGTTACATCTCCAAGGCGGCCGGCGCGATTGTGATCAGGATAATCACCAATAAGATCAAGGCCATGGGCATGACCAACTTTGTTTCCGCGACCCGCCCTGCCTCTTCCGCGTTTTTGCGGCGCATGTTCCATGCCAGGTCGCTTTCCGCATGGAGTTTTTCCGCCAGGGCGCTTCCCTTGTCAAGGTTGTCGCAGACCACGGAGGCGAAACGCGTCATTTCCCGTATGCCGCTGCGCGCCGCCATCAGGCTCAGTTCGGCCGTCAGGGACGTGTTGGTGTTCTCCATCCGCCGCCCTATGCCGGACAGTTCTTCGTACAGGGGCCTTGGTCGGCCTTCCTCCTTGTGCGCTTCATAGTCCTGCGCGATCCGTTTCACGGCGGTCGAGACCACGAGGCCGGCGTTCAGCAGCAGAAGCAGCTTGTTGACGAATTCCGGGAAATCCCGCATCATGCTCTTTCGCGCTGTCAGGATCCGCTTTTCAATTCCTTTGTACCGGGATTTGAAAAGAACGAACGCGAACAGGAACAGCACCGCGATTTCAAGCAGATAGGTTCTTCTCTCCCCCGTCTCCCAAGTGTACTGCACGCCGTACAGATCCCGCTCCGGCAAAAGCAGGCTTTTCCCTGTTGCGGAGCGGTTCAGCTGTTCGACTTCATCTGACAAAACCGCGTCCAAGTCCTTTGCAAGGCGGCTTTCCGGATCTGTTCCGGCGAGGGTTATCTGCAGATCCACTACTTCCGAAACATCCTCCAGACTGAGCCTCGCTTTCAGCGTCACCCGGTCTCCTTCCGCGGACCGCACCCCGTTCAGCGCGCCGCCGTCGTCCAAAATTTCGGGTCGGTCCGAATTCCACGAAATCTGTACCTGGGTTTCTTCGTCCCGCTCCGGCAGATGCAAATCCGTGCTGACTGCGTCAAGGCTTTCGTTTTCGCCGGCGATCATCTCCGCCAGCCTTGCCGCCGTCAAGCCGATGCGCCGCTTTATTTCCGTTTCGTCGGCGTTTTGTGGCTGGACCAGCATTTGCACCTTCTTTTTGACGGAGGCCGAATCGTACTCCGCTTTCACCGTGGCTGCGAGCTGTATCGGCTTCTCAAACGCCTCCGGCCTCGCAAAGGTCCGGAGCGGCGTATTCCCGCCTCCCGCCAGCTGCGCAAGCACGGCCAGCGCCAAAACCGCCAGCAGCCCGGCGCAAAGGAGCCAGTAGGTCGCGTTTTTCTTCCGCTCCGCCTGTATTTCCGCCGAAAAGTCCTTGTCGCCGAAAGCGGATTTCAGCATCCGGTCCATCTCGTCTTCTTTCCCCGTCAGGATTTTCGGGATGAAGTCCGTCAGGGGGCGTTTTCCCGCGTTCGATTTTGGCTTCCTCTCTTTTTTATTTTTCATGCTTGCCTCCGTCGGCGCCGGGCGCCGCATTTCCTCATATTTCCACTTTTGTAAGATGCAGGCTCCAGACATAGGCGCCCGCCGACACCGCCGCGGCGGTGGTCATGATCAGGCGCCCCATCAGCGTTTCATACAGCACGGCGGTATAATCCGGGGAAAAGATCCGCAGAAACACGAGTATGAATACGGGAATCAGCAGCAGCACCTTGGCTTCCAGGCGTTTTTGCGCGGTTAAAGTACGGATGTCCTTCTGGATGCTCATCTTGTCGAGGATCACTTCCGCGGCCTTCGCCACCAATCGCTCCATGTCTCCCCCCGTTGTCCTGCATATCGCCCAGGTGTCCACAAAGTTGCGGATGTCCTCGATGTGGCTCCGCCGCGCGAAATCTTCCAGCACGGGCGCGTCGTCTTCCCGGTTTACAAAAATTCTTTTCTTCATGTCCTCCAGTTCGCGGAGGATGGGCGCGTCTTCCGGATAGATGAGGCGCAGGGCATCCAGCCCTTCCGCCAGGGCTTCCGGCATTTGCCGCCCCGTGGCAAAGGACGCGGAAAGCGAATACAGCAGATCCCGGAACGAAAGCTCCAGCGCGTTTTTTCTCCGGTCAGCCAGATAGCGCGCGTAATATTTCCTCGCGGGAATGCTGAGCGGCGTCAAAACCAGGGAAAACAGCAGGCTCTGGTAAAAAACCTGCCCGATCATCAGCAATCCCAGGACCGAAAAAATATAGTAAAGCTGCTGTTCTTTTTGCGACATCTGATAAACATTGTAATCCGTATTCATGAAAGCACCCCTCTCATCCGCAGTTTCTGGTCGTTTTCGAGCCTGTTTCCCGTGGCGGTTAGCCCCCGGTCCGTTTCATAACGGAACAGCGGGTTTAAGATGATTTCCCCGCCTTCCAGCCCCGACACCTCCGTGATTTCCAGAAGGCGCCTGCGGCCGTCTGCGGATTTTCCGAGATGGACGAGAACCTCTATCGCTTCGGAAATCTGGCGCCGGATGGCCTCCACCGGAAAATCCGCCGCCTGCAGGTACATCGCTTCCAACCTGCAGATCATGCCCTTCGGGGAGTTTCCGTGCCCCGTGGACAGGGAACCGTCATGCCCCGTGTTCATGGCCTGTATCATGTCCAGCACCTCTTCGCCGCGCACCTCGCCCACGATAATCCGGTTCGGCCGCATCCGCAAGCTTGATTTAATCAGCTGCCGCATGGTCACGCCGCCCTTCCCCTGCACGTTGGCGTTCCTGCACTCCAGCCGGACCTGGTTGCGTATTTCGCTGATCTGGAGTTCGGCGGAATCCTCGATGATGACAATGCGTTCATCAGGGGGGATGTAGTTTGACAGCACGTTTAAAAACGTGGTTTTCCCCGAACTCGTCCCCCCGCTGATGAAGATGTTGTAGGCGGACTCCACCAGCGTTTTCAGGAACTCCGCCGCTTCCTCCGTCAAGGTCCCGAAGGAAAGCAGGTCGTCCATCGTGATCCGGCTTTCCGGAAAACGGCGTATGGTCAGGGCCGGCCCGCCGAGCGCCACGTTTTTATAGACGGCGTTTACGCGGGATCCGTCCTCCAGGCGCGCGTCCAAGATGGGATTCAGCTCATTGATCTCCCGGTGGACCTTCGCGGCAATCCGCCGTATCACCTCTTCCAGCTCTTCCACGCTTTCAAAACGGACGCCCGTTTCAAATACGCGTCCCTTTTTTTCGACGAAAACGCTGTCTTTCCCGTTTACCATAATCTCTGATATGTCACTGTCTTCCGCAAAGGGCTGCAAAATGCTGAGGTCTTTCCGGATCCGGTGGAATACCGTGTCGATCATGTCCGCCTTTTCACGGATGGAAAGCCGTTTCGTTTTGTCCGCCCGCATCACATGCGCTTCTATGGCTTCCAGCACGGCTTCGTCGCTGCTCCCGGAGGGCATGGCGTTGATTTTCTGCCGGATTTCGTTTGTGATTTCCTTGATCATGGCTCTTCTTCACTCCATTTGCAGCAACAGTTTGTCGCGAATCTTGCGAATCCCCAGGCCGAATTCGTTTGAAAGCACGAAATCCACGCTTTCTTCGTAAGGTCTGAAGCTGGATGTGTCATAAGCGATTTCAACCGCGTCTTCGTCCCCGGCGCCGTCTGTTCCGGGATTGTTCACGGGGTTCTCCGCTTCCGCGTCCAAGCCCCCCGCGTTCCGTCTGCGCGCCATGTTCCTCACCTGCACGGCATTTTTATCCTTTTGCCAGTATTCCCGGAGCAGCGCCCTGTTTTTTTCATTCTTGCCGGTGTCCGGCAAAGCGCCGTTCTCCACCGCCGCCATGGCGTCACAGAAGTTCATGCAGTGTTTCACCGTTCCGTTCAGGCTGCTGCCGAAATCCATGATGATCCGGTCAAAACGCCCGCTTTCCCGGAGCATATGGATGAAACGGAAGATTTCTTCATCGTCCATGCGGATCAGGTCATTGGTTCCGGGCGACGGGTAAAAACGTTCCAGCCCGTAATTGTCCTTGTGCAGATGGGCCTCCAGAAATGTACGCATGTCCGCGTCCCGCTCTTTCAGCATCAGGTACAGGAAATCGCTGATGCTTCTTTCCGTTTCCGCTTTTCGGATACACATACATTCCGCTTCCGTCGCCTCAAAACTCAGATACAGCGTCCGCATATCCTTATAGGCGGCCAGATCCCGGCCTACGCCGATTGCCACGGACGACGTGCCGCATCCGCCCGCAAGCCCGAAACAGCCTATGCATTTCGTCGCGCTTTCCCCGATGCCCGCGTAGAACGCGCCTCCGTTTCGGCTTGCGTAATCATGGCGCAGCCGCGCCGCCAGGCCGCTTACCCTGCCGTAGCGGTCCAAGGCGTCCATGCCCGTACCCGCATCGGAAAAGAAGAGCAGCGATGCCTTGCCGAAGCGCCCTTGGCAAAACGCCGGCAAAATTTCATCCGCAAGCACGAAATCGTAACCGTCCTTTGCCCCGGCAGCCTCTCCGCCATCCTCCCCCGCGAAGCTGCCGGGAAGAGCGGCCTGCACCTGAAACTCCCGCCCGGAAGCCGCCAGGCGCTGCGCCAGCGCTTCCGCGAACTCCATGTCTCCGTCCAAGATCAATACTGATATCATTTTCCATATCTCCCATTTGTTTCCTTTATTGTAACACCTGCCATTTCCCTTGTCAATACATTTTTGTTAATTATTGTAAAAAAATAAAAACCTGCCGGTTACTGTTATGAATCTTAGGTATAGAACCATCGCTGGGACACCGCCACGTCCTTTGTCGTTGCGAGGAGCGAAGCGACGAAGCAATCCATACTGCGCACTGGATTGCTTCGCGACCCTCGCAATGACGGAGGATATGACGCCCGCCCCCCAGCTGGGTGATTCGTTCCGTTTGGTGACGGAACCCGTCGTGATTGACTGTTCAGAGGTGTGTCCGTCTGGGGGGCAGTCCCACCCTTCCTTGGGCGGATGTTTGAATAGTAAAAACCGCCGGAGAATACTCCCCGGCGGCGGGTTTGCGCCTTTCTGTCATTGCGAGCGGAGCGAAGCAATCCAGCGCGCAATGGATTGCTTCGCTCCTCGCAATGACGTGTTAGTATTTATCATCCCCCAGTTCGATGACCGGCGGCATTTGTTCCCGCGCGGAAGCGAATTCCGTCTGAAACTGCGGCGCACGTGCGCCGTAATCCTTTTCTTTCAATTTAAATTGCGAAAGTATGTCTTCCAGCATGTTCGCCTGGGCGGACAGCTGCTCCGACGCGGCGGCGGATTCCTGCGCGGTGGCGGAGTTTGCCTGCACCACGTCTGATATCTGCCCGATGCCCGTTGTAATCTCCGAGATCGCGCTGCTTTGCTGCTGCGAAGAATCGCTGATGCCCTGCATGGAAATGGCGTTTTTCTCGGAAATCGCGTTGACCCGCTCCAGGCTTTCGTTGGTCTTCCCCGCGATGCCGTTCCCCTCCGTCACCTTTTGCGTGCTGCTTTCGATGAGAACAGCCGTCTCCTTTGCCGCTTCCGCGGATTTTGACGCCAGGTTTCTGACTTCGTCCGCAACCACGGCGAAGCCTTTGCCGTGCTGCCCCGCCCTTGCCGCTTCCACGGCTGCGTTCAGCGCCAGAATGTTGGTTTGGAACGCGATGTCGTCGATTACCTTGATCACTTTCGCGATATTGACGGAGCTTTCATTGATCTCCGCCATGGCCTCCGTCATTTCATGCATGGATTCCATGCTGTTAATCATGTGCTTGCTGGATTCCCGCACGTCGTTGTGCGCTTCCTGGGCACGCTGCGTGTTTTCCTCCGACTGCTTCAGCACCTCTGTGATGGTTGCCGTGAACTCTTCCAGCGTAGCGGCCTGTTCGCTGGCGCCGGACGCCAGGCTCTGCGCGCCCGTGGCAATCTGCGATGCCCCTGCGGACACCTGGGTGGCGGCCTCCTTGATGCCAAGCAGGGTTTCGTTGTTTTTTTCGATGACCGTATTGATCGATTTATTCATAATATCCTTATCGGAACGCACGCGTATGGATTCCCTGAAATCGCCGGCAGCAATCTGCGTGAGGGTCTTCGACTGGTCTTTGATTCCGTCTGCCATTTCCCGGAACGCGCTTGCCAGGTCACCTATCTCGTCCTTGGCGTCGATCTCCAGGTTCACGTCGATATCCCCCACCGACAGCCGGTCTGCCGCCGCCACCACCTTTTTTATGGGTTTTGCGATCATCCCGGCCATGACCAGCCCCAGCAAGACGGAAATCGCGATTGCGCCAATTACAATTACGATCAGCACGCAGATCAGCATATGCGCCTGCGCTTGGTTTTGCTCCGCGGCGTCCGTGCTGTCCTTATCCTCCATATCCACAAGCTTGTCCACCCAGTCGTTCAGCGTCTTAATGGGTTCCGCCACGCTGTTCAGAGCCGCAAATTTTTCTTCGGGAGTCCTGCCGGGTTCCTGCAGTTCCTTTATGCAGGCGTCCCGCGCAGAGGCAAACGCCGTATACGCGCTCTCGATCTCCCGCAGCAAATCCTTTGCCGCCTGCTTCGTCAGCATTTCTTCCAAATCCGTCTGCAAGTCCTTGAATTCTTTATCCAGCTCCTGCAAGGCCGCGTATTCTTGTTTTGCGGCATCGACCTGGCCGAAAGAATCCTTTAAGCCGCCGCCCCGGTACGTCGAATGCTGTTCCATGACGTTCGTTTTCATTGCGCTTACTGACAAGGCGTTTTCCGAGCTTTTGTTCGCTTCCTCTATGGACCCCGCTGTTTGCGTCAGCCCGAAGATGCCGCAAAGCCCGACAACCAGCGCAAGCGCCGCGATAAACAGAAATCCGAACAACAGCTTTACTTTGATTTTCATGTTTTTCATAAGACACTCCCCCCTTATTTTGTGTTTTATTATTTTTTATAATTCACTTATATGTATTATTATATATCATTTGACGGCGAAAATCAAGATGTAAAAAGAGGGAGGCTATGGATGCAAATTTATGGTATAATAGCCATAGGACGGCAATCTTTTGGCAAAGCCAGCGGCGGAAAATTTTCCGAAATAAAATCATTTTAAGAGGAGGTATGGATCATGAACATAAGCAAAACAAGGCGGAGCGGGGGGCGCCGCGTACTCGCGTATCTGCTCACGGCGGCGATGGTAATCGCCCTGCTGCCCGCGATTACGCCGACCGCGAGGGCGGCGGGGATGACTTATGTCAGCTCTACCGGAAATCATTATACAGTAACCGAGGAGGTGATCGGTAACCGCGCTATCACGGTGGCTGATAACAACCAAGTGCTTGAGCTTGGCGCCGGAGATTCAATAACTAGCGTAACGGGGAGGGTGCCAAATATAACGCTAATCTTTAAAGGCTACAGCTCAAACGACCGCCTCGCCTCAAACGCAATTAACGGCTACGATAATCTTACGATTTATATAGTTGACGGCACGGAGAATGAGTTGCTCTACGGCACGTGGATGCAGGGTACTGACAGTTGGCTGTTTGAGGGCGGTCCGTTGGGAACAGGGAAGCTCACCGTGACCGGACAGAGTCAAGCGGGCGGCATTGCCGGAGCCGGACCTGACCGCACGATTGACATCGCCGGAGGCACAATAATTGCCAACGGAGCCAGCGGCGGCGCGGGGATTGGCGGGGACAATAATCAACCCGGCGGAAATATTATTATAAGAGGCAACGCAAAAGTTACCGCAACGGGAACCAGCGGTGGCGCGGGTATCGGCGCGGGAAATTATGGCACATCCGCTGATATAACAATTAAAGATCATGCTTTCGTGATCGCTTCAGGCGGCAGCTCTGACGGTTCGGGCGTCGGTGCGGGATATGTGAGCACCTCCTCACTAACCACAGGAACGGCAAATATAACTATTTCAGATAACAGCGTTGTATATGCGCAAGGCGGATCCAGCGGAGCCGCCGCGATAGGCACGGGATATAATAACACCGGCAATAAAACCGCTAATGTCAATGTAACGATAGGTACCGGGGCGGATAACCCTACGGTCGTCGCTTATGCCGGCGGTACCAAAGCTTCACGTTATCCTGTTGCGATAGGCATTGCGGGAAACGATGCGGCGTTAGGCCACGCGGACATACAGATCAAAAGCGGAACCGTCATAGCTGAGACGCGGGGCGCTGGCGTACCTGATATTGGTATTCCGGCGGATATGACGTCGGCAACGGCAAGCGTTACCATTACCGGCGGATCGGTGTACGCGGTGCATGACCGTATCGCCCCCGCGCCGGAAAATTCATACGCGCTAGCATTGACCGTTCTCAACCCGCCCGCGTTTGTGACGGACGTTGGCGGGAACGGGCTCGGCGGGGCGACGGTGTCCGCCGACGTGAATGTGGGCGTCGCAAATCCCTATACTTACAACG
>JAITOE010000082.1 GCA_031290135.1 Eubacteriales Family XIII. Incertae Sedis bacterium
CAGAAAAAGCGGGGATGAACACGGAATACATCCTGTTGTTCACCGGGTTGACGAACGCCATGTAAAAATAGTATTTGCAATCCGCCTCGTTTACCAGCGCCTGCTTGTCGTCGAAATACGCGGGGGCGTTTCCGCCGATCCAGCCGCAGCAGCCGGCATGGTCATATGACAAATAATATAGTTTTTTTTCCATAATTCATCTCCCAAAAACAAAAATCAATCTCGGTGAATTCATCGGACAAATGCTCGATGTAGATCTTGGCGCGCCGTTTCCCGCCCCTGCTTCGGCACAGGGGGGAGGTTCTCCCCTGCGCTCATTTCCGCCGCACGGCCCCGACGCCCAGCCCCGTGAGCCGGCTGATTTGCCGGAGTGAAAGCCCCGCCGCCCTGAATTCCCGGATGAATCCCGCCCGCGGCGCACGGTCGGCGGTCCCGAAAGCGGCGGCGGTTTTGCTTCCCGAAATCCGCTCGATGATCTTTGCCGCCTCGCTGTCGGGAATCCGGATCTTTTCTTCGGCGTCCATAAAACGCGCCGCGTCGCTTTTCTCATGGAACTTCGCGAACTCCTGCCTGCTCATCGTGTCCGCGGCCGCGACGCAATCCGCCAGCCCCGTTTTGTCCCCCTTCGTGTACGCGCGGTAGCTGCTGTACGGGTATTCCGAAGCCTTTTTACAAAGCCCGGCCTTCACCGGGTTCTGGTGGATGTGCCGCAGGGCGGACAGCAGGCCTGCGTCCGTCCCCGCCGGCTCGCTCCTGTACCGGTCCCGGAACAGGGGGCCTTTCCGCGCATATTTCCGGTTGAACCAGTAAACGTAGCTCCCGACGACCCGCTTCATGACCCGGTCCGTGCCCTCCCCGTTCGTTTTCAGCAGCAGATGGAAATGGTTCCCCATGAGGCAGTACGCGTAAAGCTCATATCCGCTGACGGGCTTGTATTTCGCAAGGATTTCCAGCAGCTTGCGGAAATCCTCTTCATCCCCGAACAGCGGCTGGCCCTCGATGCCCCTTGCCAGGATATGGTAAATGTTGCTTTCGCTTTTCGCTCTCGCTTTTCTTGACATCTTTTCACCTCGAAATAACTGCGTAAATTGAATCCGTCCCCTTGTGTTGTTTTCTATTATATTACCCCGGCCATTAACTGTAGCTACAAAGTGGCGAGGATTTTTTTCGCCAGCCAAGGCGGCAGGTTCCGCTGATACTGGGCGGTATCAACGGGTTCTGCCAACGCAGGATGGCGGAAAAAAGACCGCCACGACTAGCGATATTTAGTGGCCGGGGTAATATCACCGATGGCGCGAATATCACAAGGCTTCTTTTCAAACCCCGAACACGCGGCGGAAATAATCCTTCGCCGTATAGGGCAGGGAGAAAACAAGGCGCGTGCCGCCGCCCGTGCTGCCCGCCTCCCGCGCGAAGCGCATCATGCCGCACACTTTCTCGCCGTTCATGGAGAACTCAAACTGGAGCATGGTCCATTCCTCAAACTGCAAATCGCTGAAAAACCGGACGCCGGCAAGCTTCCCGGCCGCCGCCGCGTATTCGTCGATGGTCAAATCGATCTCGTTCCCGAAAATGCCTTTCAGTATCGCAAGTTCCGGCTGGCGTTCCTCCTCTTGCAGCTTCGACGCGTCATAGCCGGCGAAGGACGACGTGTTTTGCAAATCGAGCAATTCCCGCGCACCGGTCTGCGCCATATCCGCGCCCTGCCGTTTGCATTTTTGCCGCCGCAGCCACCAGTTTTTCGAAAACAGAAAACCCTCGGCGTGCGCAAGCCGCCGAATCAGGCCGGCCGGGTCTGCGGCAGCCACGTCGATCCGCTCCCAGACATAGCGCCGCAGCCATTGTTTTTTGTCCAGTTCAGCTTCCCAGAGGGACGCGCTCAGCGTCGCGAAAGCGTCAATCTCAAATTCGGGATAGGCGGCAGCGAGTTTTGTCAGTTCGTAGTAATGGCGCGGGGTCCAGTGGCCGAGCGAAATGCCGATCTCAAGAAGCCTGTACGGCGTGCCGGCGCGGGGAAGAACAGCGGCGGAATCCTCCCACTGCGCGGAATAGTGCTGCTCCGCGTTCACGGGATCCAGAAATAGCCCCAGGAAGCCGAAGTGGTCGGCATAATACATGCTTGGAAATTCCGGCTGCTCAAAAACATGGCGGTCGCCCGACAGTTCCCGGAGGCACTCGATGATTTCCCCTTTGATTTCCGGATAGAGCAAATAGGGATGCACATAGGCAAAGCCTATCCCGCAAGATGCGGCCCCGTTTGCCAGCAGGTCCGCGAACAGCGCGTCTATGTCCTCATGCGCGTATTGTTTTCCGGTCAGCGCGGCGATCCGCGTATATCCTGTCAGGATCGGCGCAGGACGCGATGTCGCGGTAAGCACTTCCCGCATGGCAGAAGCGTTTTGAATGGCCAGCGGCGCGCCGCGGTGAACGGTTTTCAATCCGAGCAGAAAACGCGCGACCTCCAGGCACTTTTCCGTTTCCGGCAGCACCAAGTTGTAGCTGGTATCCGAACCGTCGATTTCATATCCCTGTGAATAACGAAACATGCTCCCCGTTCCTTTCTGCGTTCTGCCGCGCACCCTGCGATCATGTCTTTGCCGGATATCCGGTGTTGCTGCTTGCAGATGGATTGCTTCGCTGCGCTCGCAATGACAATGTATTCACTGCGCCTCTGAATATCCTGTCACCGTTTGAAACGCGGGGCAAACGCTCGCAGGGTCCATGCCGGCCCCGCAGCCCGTTTCCGGCGCCGGGGCAATCGCCCTGCACCCTCCGCATGTCCGGGCATGGCGGCAAAGGCGGCACGTTCCGGGGGGCGAAGCTTTTTCGCGGAGAAAATCCAAATACGCCCGCGACCGCAGATAGGCGCGCAAACCCTTTGCGGGGAAGGCATCCGCCAAATGGCTGCAGGGCTTGAACGCGCCGGCGGCCGTGACCGACACAAAGCCTGTTCCCGCGGCGCAGCCGGCCGCGATTTCCGGCGCGTCCCCGTAGAGCAGACGGAAGAGAAACGAATACGCGGAGTCAACCTTGATGCGGACGCCCCGCACACGGCGCAGCCGCGCCGCAAGCGCGCGTTCCTCCTCCCCACGCAAAGCGGCGCCGGCATAGTCCTCGTTTCCGGCGGGTTTATAGCGCAGCACGTTGACATTGTCCGCGCCGAGATCCGCCGCAAGCGCACAGAGCGCTTCCAGTTCATGCAGGTTGTCGGCGCGCGCGGTCCAGTTGACGCCCCACGAAAGACCGCAGCCGCCGAGGTGTTGCATCAGCGCCGTCGCCTGCCTGTATCCGTCCCTTGAGCGGCGGTTCGTTTCCTCCGTGCTGCCGTTCAGCGATACTTGGATATGGTTCAGGCCCGCTTCGCGCAAGCCGGAAATCTTCTCCGGCAGGCGCGCGCCCGGCGGCAGCGCACCGGAGGTCGTGAGCGAAACCGCCATCTCCGTCCGCCCGGCACAGGCGATTAACTCCTCAATCCGCGGATGGCAGAGCGGCTCCCCGCCCCCGACGGCGATTTGAAAACAGTCCAGCCCCGCCGCCTCACGGATAAGCGCGGCGAAACCGGGTAGGCTCATATCCGTCCGCCCGCTCACGCCCGCCTGCCCGTTGCCGTCCGCGCACACGCCGGCGTCCGCGCGCCCATTGCTTCCCGCAGGCTCCGCCCGCGCACCGGCCCGATAGCACTGCGGACAGGCAAGCGGGCAATAGTCCGTGACGTCGATATGCAGCGCGCGAGGCCTCCCCTCCCGCTGCCGGCCATAGCCGCGCAAAACAGCGGGCGCGTCCGTGCCGCGGTCCGTGAGAATGCCGAGCCGGAATAGCCGGCGCACAAATTCGTCTTCGCCGGGCGACCGGCACCAAGAAAGAAGCCGCAATAACTCCGCTCCGGAAAACTCCGCTGTCATCCCGCTCTTCTTCTCAAATACCGCGAGGGTTTCCCCCTCCATTCGCGCAATCATATCTTTCTTTTTGTCATTTCAGCGGCGACCAGTTCCACACATCGCCCCGTACATCGGGAAATTCTTGGAGGTGTTCGTGACGGGGCAAACAAGGACTAATTTTGAATATTTGTGAAAAGAATCGTTACTGACAACGACCGCAGGACGATATCCAGATTGTTCGTGTCCCATGGTTGGAGAAAAATCAATTTTAACAATATCGCCTTGACTTACCATACTTCACCGCCAACAGGAGTGCCAAAGTCAACGAGTTCCGGTTCATGGTTTCCGTCCCAGCCGGCAAAACGCTCTTCCAAGGTTCTGTGCCGGTATTTTTGTTTTATGATGATTTCCTTATTTTCCGTAACTTCGAGCGTCACAATCGCATTTTCGTTGATTTCCGACTGGTTCAATATTGGTTTCGGTATCCTTAGCGCGATTGAATTCCCCCAAGCTGCTAATCGAACATTTGTGCTCATGGCTAAATCCTCTCTTCATGATAGTATATACCGTATATCATTTTGTATGCCAATGATATCATGCGAAATTTGTTTTGTCAATTTTATCGGGGACGTGGACGGTGTCAAGTTTGTCCCTCCCGGCTGCTTCTATTTCGCGCAATGTTTGCCCCTGTAGCTCCGGCGCAGGCAAAGAACCGCCGCGGCGAAAGCGAGGCAGAGGAGCAGGAGCCATCCGGTAAATGCGCCGGCCGGGTATGCCGCGCCCGTCTGGGGCAGGCTGGCGAGAGGCGGCGGGTATTCCTCGAAGACCCATTCCTGCGCCGGGTCGTCCCAGTGCCATTCGCCGAGCGGCACGCCGTCCTCTCCTATCTCAATGAACGTCCCATCGTCGCCCGGCACCAAGGAATTTCCGGAACCGGAGGGTACCGGGGGCGTACCGGGATCGTGGCCGCCCGGAGCGGGTCTGTCCGGATCGGCTGGGCCGGCTGGCTGCGCCGTGTCCGGGGGATCAGCCGTGTCCGGAGGATCCGTGGAGCCGGGCGTGTCCGGCGTGGTTACGCCGTCGCCCCCGCCACCTCCGCCGGCCGGGGTGTACGTGTTGGTAAGTCTGAATCCGTCCTGCGTCAGGACGTAGCCCGGCACGGGCGTTTCGCCGGCCGTGTACGCGACCAGATATCCGCCCTCATATTGCGGCAAATCCGTGAAGGTATGCGTCCACACGTTTCCGCCCGTCCCCGTCCAGCCGGTGCCGCTCACCGAGGCGATTTCCGCCGGCCCGACGCCGTTGACTGTCTTGTACAGCTTCACGGTGAACGCAGAGGCCGCCGGGCGCAGGCGTGCCGCGTCGCTGTCGTCCGCCCAGGTCTTGGTCACGGTCACGGAAACCAGCCCTGTTTCCTCCGGCGGGGGCGGGAATTCCGGGACGTATGTGTTGGTGAGTCTGAAGCCGTCCTGCGTCAGGTCATAGCCCGGCACGGGTGTCTCGCCGGCCGTGTAGACGACAGAATATCCGCCCTCATATTCCGGCAGGTCCGTGAAGGTATGCGTCCATACGTCCCCATCCGTCCCCGCCCAGCCGGCGCCGCTCACTTCGGCGATTTCCTCCGGCCCGACGCCATTGACTGTCTTGTACAGCTTCACGGTGAACGCAGAGGCCGCCGGGCGCAGGCGCGCCGCGTCGCTGTCGTCCGCCCAGGTCTTGGTCACGTCCACGGAGACCAGCCGCGGGAGCTGGGGCAGGGCATCTTTCGTGTTGAACAGCGCCAGGTCATACGAATGGTCGGCGTTTTCCGTCAGGACCAAATCTGTTTCGCTCTCCGCCAGCACGGCGACATTGTTTGCGAAGCTGTATTCAACTGCGTATGTCTTGCCCTCCGAATTCGCGTACCCTTCCGGCGGCGTGACCTCTTCCAGCGTAAAGCTTGTGCCGGCGTCCCGCGGGAGAATATAGAACATGGGAGCCGCGTCCGTGAAGATCACGTCGTCGCCGAGGTAGTCCGTCACGGGCGTCCTGCCGTCGCTCTCCAGCAGCGCGATCCCGTAGCCCGTCAACGGCGTTTGTCCCGCGTCGTCCGCGCTGTCATACTTTTGGAGCGCCAGTTTCATCGGGATCACCGTGTCGGCCGTGTTCCCCGCCGTGTTTTGCAGTTTCGCGCCGTACTGTATCGCGGGATAGCGGAGGGTATAATCCGCGTGGTAGACGTCGGTTACGCCGTTCGTCCCGTATGCCCTGTTCAGCTCGAAGGACAGCGCGCCGCCTTGGATTTGCGTATACGGCACGGCATTGCTGTCAACAGGCGCCGTGTTTTGATTCAGCGTCCAGCTGACCGAACCGGGGACGGCCGCCGCGCCCTGCCACGCGTTTGTGTCCAGAATCTTCATCGGATCTGCAATGTACGCGACCGGCCCGACATTGACGACGTTGATGCGGTATTTTACGTCAAGGCTGCCGTCGCCGTCAATTGCCGGCACGCCGCCCTCGCCTGGTACAATGACCGTCGGTTCACGCGTATACTCTTGTTCGCCGTAGTCGTAATTCTCCTTGTAATACGCCGCGCCGGCGTTATACCTCGCCCATTCCGCCGTGACGACCTCGCTCGGCAAGGTATGCTCTTCGCCTGAATCCGTATAGGCCAGCGACGCGGTGTTGTTGATGGCTGTAATCTCGCTTCCGCCATTTCCCCCGCCGAGCGTACCCGTGTCGAGCTGGAAAACCATGATGATCTTATACGCGGCGCGGTTGTCGTTGTAGTCGGGATCGCTTTGGTCTTCTGCTTTTCCGAAAGTAAACGTCAGCGTGCCGTTGTCGTCCGCGCCGGGCGCGCTGTACGCCGCGCTCACGCCGAACAGCGACGCGGACAGCTCTTGGCTGCCGCCATATACCTGCACCAAAGAAGACGGCGGGGCAGTGCCGGTAACCGGGCCTTTCAAATAGACTGTGCTGACATGGTCCGGGTTAAGGCTGCCGGTCCATTGGGCATAGGTTGAAAGGTCACGCGGGTAGCCCGTATAACGCCTGACGTAAATCGCCGAGGTGGCGCCGCTGCCGCTTGTAATCAGCTTCAGCCCTTTGGGGATGTTTTCCGTGACGACGCTCGCCGCACGCGGTGAATTGTTGTTGTGCAGTTCGAGGTTGCCCGCATAGTTTACGTCCAGCTCATATACGATGTAATGCTTATTGTTCGCGTCGTCCA
>JAITOE010000113.1 GCA_031290135.1 Eubacteriales Family XIII. Incertae Sedis bacterium
AGGGTCACGTCGTCATAATACCAGCTCCCGGACACGACGTCCGTGAAGGATGACGGTTCCGCGCCCTTCGTGATGCCGAAGGCCTGTGACATGAAGCGCGAGAACTGCGCCCGCGTAACTTCCGCGTTCGGTGCGAAAAGCCCGTCGCCCAGGCCCAGTATGCCCTTGTTGTTCGCGAGGTATTCTATGGCTTCCCTCGCCCATTCGGCGCCGCCAAGGTCGGAAAACGTGACTTTCGTCGTCGTGAGCGGTGTGTCGCCCTCGCTTATGTTGAAGCTGTTTGCGCCGGTGCTTGTACTGCCTGTGCCGGTGCCCGTACCCGTGCCCGTGCCGGAGCTTGCTGCTGAGGCCCGCGTGACGGTCACCTCGCCGCTCCAGTCGCGGTCGTCGGACACGACCTCATTGGCCGCGTTCACGGTGTAGACCGTGCAGTTCGTCAGCGACACGGTGTTTGCGGCGTCGCCTGTGTAATCGAATACGAGGCTGCCCATGTCAAGCTGTCCGCCGGCCGCGCTCCCATAGGCGTTCGTGTCCGAATAGAAGCCCACCCACGTAGTGCCGTAGCGTTCCGCGCTGATCTGCTGCGCCCCCGATACGGCCGCCGAAGGCTCGAACCTCACGAATGAAAGGCCGTCGTTAGTGTAGGAGAAGCCGATTTCGACGCCGGCCACGGTGCCGCTGGTGGATACCGTCACGGGTATGCGTACGTCCGTCTGTCCCTGGGGGACTTCAAGCGCCAGTGCCTGCACCGGAAAGATCGCGGCGACGAGCAGAATGGCCGCCGTTGCCAATGACATCTGTATTTTTTTCCTCATAAGATACGACCTCTTTTCTTGTCTTGTAAAACGTACAAAAGGGGAGGGACGACGGTTCTGTTTTCATAAAACCGCCGTCCTTCCCTTAATTTCGCCGGTCGAAGAAGCAGGTGCCTGTCTTATGCCGACCTGACCGCGATGTAGATCGTGATCAGATCCTGCATGTCTATTACGTTGTTGCCGATCCTGCCGCCGGCGGTGTCCAGCCTGTCGGCTATGCCGGTCCACAGGACGTCAGACTGAACGACCCGGTAAAGCCGCGCCGCGTCTCCGAGGTCGGCCAGATTGACACTTCCGTCATGGTTGATGTCGTACTGGTCGTAGGCTTGCGTTACCGTGACGTCTATGCCGCTGCCGCCGAGCCCGGCCGGGAACTGCACCGTGACGCCGGTGGTGCTGCTTATGCCGTCATATCTGGAAACCTCAATGTCACGGATCGCGAAGCTCGCGGCTCCCTCGGCTCCGGCCGTGAATGTAATCTCCAGCACCGGCACCGTGCCGGCTGCGGTGAGGCCTGGCGTACCTGTTTTGATCAAATAGATGTCCGGGTCAGTGAGTTCGGGCGTGGTGACAAAGGTCAAGCCGCTCTTGGGGGATATGCTGACGGGCGTCAGCCCCGCATAGTCAAGCGTGAAGTTCAGCGCGTTCAGCTCGTTCGCGCCCGTTATGGAAACCGTGTAGGTCACGGTGTCGCCCGACCCTGCCGTCGAAGGTCCTGACAAGCTGAGGGTGACGGAGGTGGGGATGCTGGCGAGGACGCTGTCTAACCACGCGATGGCTTCCCGCGTGTCATAGTTGCCGGAGTGCGCTTTCTTCCATGCGAAGTTGAAGTTGAGGTCCTCAACGGCGGGGTTGTTCAGCAGGGAGTAGTACAGGAGCGTCTGCACCGCGAAAGAAGTGTCGCGGTCCGCCTGGCCGTGGCGCACATACCAGTATTTGGCCACGGTGGTGACGTCGCTGGAGGTGGCGTACTGCAGGTAGGGGATGTTGGCCTGGCCATTCAGGTAAGGAATGGGGGAACTCATCTTCATCTGCAGGGCCACGTTCTTGCCGTGATCCGTCTGAAGGTACTGATCCCATGTAATGCTTGAGTTCGCGGCGCCCTGTCCCGCGATGGCTGTGCCGGCGTGATCCCAGGCGAACTCATGGGCGTAGCCGTATGACTCGGTGGCGGCGCCCCAGAGGTTGTTCTCGTTCTGGCCGGTGGCCGGGACAAGGCCCATGCCGTTGAAGGCGGGGGGCTGTTTCACGGCCGAGCTGGGGATGTTGGTCAGGAAGCGGTCCAAGTTGATGATGGACGCGACCGAACCCGGTGCTGGAATGCCGTCTGTGGGCGTGGCACCGTCAATCTCGAGCCAGGAGCTGAAACCGGGATAATAAATGCCCCCGATGGTGGTGCCGGCAATGGTGGCGAAGTTGTTCACGACGTCCGCGTTGCTGTAAGGAACGCTGAGGCCGGCCGGGAAAGGCTCGTTCCACTCGTTGATGGCTTTTTCGATGCCCTTTTCCAGCAGCCCTTGCATGGCGGCCTTGAAGGTGCCGCCGGTGGTGCCGGCAAGGGACTCGTCAACCTCGGTGAGGGGGTCGTCCACGCTGGGGCTGACGTAGGACGCGGTCAGCACCTGGCCGTTTTCGTCCAGAAGCCCAAACCCGTTGATGTAGGAGACAAAATCATTTGCCAGCCAGTCGGAGGCCTGCATGATGGCGTTGTCCGCGTAGGGTGCCAGACTGCCGTTGACGTTCGCGTTGGACGTGCGGATGGTCCTGCTGGCGTTGTAGGTGTACTCATAGGCCTGGTCCGCCATGGGCAGGTCCTGGATGGGGCAGTAGGCGATGGTGCCTATGTAGGCGTCGCTGAGGGTGGAGGTATATGTGGTGCCGTCATAGCTCCCGCCGGCCGCGCCGATCTCATAAAGAGAGGGGAAGTAGTCCGGGCTGTCGCCGCTGGCGGCCAGAACCGTGGAGAGGGCGCCGCCGCCGCTGGTGCCGGTGACGAATACGAGATCCGGGTTGCCTTTGCCTGCCAAGAAGCCGTTATCGTAGTTGTAGCGCAGGAAACGAAGGGCGGCCTTGGTGTCCGTCATGGTCGCCGGGGAGTGGCCCAGATATTCGCCGCTCACAGCCGCGTTAGAGCGGCTGCGCGCGCCGTAGGAAACGAGGATCATGCCCCTCTTCAGCGCCAGTCCGTTGATATTGGGGTTGGCGCCGGTGGTGGTGCTGAAAGTGGCGTTGTTCGCAATCGTGTTGGCGGGAAAGCTGTTCGACTGCCAGCCGCTGTTGTTGACAATGTGGAGAATCGCGCTGTCCGCAGTGACGTTGCTGGGTACATAGATGTTGATCCGCTGATCGCTGCTGTTGGAGTCTTTCGCGTAATAGCCCGTATAGCGCGTCACGGTCAGCGGAACGCCGTCCACGGTGACGTCGAGGTTGGTCGCGGTGATGTTGTCCGCGTTCCGCAGATCCCAGAACTCATAGCTGGGCGGCGCCGCGAAGCTCATTGCGGGCACAAGGGCCAGAACCATAAAAAGAGCTAAAAGAACGGCTAAAGACCTTCTAATCTTCATGCGTGGAGTCTCCTTTCAAATGAAAGCGTATCGTTAAATAAAGGATTACGTTTTAAAGCGTCATGGCCATTTAAAGCGCTACAATGGCGATATTTCCGCACGTTTTCCAACCACCTCCTTTTTGCACTGCGTCGCGTCTGAACAGAAATTTCATGGGGCGTCTCCATTTTTGCTTTTCCGACCACCTCCTTCGGATCGTGATACTGCGATGCGCATGCCGCTGACCGACTCGCCCGATATCGTGTTATATATATGATGAAGCCCAGATGGGCGAGTTCAGCTAATGGGGGTATTTCGATGTTTCGGGGGATGCGCGGATATGGATAATTATGTCCGTGCGGTTCTTAGAATACTTTTCGACATATTGCGCGACTCTTCATTCGCTTCCTAATCGCATATGGTATGCGCGCTTGTTGTTTCACGCATTTTTGGCAAACATTAAACTATTAATATAATACGCAATAAGTATGACATGTTCTTAAAAAAAATTTGCCTTTGCCATTATATCGGGTTCCGGGTCGAAATACCCTCCGGTCCTGCCGGGGACGGCAGCACCATACGAACCCTGATGACAACATGATACCACAGATGGAAGACCTTGTGTTACACCATATTGTCATTATAGTAATAACCAAAATGATATAAATGGGCGGAGCTGCCCTCCGGGTTACTTACGTTCGCCCAACTGCGCATAATTATTCAGAATAATAAATATTATACATTTTCGCTTGACATTTCCCGCAGGGGATGTATAATGGTAAAATAGTGCCTTAAAATATAGGGCGGGTAGCCATTTCCACCCTTGCGGGCACATATGGGACGGAAAAATAACGAGGGGTGAATTTGTATAATGTCTTATAAAATATTCATAGACGGACAAGAGGGAACCACGGGGCTCCAGATTTTTGAGCGCTTCGCCAAGAGAAAAGACCTGTCGCTGGTTGAAATCGGCCCCGACGTCAGAAAATCAGCGGATGCGCGCTTAGCCTGCATGTCCGGGGCGGACGTCACCATTCTGTGCCTGCCGGACGAAGCTTCGCGGGAGATTGTCGCGGCGGCGGACCGCGCTGGGACGGCCGGGCGGATCATCGACGCGTCTACGGCGTTCAGAACCGCCGCGGGCTGGGTCTACGGGCTTCCGGAGCTGGAACGCGGCCAGCGGGAGCGGATCGCGGCGGCAGAGCGGGTCGCGCTTCCGGGCTGCCACGCCACGGGCTTCGTCCTGATCGCGAAACCCCTGATCGCCATGGGGGTCGTGGACGCGGACTATCCCTTTTCCTGCCATTCCGTCACCGGCTACAGCGGCGGCGGAAAAAAAATGATCGCTGATTACGCCGCCCATGACCTGCACATGCCCCGCCAGTACGGCATCGGCCAGCGGCACAAACACCTTCCGGAGATGCAGGCGCTTTCCGGGGCGCGCGCGTCCGTCGTGTTCACGCCCATCGTAGCGGATTATTACAGCGGACTGCTTGTGACCGTTCCGCTGCACGGCGCCCTGTTCAGAAAAAAGGCGGGCCCGCAGGCGCTGTATGAGATGTTCAGCGACTATTACAGGGATCAGGCGCTGGTGCGAACCGTGCCGCCCGGCGCGGAGAGCGAAGACGGATTTCTCCGGGCGGACAGCTTTGCCGGGCGCAACGACCTGGAGCTGCTGTTCTACGGACAGGAAGACCGCCTTGTCATAGCCGCCCGCTTCGACAACCTGGGCAAGGGGGCTTCGGGGGCGGCGGTGCAGTGCATGAACCTGATGCTGGGCCTGCCGGAGACGACGGGGCTTTCATAACAATATATAATGAAGGAAAGAATGGAGTAAGGACATGAACATAAAATATGAAGAAAAAGGCGTTTGCGCGCCGAAAGGCTTTAAGGCCGCCGGCATCCATGTCGGGTTTCGCAAGAATAAAAAGAAAAGGGATCTGGCGCTGATCGTCAGCGACTGCATGTGCCAGGTGGCCGCCGTATACACGAAAAACAAGGTCAAAAGCGCGCCGTACTTGGTCAACCGCGAACACCTGAAAGACGGAAAGGCGGTCGCGGTCATCTGCAACAGCGGAAACGCCAATACCTGTGCGCCCAACGGACTCGAAATCGCCAACGCCACCTGCCGTCTGACCGCGGGCGCGCTGGGCATTGAAGAAAAAGACGTCATCGTATGTTCCACCGGCGTCATCGGCGAACCCATGTGCATAGAGCCTTTTGAGACCGGCATTCCGAAGGTCGTGAAAAAACTCACGTATAACGGCTCGGAGGCCGCCGCCCACGCCATCATGACCACGGACACCCATGTAAAGGAAACGGCCATTTCGTTCACGATAGGCAGCAAAAAATGCCATATGGGCGCCATTGCCAAGGGCAGCGGGATGATCAACCCCAACATGGCGACCATGCTGTGTTTTATCACCACGGACGTGCAGATCAGTTCCGCCATGCTGCAAAAGGCGCTGGACGCTGACATCTTGGACAGTTTCAACCAGATCAGCATAGACGGCGACACCTCCACCAACGACACGGTGGCTGTCCTCGCCAACGGGCTGGCGGGCAACAAAGCCATTGCGGAGGACGGGGAGGATTTCCGGAAATTCTGTCAGGCGCTGCGGACGGTGAGCACGCAGATTTGCCGCGGGATCGCCAAGGACGGGGAAGGCGCTTCGAAGCTCATCGAATGTATCGTGTCAGGCGCTTCGGACAAAAATGCGGCGCGCAAGGTTTCCAAGAGCGTCATCCGGTCGGAATTGGTGAAGACCGCCATGTTCGGGGAAGACGCCAACTGGGGGCGCGTCCTCTGCGCCGTAGGCTATGCCGAAGCGGAGTTCAACGTGGACAACGTGGATATCGCGCTGGCGTCCGCAGGGGGGGAGCTGAGGGTATGCACCTGCTCGACGGCTAAGGATTTCGACGAAGAATTGGCAAAGAAAGTCCTGGCGGAGGACGAAATCAAAATCCTCGTGAATCTGAACCAGGGCGACGCGGAAGCCATCGCTTACGGCTGCGACCTGACCTACGACTATGTCCGGATCAACGGACGGTACAGGACGTAGGACAGTTACATAGGATCGCCGCCGCAGGGCGGGCATAACCCTGCGGGTCGGGGCGGCTGACGCCTACGCGGGCGCTACATTCGCTTCGCTCACTCCGCTGGAATGCCCGCAATCCCGCCCTCCGGGTTACGCCCGCCCCGTAGCTGGGTGATTCATTACCGCCCGGAACTTCGCAAACGCAAAAGGAGTCTGCCATGGATCACAGCAACAGCGCGCGGGTGCTGACCGAAGCCCTGCCGTACATCCAGAAATATTTCGGCAAAACCGTCGTAATCAAATACGGCGGCAGCGCCATGCTCAACGAGGCGCTGAAGCTTTCCGTGATGCGCGACGTCGTGCTGCTCTCCATCGTGGGCATCAAGGTGGTGCTCGTTCACGGGGGCGGCCTTGAACTCAGCGCCATGCTCACGCGTCTGGGCAAAGAATCCACCTTTGTGGACGGGCTTCGCTATACAGACGCCGAAACCGCGGAAATCGCCGCCATGATTCTGGCGGGAAAGGTCAACAAAAGCCTCGTTTCGCTGATCCAGACACACAAAGGCAGAGCCATCGGGCTTTGCGGCGTGGACGGCGGGATGATTATGGCGGAAAAACGCAAGGGGGAGGCGGATCTGGGCTTTGTGGGCGAAATCACGAAAATCGACACGGCCCCCATCGACATCGCCTTGTCAAAGGATTTCATTCCCGTGGTGGCGACCATCGGCTCGGATGAAACCGGCCAGGTGTACAATATCAACGCCGATACGGCGGCGGCCGCCATCGCGGGCGCGCTGCGGGCGGAAAAGCTGATTTCCATGACGGACGTCGCCGGCGTGCTGGCGGACACGAAGGATGAAGAGTCCCTGATCGCGGACATTACCGTCGGCGAGGTGCCTGCCCTTGTGGCGCGGGGCGTCATTTCGGGGGGGATGATCCCCAAGATAGAAAGCTGTGTGCGCGCCATCGAATGCGGGCTGAAAGAGGCGGTGATCATCGACGGGCGCGTGGAACACTCCATCCTGCTGGAGCTTTTTTCCGACAGCGGGAGCGGAACCCTGTTCCATCGGTGATACGTCCGTCATTGCGAGGAGTGAAACGACGAAGCAATCCATACTTAGCACTGGATTGCTTCGCTCCGCTCGCAATGACGGAAGGCGCAGCGGGAGCGGAATGTTCCATCGTTGAAAACACAAAAAATAAGGAGACGGGAATGAAGCATGAAGAGCTGAAAAAATTAGACCGACAATCGATTCTGGGAACCTACGCCCGCAGCGACGTGAGCATACAAAGGGGCAAGGGCGCGGTATGCTGGTCGGAAGAGGGGAAGCGGTACGTGGACTTTACGGCGGGAATCGGCGTGAACGCGCTGGGTTACTGCGACCCGCAGTGGGTGGAGGCCGTCGCGAAACAGGCGGCGACCCTGCAGCACGCCTCGAACCTCTACTATACGGAACCCTGTGCGCTTCTGGCGGAAAAACTGACGGCTAAGACCGGGCTGCGCAAGGTGTTTTTCGGCAACTCCGGCGCCGAAGCCAACGAAGGCGCCATCAAGGCCGCCCGGAAATACGGCCATGAAAAATACGGCGTCGAACGCTTTGAAATCATAAGCTTGGAAAACTCCTTTCACGGCAGGACGATGGCGACTGTCTCCGCCACCGGGCAAGACAGCTTTCACCGGTATTTCGACCCCTTTCTTGACGGGTTCCGGCACGTCCCCGCGAACGACATCGAAAAGCTCCGCGCGGCGGTTTCTGACCGCACCTGCGCCATTATGGCGGAGATGGTGCAAGGCGAAGGCGGGGTCATCCCTCTTTCGGCGCCCTTCGTGCAGGAGATCGAGCGTCTTTGCGCGGAAAAAGACGTCCTGTTTATCGTGGACGAGGTGCAGACCGGCATCGGGCGAACCGGAAAATTTTTCGCCTATGAGCATTTCGGCGTGAAACCGGACATTGTGACCGCAGCCAAGGGGCTTGGAAGCGGCCTTCCCATCGGCGCCATCATTTTTGGCGAAAAATGCGAAACCGTGCTGGCGGCGGGCGACCACGGTTCCACTTTCGGCGGCAACCCCGTGGTCTGCGCCGGCGGCCTTGTCGTCATGGAGCGGATTGACGAAGTTTTTCTGGAAGCGGTGCGCGGCAAAGCGGCGTACATCACGGAACAGCTGCGCAAAATGGAGGGCGTCAGCGACGTCGGCGGGCTTGGCCTGATGCTGGGGGTCAGCCTGGCGGAGGGCAAGGACGCGAAAGCGGTGGTTGCGGCCTGCGCGGAAAAAGGGGCGCTTTTCCTGACGGCAAAGGAGAAGGTGCGGCTGCTGCCGCCGTTGGTGATCGGCAAGGCGGAAATCGACGAGGGGCTCGCCATCCTGGCGGAGACGCTGGCGACGTTTGAATAAATAAAAATTGAAATCGATCTGGAAAAAATGTATAATGGGAGAGGCTACTGAAAGGAGTTGATTCAATTGGCGTTTTCAAACGAAGTCGGGATCGATCTCGGGACGGCAAATGTTCTGGTTTACATAAAAGGCAAAGGCGTGGTGCTGAATGAACCCTCCGTCGTGGCCATCAACAGGGACAACAACGAAATCATGGCGGTCGGCGAAGAAGCCCGGCAGATGCTCGGCAGGACCCCCGCCAACATCGTCGCCGTGCGCCCATTAAAAGACGGCGTGATCTCGGATTACGACATAACCGAACGGATGCTGAAATATTTTATCCGCAAAACCTGCGGCGGCGGCAAGGTTTTCAAACCGAAAATCATGGTCTGCGTACCCAGCGGGGTCACGGAAGTGGAGAAGCGGGCGGTCAGCGAGGCGGCGACGCAGGCGGGCGGAAAGTCCGTTTACCTGATGGAAGAACCCGTTGCGGCCGCCATCGGCGCCGGGCTTGACATCACCAAGCCGGACGGGATCATGGTCATCGACATCGGCGGCGGCACCACCGACGTCGCGGTGATTTCCCTTGGGGGGATCGTCACCAGCATGTCGGTCAAGGTGGCGGGGGACCGGTTCGACGAATCCATCATCAAATACATGCGCAAGGAGCATAAGCTGTTCATCGGGGAACGCACGTCCGAAGAAATGAAGATGAAGATCGGCACGGCGTTCGCGCTGGAGAAACCCCTGACCATGGAATGCCGGGGCAGGGATCTCGTCACGGGGCTGCCGAAATCCGTGGAGGTCAGTTCCACGGAAATGCTGGAAGCCCTCGAAGAACCCTTGCAGGTCATCTGCGAAGCGGTTCACGCCGTGCTGGAGAAGACGCCGCCGGAGCTGGCCGCGGACATCAGCAACAGCGGCATTGTCATTACGGGGGGCGGGGCGCTGCTCCAGGGCATCGACAAGCGGATCAACAAGCGGACGGGCATCCATGTCATCATCGCGGATGATCCGAAGTCCTGCGTGGCCATCGGAACCGGAAAGGCGCTGAATTCCATCGACGCCATGGAAAGCCATCACGTAAACAAACGGCGGCCTTATATTTAAAAAACCGGTCAAGGAGACCCTATGGAAGGACTACTGTATCTGGAAGACGGCACCGCGTTTATCGGAAAAGGCTTCGGAAAATGCGCCACCAAGGTCGGCGAACTGGTGTTCAACACGTCCATGACGGGCTATCAGAAGATATTGACCGACCCGTCCTACAAAGGGCAGATCATCAACATGACCTACCCGCTTATCGGCAACTACGGGATCAACGAGACGGATTACGAATCTACGGGCATCCACGCCTTCGGCCTTGTGGCAAGGGAGATCGCGTTCAAGCCCTCCAACAACAAAAGCGTCATGACCTTGGCGGAATGGGTTGAAATACAGGGCATACCGGGCATCCGGAGCGTGGACACGCGCATGATCACAAAGAAAATCCGGGACGAAGGAACCATAAAAAGCGTCATCAGCACGGAGGGCATCAGCCTGAAAGAGGCCGAAACACTGTGCGGGGAGGCTGTGCTTCGGCAGGACTGGATGAAGGAAGCGGGCGCCGGCGCGCCGCGGCAGATTCCGGGGGACGGCTGCAAGGTGGCGGTTCTGGATTTCGGCATTAAGACCAGCATCCTGCGCGCCCTCGCGGCAAAAGGCTGCGCGGTGCATATCTTCCCCTACGGGACGACGGCGGAAGAAATCCTCGCCATCCGCCCGGACGGCGTTTTTCTGTCCAACGGCCCCGGAGACCCGGCGGCGGCGGAAGCGGGGATCCAAACGACCCGCGGCCTCATCGGCAAGACGCCGATCTTCGGCATCTGCATGGGACATCAGGTCCTGGCGCTGGCGTTCGGCGGGCGGACGTACAAAATGAAATACGGCCACAGGGGCGGAAACCACGGCGTGTACGACGCCGGCACGGACCGCGCCTCCATCACCTCGCAGAACCACGGATTCGCCGTGGAAGAACAGAGCGCGGTGGCGGCCGGGCTGACTGTCACGCATAAAAACCTGAACGACGGCACGGTGGAAGGGCTGCGCCACGAAAGCCTCCCGATATTCTCCGTGCAGTTTCATCCGGAAGCATCGCCGGGACCCAACGATTCCGCGTATTTATTCGACCGTTTCCTGACACTGATGAACTGCTGAAAGGCGGAAAAGCATAATGCCAGTCAACAAAGAATTAAAAAAAGTGCTGATTATCGGGTCGGGGCCCATTATCATCGGACAGGCGGCGGAATTCGATTACGCGGGCACCCAGGCGTGCAAGGCCATCCGCGAAGAGGGGATAGAAACCGTGCTGGTGAACAGCAACCCCGCCACCATCATGACGGACGCGGGGATCGCGGACAAGGTGTACATGGAACCCCTGACGGAAGAGGCCATGGTCCGGATTTTAGAACGGGAACGGCCGGACGGCATATTGGCGGGATTCGGCGGCCAGACGGGGCTGAATCTTTCCATGGCGCTGGAAGAAAACGGGTCGCTTGCGCGTTTGGGCGTAAAACTGCTGGGCGTGAACCGCGACAGCATCAAACGCGCGGAAGACCGGGAGGCGTTCAAGGATCTGATGCTGGAGATCGGCGAGCCTGTGCCCCAGAGCGCCATCGCCGTGAACATGGAGCAGTGCAGGGCGTTTATCGGCAAGGTCGGCTATCCCGTGATCATCCGGCCCGCATACACCCTGGGCGGCACGGGCGGGGGCATCGCCGTCTGCGACGCGGAGCTGGAGCTTCTTGCGCGCAGGGGGATGGAAAACAGCGCCATCGGCCAGATCCTGCTGGAACGTTCCGTGGCAGGCTGGAAAGAGATTGAATACGAAGTGATCCGGGACGCCAAGGACAACTGCATCATCGTCTGCGGCATGGAAAACTTCGACCCGGTGGGCGTGCATACCGGCGACAGCATCGTCGTGGCGCCGATACAGACCCTGCGGGACGAAGAATACCAGATGCTGCGCGACGCCTCGCTCAAGATCATCCGGAGCTTAGCCATCGAAGGCGGCTGCAACATACAGTTTGCCCTGAACCCGGACACCAGCGAATACGCGGTCATAGAGGTCAATCCGAGGGTCAGCCGTTCCTCCGCGCTGGCGTCCAAGGCCGCGGGCTACCCCATCGCGAAGATCTCCGCCAAGATCGCCCTGGGCTGCAGCTTGGACGAACTGAAAAACTACGTGACCCAGAAAACCAGCGCCTGTTTTGAGCCGACGCTGGATTATGTCGTCGTGAAATTCCCCAAATGGCCCTTTGACAAATTCAATACCGCCTCCAGGCGCCTGGGCACCCAGATGAAGGCCACGGGGGAGGTCATGTCCATTTCCAGAAGCTTCGAGGATGCCCTGCTGAAAGCCATCACTTCGCTGGAAGTCAAATTAGACGGGCTTCGCGTGGAATCCATCTGCAACTTAGACGACGAGGCGCTGCGCCGCAAGATCGACGCCTGCGACGACGAACGGATCTTCGCCATCACCGAGGCGCTGCGCCGGAACGTCACCATAGACGCGCTCTACGAACAGACCCGCGTGGATCCGTGGTTCCTGAGTAAACTGGAAAATATTGTAAATATGGAAAACGCCCTGCAAACGCAGGAATTTACGAGCGAACTCCTGCGCGGGGCGGAGCAGATGGGCTTCGTGGACAACGAGATCCTCGCGCTGTCGGGGGCGTCCCGCGAGGTGCTGCAGGACATCCGGACATACCACGACATCTTTCCGGTGTACAAGGTGGTGGACACCTGCGGCGGCGAATTTGAAGCGGTCACGCCCTATTTTTACTCCTGCTTCGACGAAGAGGACGAAAGCCGCATTTCGGACAGGAAGAAGATTCTCGTGGTGGGTTCGGGTCCCATCCGCATCGGCCAGGGCATCGAATTCGACTATTGCTGCGTCCAGGGCGTATGGGCCATCAAAGAACTCGGCTACGAAGCCGTCATCATCAACAACAACCCGGAGACGGTCAGCACGGATTTCGACACCTCCGACAAGCTCTATTTTGAAGCCCTGCACGTGGACGACGTCATGAACGTGGTGAAAAAGGAACGGCCGATGGGCGTTATCCTGCAGCTGGGCGGGCAGACCTCCCTGAACATCGTCGAAAAGCTTTCCCAGCGGAGCATCCGCATCCTCGGCACGCAGTTTAAATCCATCGATCTGGCGGAGGACAGGGAAAAGCTCCGGCTGCTTCTGGGCGAAATGGGCATCCCGACGCCGGCGGGTTTCGCGGTGACGGATGAAAAACAAGCTTTCGCGGCGGTGGCAAAACTGGGCTACCCCTTAGTGGTGCGCCCCTCCTACGTCATCGGCGGCAGGGCCATGCAGGTGGTGTACAGCGCCGCGGAGCTGAAAAAATATCTGGAAGAAGCCGTTTCGATTTCCACGGAACATCCCGTGCTGATCGACCAATACATCGAAGGGCGGGAGATGGACGTGGACGCAGTGGCCGACGGGGAAGACATTCTGATCCCCGGCCTGATGGAGCATGTGGAACGGACAGGCGTGCATTCCGGCGACAGCATTTCCGTATATCCGCCCCACACGATCTCCAACGATGTGGCGGATCTCCTGATCGATTACACCCGCAGGATCACGCGGGAGCTGAAGGTAGTGGGGCTCATCAACGTGCAGTACGCCTGGGACGGCAAGGGGGTCTACGTCATAGAAGTGAACCCGCGGGCGTCGCGGACCGTCCCCATCCTCAGCAAGGTGACAGGCGTGCCGATGGTAAAACTGGCGGTTTCCGCCATGCTGGGCAAGAAATTGCGCGAGTCGGAATACGGAACCGGGCTTTATAGGAAAATGAAGCTGCACGCGGTGAAGGTGCCGGTGTTTTCGGGCGCCAAGCTGACGGACGTGGACGTGGCGCTGGGGCCGGAAATGAAGTCCACCGGGGAGGTGCTGGGCGTGGACGAAGATTTCAAAAAAGCCGTTTACAAGGGCTTCCTCGCGGCGGGCATGCGCATCCCGGTGGAGGGCGGTTTTTATGTGGGCCTGCGGGCGCCGGACCGGACGCCGTCGGCCGCGGAAATCCTGAAAGAGTATGCTGCGGAAGGCTTCACGCTCTATGCGTCGGAGGGTACGGCGCCGTTCATGAAAGAATATGAAATAGAGGCGGAGACCCTCACCTTCAACGCGGTGATGGAACGGATCGGGGAGCAAGTCAACGGACTGATCAACGTGCCGGAGGTGGCAAACAAGCCCGGCAGCAATTCATTCGACGTCCGCAGGAAGGCCATTGAACGGGCCTTGCCGGTCCTCACATGCATGGATACGGCGAAAATATTCCTGGAAGCGATCAAAATGAAAAAGGCAAACGTCCCCCTGCACTACAAAACCCTTGAGGAATACCTGCATGAATCAACAAGCTGATTGCTATAACATATTGCAAGTGCATCACGACGCCGAAAAAGATGTGATCGATGCCGCTTACAGATGCCTCTCCAAGATGTACCACCCCGACCTGAACCGCGCGCCGGCGGCGGCGGAACGCATGAAAGAAATCAACTTAGCCTATCAGACCATAGGCAACGAAGCTTCGCGGAAAGCCTACCATGCGGACTGGATGCGGGCAAACGCCTGGAAAACCCTTTCCGAGCGGGAGACGGTCGGCTGGCGCGCCGCCGAAAACAAAGAATCGTTTAACGCCTATACGCTGCTGGACGCGTTTTTTCTGGAAACGCTCAACGAAAAATGGCGGGAGGCCTATGACAGGCTGATGCTCGCGGACCGGGAAAACGTGAGCTTTCAGGATTTTTTGGAATGGAAACAGGCGGTACACGCCGTATACAGGCTCGGCAATTACCATATCACCTATTTCCGCAAATATGACGAATGCCGCTATGGCGGCAGGGTGTATCCCAAAATTTACCATTTCATCGTGCGGGTCACGGAGCTGCAGCAGGTGACGGGGCAGATCGTGGAAAGCAGCAGCCATAAATACGTGGCATGGGAGCAGGGCGTCCTGAAGGTCTGCCTCGGCAACCGGGATCTGCGCCCCGCCACGGAAAAATTCGTCCGCTTGGCGCGGATGATCCCGAAAACAGACGTAGACGAAGCCTTGGTAAAGGCGGTCAGCAAAATCGACATAGGCACCGGGGTTCTGACCCGGAGCGGCTGGCTGGAAGAGGCCGACAAGGAATTTCAGCGCAGCCGGCGTTACGGCAACCCTTTCTGCTTCGGAATATTCGGTTTCGCGCCTAGGCTGACAGCGGACGGGACGCTCCAAGAAGAAGAGACGCTGGAAAAAAACATCGCCTACATCTCGGAATTCCTCTCGGAAAACATCCGGAAGACGGATGTCCTGGGGCGCTGTTCGGATCTGGCGCTGGCCTTGCTTTTCACGGAAACCAAGGCGCGGGACGGGAAGCGGGCGCTGGAAAAGTTGGCGGATCTTCTGCGAAAGGACAGCTACGTCAAGTCCCGTTTCCCCTGCCAGATATCGGCCGCCGTCAAGAAGCCCGCCGGCGACGGGGTGGAGGACGCGCTGAACCAGCTCCTGCAGAAGATCGGGGTAACGTAATAAAGGCGGAACTGCCCCTCGGATGTTACTGTTATGAATCTCAGGCATGCAGAACCGCCGCTGCGGGACACCGCTACGTCCTTTGTCGTTGCGAGGAGCGAAGCGACGAAGCAATCCATACTGCGCACTGGATTGCTTCGCGACCCTCGCAATGACGGAGGATGTGACGCCCGCCCCGCAGCCGGGTGGATTCGTTCCGTTTGGTGACGGAACCCGGCGTGATTGACTGTTATGCCTCTTCTCCGAGAAATGAAGCTGGGCTTTATGGTCGTTTTTACCGGCCGATGAACCATATCAATATGGACGATGAACCGTTTATTGGGTCAAACATCGCTAATGACCCGATAAATGACCCGTTAAATGACCCGATAAATGACCCTTTGAATGAGATGCAGAAGCTAATCGTAGCTTGATTTCGTCAGCTTGCCTGTCAGAAAGTTTGCGGTTGCTTACAAACGAAAGTATTTACATTCATAAACCATTATGCTATTCTACGACTATGGGATTTGGATGCGCTAGGAGGTTTCAAGCTCTTAACGGATGCAGGGGCGCAAACTTCACCCTATGGAGACAGGAGGCGCGGGGGAATGAACGAATTTACCGATATGGCACCCGAACAGTCGTTTTTTGCGGTGTTCTGCATAGAGCAGCTTGCAGTCGATTTGGGACTGGCGGGTGATGTCGTTTACAAAATGCTCGTTGACGACAGCGATATTCTCGACACATACATAGTGCCGTGTTACGATGCGTTACACACGCAGGGGCGCGACTGGATTGTCGATGATTTGAAAGACGTGATGCGGCGGAGGGGAATGATACGATGATACTTTATCACGGCTCGTATGCGGCGATTGAAAAGCCGGCCTTGTCGTTTGCGCGTTTGCGGACGGATTTCGGCAAGGGTTTCTATCTCACGCCGCTGAAAGAACAGGCGGCCAGCTGGTCGCGGCGTTACGTCAAGGAGCGCGGGGCCGCGGTCGTTTCGGCGTATGAGTTCATGTCGAAGGTGGCTGACAAGCTGCCGTCTGACGTCAAAATACTTGAATTTGACACGCACAATTTGGAATGGCTGGATTTTATCACGGCTTGCCGGATGGGAAAGCCTGTTGACGCCG
Source organism: Eubacteriales Family XIII. Incertae Sedis bacterium (assembly GCA_031290135.1). GTDB lineage: Bacteria > Bacillota > Clostridia > Peptostreptococcales > Anaerovoracaceae > JAITOE01. The sequence goes on from JAITOE010000113.1 coordinate 16,449, forward strand.
AATGGGATCTGGTCATCGGCGGCGTCGCAAACGACAAGGTGATTAACACTTTGGAATTATACTTTGAGGGCATAATTGACGCAGATGGCGCGATTGAACGTCTGCGCTATCATAAGCCGAATCACCAGTATTGTTTCAAGCGCCAGAAGCTGATCGATGAAAGCCTGCGCTTCATAGGTTCGGAGGCGATGGAATGACCGCGAACATTTACATTCTTCATTACAAACTCAACGGCATAATCAACGAGTACGCAAAACAGGCGAACGTCCCTGTCCGCGAGGCGTTTGACTTGTTTTACCGTTCAAATCTCTATCAGGAGGTGCGCGGCGGCGTGTCCGACATGCACTGCCGCAGCAACGGTTATCTCGCCGAGGAGCTTTTGCTCGAACAGGAACGCGAATCCGCAAGGAAAGCATAACTTCGCTGCTATACCCCCGCTTCGTTGAAAGTCTGCGCACAGACTGTTTTGAATGGTATTTAAGATTCGATAGTTCAGCTACCATATTTGTAGGATATGACATAAACTGGTAAATTACAATGCGAGCGCGCTCTATACCCTGCTACACGAAAGGATTGAATCAAGCGGTCATTTCACAGCCTTATACTTTCGGTTTCGATTCGCCCCGACCGCCACGGCAATGCCCTCGTCCACAAGCTGCAACAATACACGCCGTGCTGTTTTCGGATTGCGCCCAATGATTTTTGCCGCTTCGGCTGCGCCGATTTCACCATTCCCCGCGAGACAAGAGAGTATCTTCTCGCGGTATACTTTATCGGACATTTCCCCGTTGTCGGACATTTTATCGGACATTTCCCCTTTATCGGACATTTCGATGTCCGATAAATCGAGCGGAATGATCGTCTTGAAAACATCGCCTTCAATAAGTTCCGGTTCGCCCCCGGAGTAAATTTTTGTAAAATGATAAAGGTTTCTCACGCCTGAACCAAGCACGTCAGCACGACCGATGTTGATGAAGAAACTTGCCAATAGCGGATTTTTCGGATATGGAGTGAAACTGTTCGGGTCAATACGCCCCGGATTTTTAGGCAGGCTCCAATTTTCCGTGACAATGCGGTCATAATATTTGGAGCAAAGAAAAAACGCCTGGACTAATTCTCCGATTAAACATTTCAGCAGATGTTGCTCTTCCTGGCAGACTCGGTTTCCAAACAGGCGGCGGTGATTTACGCAGGGCGGCAGCAATCACCCAATTATTGCCCGCCGTAATACAGCAGGCGCACGGACAGGTCCCAGTCAAACATTCCCGCCACGCCTGTCCCCGCAGGCATCAGGGTAAAACGGTCAACCCTGTAGTCGCCCGCCGTTGCCTGTTCAAGCGCGTCCACAAGGGCCGTGCCGTCCGTATAGCCCGCCTGGAACCGGATCCGGACCGGCAATGCCATCAAATCCCAGGGACGGGCGTCCCATCCGAACGACGATCCCGGATTTCCCGGCTCAATGCTGCCGGGCAGCAGCCCCAGGGCTTCCATATAACCCGCCACGTCTTCTTCCGCTTCGTGCGGGGCCACTTTGCCGGATTGCTTCTGCCGCAGCGTTTCTTCAAGCCGTCTTTGCAAATCCTCTATGTCAGCGGCGGTTTTCACGGGATCCGACAGGATGGATTCCAGCTTATGCCGTTCATCTTTCATTAAACTATAGTCCTGCCGGTTTTGAAGAAACATCCCGTACTGGCCGAGATAACTGCCCCAGGCATGAAAGGCCGCCCCCGCGAAAGCCAGTATCAAAACGAACAGCGAAGCCATTTTTATGACGCGTCCGCATCTCATTGCCCGTCCCTCCCGTCCGTGTCCGGCCCAGGCGCGTCCGTCCCCCTGGAAACCGAAACGCCGTAGCGCCAGCGGCCCGCTCCGGCATCCTCCGCCGGCACCGCTTCCTCCACTGCCAGATAGCCCATTTCGTTCACCAGATCCTGTTCTTTCAGGAAAGCATCCAGATCCCGTGTCGTAAAAACCACCCGGACGGAAGAACTGTATTCCTTATGTTCAATGCTCTCGATATCGATAGCGGGATCTTCCGTGTGCAAAAGCTGCCTGTCCATGTCAAAGAGAAGCGCGGCGTATTTCCAGGCCGGGTCCAGCAGGTACGACTCTTCTGCCAGGCGGCTGGCCATCTGCGCCTCAAGCTGCGCAAGAATGCCGTTCTGCTCCTGCGCCTTTGCGTATTCCGCGCCTTCCATGGCGGCCCATCCGCTGGCGGTGCTCCGTTCCAGGTAATGGTTTGCGGCCGGAAACACAAAGACCGATGCCAGCAGCAATACGGCGGCGGCAAGGCAAACAATGGCGGCGGCACGCTTCACGCGGCGCGCGTTGCTAAAAATATTTCCCATATTTTCCTCTTTTTTTGGATGCCGAGTCTGCGTTTACCCTTTGCGGCCGAAAAGCAACTCTTGCCCCTTGCCGGATTGGTGCTTCCGAGATGAATGTACAGTGTTTCGTAATAGTAAATGGCATTTAAGAAAAAGTCTGCCGGCGACTGTTTTGAATTGCAGTGCAGGATGCCTCCCCCTTACGTACATAGTAACCCATCGCGGGTTTTAATGCAAGGGCGTTTCGCCCAGCGGTTCTTTTTTGAGGTCGAACGGTACTTGGGCGGTGACAATTGTTTGCGAATGCAGAATATGAATCCGTGTCTACAATATGAACACGACGCCCCAGGTGTCTTTTTCCGGATCCGGCGGGAATATCTCCTCGCTTTCTTTTCTGATCGGTCTGTGCTGTGGCTGGTAGGTTGGCGGGGAAACCGGATGCTCCGCTTATGTACACAGTAACCCATCGCGGGTTTTAATGCAAGGTCGTTTCGTCCAACGGTTCTTTTCCGGGGTCAAACGGTAGTTTGGCGACCGTTCGACCCCATTTTCGCGCCGTTGGGCAAAACCCTATTGAAAGAACAAGCGTTTTACGCTATATTGTATTATATTGCCGTTATTTCTTTTGGCGGAACGGAGGTTCCCATGGTTGAAAAGTTGGCAACGGGTCTTACGGGGTATTACGTGCGTAAAAAAATCATCCCCGCGCAGAGTGCGGACGTTTACACATATGGTTTCCAATTGCTGATTTCAACATTTTTGAATGTTTTCTTGGTGATGATGATTGCTTCGGTTCTCGGTTTTTGGCCCGGAGCGCTTCTTTTCATGTTTTCCTTTGTCCTGACAAGGGGCATCTGGGGCGGCTACCACGCAAAGACGCACTGGGGCTGCATAACCGCCTTTGTCGCGGTTTTTGCTGTTTTCTCCGTTTTGGCGAACAGCCTGGGCAATTTCGTTTTGCCGCTCTATATCGTGCTTGGGAGCATTGCCTATTCTGCGGCGATGTGGAAATTCGCTCCCGTCGAAGCGCCCAACAGGCCAATGTCCGTAAAAAAGAAGGAATGCTTCAGGCGTTACGGCTTGCTGATGGCGAGTTTCTTCTCTGCCGTTGCCCTGGTGGTTTGCTTGGTTCCGTCAGTTCCCATCGGACCCAACGCGGCGTTTTTCTTCTCCGGGGGTTTCGCGGCGGCATTTTCCATGGTGTTCGCAGCTTGCAGGTAAGGCGTATCCCTCGTCAAAAACTGCCATTGGGTTTTATATCTCGTGCTCAGGGAGCCGGTAGTCATCGATATGAATTCAGGACTTTCGAGCGGGCTCATAGATTTGATAGGTTGGTGATATACGGAATTAGCATAGTGGCGGTGAACGTGTCTCCGGACGCTTTCGCGGAAAACGTGCCGCCGTATTTCGCCACGCACGCCTCAACGTTCCGAAGACCGTAACCGCCGCACCTTTTCCCGCGCGCGGACGGGTCAAAAGTGTTCGTGATCTCGTAAAGCGTATAATGTCTGCTTTGGGCGAGACGGATGGAAAGCCGTTTCTCGTCCCGGCCATGCAGGGCGGCAAGGGCCTCAAACGCGTTGGATATTGTGTTGCCCAGCATGACGGTGATGTCCAGGCCGTCGATGCCAAGGGCGTTGACAATGGAAATATCCATTTCAAGGGAAACGCCGGCATCGGCCGCTTCCCGGACGCAGCCGCTGAGGATGGTGCTGACGACCGGATCCGGCGTGTCAACGACGAAATCGCCGCCTGACATGGCGTTTTTGATCGATTCCGAGAAAGATGACAGATATTGGGCGGCTTTTTCTTTTTCGCCGGCGAGGATCATTCCCTCCAGCACTGACAGGTGCTTCTGCGCATCGTGTTCCAGCGCACGCAGGGTGTCCGTATGTTCCCGGATCATGCCATAATACTTCATCTGGTCCGCAAGCTGCAGGGCTTCGGTCTCACGCCTGCGTTTTTGCTCCCAGAAACCGAGCAGCGCGTCATAGTGCCACAGGATCACGGTGCTGACCGCCGTGGCACCGACAATCGTTGCCAGAGCCGGGCCGGTCAAGGCTTCATGGCTGCGGTAGCTGCCGACAAAGACGCAGGCCGCGATCAGGATCAGAACCGCCTGGCACAGGACGAGCGGGACGGCACCCCGCAGCCCGGCGGCGAACGACTCCTTGTGTCTACCCAGCAACGCCACCAAAAGCTTCACGGCGGGGATGTTCAGGAACGATGTTAGAAGCAGACCTAAGAGGCGGTCCGACCCGTATCCATGAAGCTCCGCGAGCGTGATGCTGAAAAAAGCCGAAAGGGCGAGGGAAAGCAGGATGTCTATCGCCAGGACGGCCAGAAGATACATGAACGCCAGGAAGAGGTGGGACGACAGTGGTGCCTTGCATGTGAACCAGGAGACCCCGGCGACGCCGAGGAAAGTGACCGCAGGAAGAAAGATCATGTTCGGCAGCGCGAGGCTGAAAAAGCCAAACAGCAAGGCGAATGCACAGTACGCTGCGGCACGCTGCGGCCACGGACGGGCGTTGCGCGGTATGCAGCCGGAATGGAACATGTAGACGGCGAACGTCGCAACCGCGACCTGCATGCATTCAAAAATCAGGTAGACATGCTGCTCGGACATGATTTCTCCTTTTTCTTGTAGCATATCATGTTTTTTGGTATATGGGTACTCATTTTTCAAATTCGGAGGCGAATTTTTGCCGGCGTCCGCGTGAGGATGTCTTCAGCCGATCCGTATTATTTGTAACAATATGGAAGAAATATTACCGTTCGACCCCGGAAAAGAACCGTTGGGCGAAACGACCTTGCATTAAAACCCGCGATGGGTTACTGTGTACATAAGCGGGGCATCCGGTTTACCGGTTTCCCCGCCAACCTGCCAGCCACAGCACAGACCGATCAGAAAAGAAAGCGAGGCTCACCATGTACAAAATCACAAAGAGGATCATGTCCGCCATACCCGCGCTCGCGCTCATCCTGGCCGTAGGTTCCGCAGCCGCGCTGTACGGCATCAATGACCTGGTGGACGGTCTTTCGGCGTTCAGGGAAGGCGAGTAGAAGAAAGCGAGGCATCCACCCATGCAAAGGAAGAAAAAATTCTGCGCCTGTATTTTTGCCGTCCTGCTGGCGCAGGCCGCGTGCCTGCCAGTTGCTTTTGCAGACGATGGAAAGCACTGGGCGGACGAAACTTTCGCGAGCCTGCTGGAAAGCCGGACCGTCCTGCCGGGCGAGTTCGGGCGGGCGGACTATGACATCTCCATAACGAGGGGGCGGTTCACGGAGGTCTTCGTGCGCCTGCTCGAAGCGGACGGGCCGACGGGCGGCGGGGCGCATTTCACGGACGTGGAAGAGGGCAGCGAACACTACCTGTCCTCGGCAAAGGCGAAAATTGCGGGGCTTGTCAGCGGGCATGCCGACGGGACGTTCCGGCCGGACGCGGAGATGCAGAGGCAGGAGATGTTCGCCGTCGTCGGCAGGCTCTTCGCGGCGGCAGGCGCAGACCTGCCCGGAGGCGAAGGGATCCGTTTCACGGACGGCCCAGCCATCGCGCCGTATGCCGCGGATGCCGTCAGGAGGCTCGCGGCGGCGGGGATCATTAAAGGCTACGAAGACGGCACGGTAAAGCCGGGCGCACCCGTCAGCTGCGCGGAGGCCATGGCGGTCGTCTTGCGAGTAAAGGCCGCGCTGGACGAAGCGGCGGCAGACGCGGGAGTCACG
>JAITOE010000148.1 GCA_031290135.1 Eubacteriales Family XIII. Incertae Sedis bacterium
ATATTCGGGCATCCGGGAAAATGACATGGCGCGGGGCATAAAGTGAAACTGCATATATTATGCGGTCTATTCAGTGGCTCGTTTCTTGTTACGCCTAAAGTGGCTGTGAATAGTAACGAATTCACAAATCCGAACAACAGGCATACCGCAACCGAATCGATTCCGAGCGCTTTTATCTGAGTAGCCGCATAGACCGCATCCGCTTCATTCAGCGGCGCGATGATTTCGCCTTTGAAATCAATGCGTTCCGCGACTTCAAATGTCCGGCTCCGTGAAACAAACGGTTCCGGCGCAATTGCGCGAAGATCGTATCCGTCCTCGCGCCAAATTCTCCGGAGGTTCAATTGATCCCTGAAGCCCTTTGTCGTGATTAGAGCGATATCGAGCCCTTTGCGTTGGATCAAAGCATTCGTGGCCACTGTTGTGCCATAGATAAACCTGGATATGTTCGGCACAAAAGCTTCCAACGGCATACCTGCGATACCGGCCAGTTTTGCAAGCGTATTCATCACGCCGACAGAGGGGTCTTCTTTCGTCGAGCTGGATTTTGCGATGAACGTCCGGCCCTTGCCATCAACGGCAACGCCGTCCGTAAAAGTGCCGCCGACATCAATGCCTATCATGAATGAATCAGACATGGCTACCCTACCTCCACATAACTTCCCAGAAAACAAAACTTATTGTCGGCCATTGCCCGCTTGCCAAAAACGATTTGCTAAAATGTTTAATAAAACTTCAGGTTTCACCATTAGTATAACAATTTTTTTTCCGAAAGTCAATATGAAAAAAATAATTTTTTAGTGTTATTTTAAATGATATTTCGAGGGAAAACAGGCTACGCAATTCATTGTGTTCTTATTTCAAAAATTCAATTTTATATTAATATTAAGCCATTTATAAGTCAATTTAGTGGCGGATTTACATTTCTCGAACCCTGATCATTCTGATTTCAATCATCCTGAAGTTTAATTTGATTTATCGTTTTAACTAAAATAACTATTTAAATTTTAATAAATCCATAAAATAGTATCCTTTCATGAAGTTTATGTGTTATAATACTTACAATGATTGCATTCCATAAAAGGAGGATCTGCGCCGATGAAAAAAATTATCAACACGCCAAAAACATTTGTAAATGACATGTTGCACGGCATTTACCTTGCGCATCCTGATCGGCTGACCTATGTCGATAATGACATCCATGCTATGGTAAAGGCACACATCACCCCCCAAAAAGTCGGCATCGTCACGGGAGGCGGAAGCGGGCATCTGCCTTTATTCCTTGGCTACATCGGGGAAGGAATGCTTGACGGATGCAGTATCGGAGAGGTTTTTCAATCTCCAAGCACACAGCAGATCATCTCCGTAACGCGCGCAGTCAGCACAGGAGCCGGCATTCTTTATATTTATGGGAATTATGGCGGGGATAGATTGAATTTTGAACTTGCCGCCGAAACTGCAGAAACCGAAGACGGAATTCGCATTAAATCGGTAGTGGCCATGGACGATCTGGCCGCTGACAGGCCGGAAAACCGCCGCGGCGTTGCAGGTATTTTCTTTATTTATAAATGCGCCGGCGCAGCGGCGGAAGAAATGGCGACGCTCGATGAGGTCGCGCGGATCGCACAAAAAGCGGCCGACAATGTACGAACAATGGCTGTGGCGCTTTCTTCATGCACAATTCCCCGCGTTGGCCATCCCAGTTTTGAAATAAATGAGGATGACATGGAAATCGGCATCGGCATCCATGGAGAACCCGGCGTCCGCCGAGGGCAACTGATGTCGGCGAGGGAAATTGTACACGAAATGATGGAACCCATCCTGCACGATATGTCCCTTCCGCGAAACACCGATGTCGCCGTCCTGATGAATGGCCTCGGCGGCACACCGCTTGAAGAGCAATATATCGCATTCAGCCACGTTCATAATATTTTAAGTGGAAACGGGTTAAAAATCTTTCGCGCATATGTGGGGGAATTTGCCACATCCCTCGAAATGTCCGGTATATCCATTTCTATTTTCAGGTTGGATGATGAATTGAAGCGATTGTTGTCAAGGCCGACTGACACATCATTTTTTGTCCAGCGATAGTTATAGGCATTATTCATGAGAAGACTTTAGATTGGAGAGTTGTCATAGATGGACTTAACAGTTACAGATTTCAAACGCATATTTCGCGCATGGACAGAAACCATGAACGATCATAAAGAATATCTGATCAAGCTTGATGCGATCGCCGGCGATGGAGATCTTGGGCTAGCCATGACAGATGGGTTCAACGCAGTTCTTGATGCTGTTGATGTAATTGATAACGACAATATCGGATTTCTTTTTTACCAGGCCGGGAAAGCGATGTCTGTACATGCGCCATCCAGTCTGGGAACGCTCATTGCATTTGGTTTGATGGATGCAGGAAAGTCTATCGAAGGGAAAACCCAAATAGCAAAAATTGATTTGTGGTTACTCTTGGAAGCTTTCGAAAACGCCATCATGGCACATGGAAAATCCAAGCCGGGAGACAAAACATTTTTGGATGGATTGGATCCGGCTGTGCAGGAAATGAAAAAAATTCGATTCTCCGCAGAATTTCACGATATTCTGCGCATTGCCGCAATAAAAGCTCGACATGGTGCCATGAATACGGTGGGACTGCGAGCAAAACATGGAAGAATTGCCGTGCGCGGCGAAGATTCAAGACAGATTCTTGATCCCGGTGCTTTCGTTGCGGCTTTGATGATTACTTCGTTGTCTACAACGTTATCAGATGATAATGATAAATAGACATTGGGCACTTGCATTCTCGCATACACGACATGAGGTCATAAGGTGAAAAAAAACGCAATGGCATTAAAAGAAATCGCTAACATTCTTGGTGTGTCTTCTTCAACCGTTTCACTTGTTCTTCATAATCGACCAGGCGTAAGCGACAAGACCCGTGAGCGCGTTACGCGATTGTTGAAAGTACACGGATATTTGAACGCAAATGCACAACCGGACGGACAAGTGGGCGGGTTGTATTTATTCCGATACTCAACAGTCGGGTACGACCCAGATAAAAACGATAGCCTTGTAACGTCTATCATCGATGTGGTTGGCCGGGAAGCGCGGGAACGCAACCTTGGGGTTTCAATCAGCGTATGCCACGAAGGAGAATTTCTTAAAAATCTTAATATGCTTGACAACAATCCATTGAGTGGAATCATTTTGCTGGGAACCGAACTGCCGTTGATCTATGAACAGTATTTTTCAAAGCGTAACACGCCCATCGTCATGATCGATAGCAAAATGCCGTTTTGTCCTGTTGACAGTGTCTCGCTCAACAATGAGTATTGCACCCGGCTTGCATTGGAACATCTTCATTCCCTTGGTCATCGGCAAATCGGGTTGATTCACAGTTGCCTTGAAACTGCGAACACGCTTGAACGCAAAAATAGCTTTTTCACCGGAATACAGAATCTGAATCTTCCCCTTGATACAAATTACATTTACTCTGTCGGCCCATCCATGAATGATTGCATCTTGGATATGCAGGATCTTCTGTTTCTGAGAAAAAAGTCTTTGCCGACCGCTTTTTTAGCTGAAAATGATACTTTCGCAATTGGTTGCACAAAAGTATTGAAACAACTTGGCTATCATGTTCCCTCAGACATTTCCATTATCGGATTTGGCAACATTCCATTTTCGCGCATGACAGACCCGATGCTAACAACAATCGACATCCCTTCAGAACATATGGGTAAATGTGCGCTTGATTTACTTTGTGAACGTATTAAAAATCCCGCATTACCTTTCAAGCAAATTCTCGTCAGCGGAATTTTACTCCAGCGTGATAGCACTGCTCCGGTTTCTTTGCCAATAATTTCACGGTAAAACCATTGAAAAGAAAAAACGACGCACCCCCTTGAATCGTTTATCGACGATTTCAAAGGGGTGCGTCAAGAGATGAAATTGACTATGCCGCGCTATACGGGGATCTCCCCTACATTGACGGATTTGCTACTTATTTCCACTGTTTTCACGGCCTTTCCGTTCACGGAGAGCGTGTATGCCCCGTCGTCTAAGCCGTCGAATTTGAATTCGCCGAAATAATCGGTTTTCTGCGCGGAATCCACCGCGTTGCCGGTCAGCTGCACCACCGCGTCCTCCAGGCAGTCATCGTCCTTCAGGACGGCTCCCGTGATGAAGTTCTTCGTGAAGCGGTACAGATTTTTGTAGTAAACATTCGGCTTGGTTCCAATCTCCGCGCGATAGGAAGACAGCTTCTCCTTCGCGACCTTTTTTTCCATTTCTTCGGGCTCTACCGTGTAAAATTGCAAGGCGCCCGTCGGGCAGCTGTGCACGCAGCGCGGCATTGCCCAGCCGTCATCTAAAAGATGTGCGCACATTGTGCATTTTTGCGCGACCGCACTTTCTTCGTTCCAATAGAAGACTCCGTAGGGACAGCTGTCCATAATATCTTTTTTCCCTTGCGCCTTCTGCGGGTCCAGAAGCACAATGCCGTCACTCCTGCGGGATATGCAGTCCGGGTGCGCTTTGACGCAGGGCGCGTCCGCGCAGTGCTGGCAGGGCGTCGGAAGAAACGCCACGTCCACGCGGTCCCCCTCCCCCCGCTCTAAGCGCTGGATGTTCATCCAGCGGTGCCCGTGCCAGGGCATGGGCTGCGTATAAGGCAGCCAGCTGTTGTCCGCATGCTCGTCTTTGCAGGCGACGAAACAGTTGTTGCAATCGTGGCACAGGGCCACGTCCAGCACGATATAATGTTGCTTCATTTTGTAGCACCTCCTATCGCCGCGCTTCCTTGCCATTTTTCAATCTGCACAAGCGCGTGTTCTGTAGCCATGCCGCTGGCGTACTTCGAGAGACGGCGGCCCGGCGTGAGGATGTTGATGCAGCCGCCCCGGTCGGGGGATTCGCCAGGCTTGCCGATGGGCTGGTATTCCGCAGAGGACTCGTAGCAGTGGCAGGTTCCCTTGGGGATGCGGACCGTCAGCTGTGCCGCGAAAATGACCTCCCCGCGCTCGTTGTACGCCCTGAGCAGCTCGTGGTTTTTGATGCCGCGTTCGGCGGCGTCCTCCGGGTTCATGCGCATGATCCAGTAATAATGCCCGTCTATGAGGACGCGGTGGTCTATGATGTCGTTCATGAACGCGTCCTTGCCGTCTCCCATGGTGTGGAAGCTGAAACGGGGGTGCGGCGTCACGACGGCCAAGGGATATTTCTTAAAACGTTCGCTGTGATGTCCCTCCCAGGACGGGATGTACATAGGCATCAGCGGCCTTTCCTTGTCGTCCGTGTCGTAATGCCCGAAACGTTTCAGGCTGTTCGACACAAACTCGATTTTGCCGGACTGCGTCTGGAGTCCTTTGAGGGCCAGCGTGTCGCCGGGGCGCGGATGGGATATCCAGCCGCGGGTGTCCTGCTCGCGGTCCTCGTAAAACCAGCGGAACGGCGGCGCGGAAGGTGCTTTTCCGTCCACGGGCACGATGTAGTAGCCCTTTTTCTTGAAATCCGCCCAGCTCATCTTGCTGGGCATGTCCGAGGCGTTGTAGGCCTGCTCGCACCATTCAAGCATGTCCTTGCCCTCGGAGAATACGTCGCCAACGCCCATTCTCTTGCAGATTTCCCAGAAAATATGGTAATCGCTCATGGACTCGCCCAGCGGCTTGATGCACTGCTGCTGGAACAGGATGACGCGGTGGTTGGCCTGGTTGTGGCTGTCGGGGTTGTAGCCCGAGTTGGACGCCCATTCGGAAACGTCCCAGCGTTCAAAGTTCGTGCAGGCCGGCAGGATGATGTCTGCGAATGGCACCTCGCCTTCAAACCAGACCGACTGGCTGACGGCGAAAGGCAGCCTCTTCGTGCGGTACATCCTGGCGTAGCGGTTCGTCTCGCCCATGGTGCCGATGTGCGGCCCGCCGTATTTGTAGTACATATGGATGCGGGGGTAGCCGTCCGCCGGGTAATGGTAGCGGTGGAACTGCTGTTCGATGCCGGCGCCGACAAAGCCGCGTCCGCTCCATTCCACGTAATCGTCCGTAATGCATTCAGGGACGCCGAGCCTGGGGATATGGACGCCGGCAGCCGTCGAAAGATTGCTCACCAAGGGCCGTGAACCCGTCCCGTGGGCGAACATGCGCGCCTGCCAGACCGCGCCTGCCGCTGAATTTTCGGCGTCGCCGCAAAGCCCGCCGTCCGCGTAGCCGGGGAAGTAGAAATCGCTGTCCACGGGCACGCCCTCCGTCGTCGTGTAGAGGTTGACGCCCGGCTTGCCGATCCCCTGCATGGCGATGAGGGCGATCATCATGCGGCTCCAGTCCATGCCGACGGGGCTTCGGCAGGCGCCGCCCCAGCCGCCCTTGCCGCCGGCCGCGAGCATGGTCTTGTGTTTTGCCCATTCGCGGGCGAGCGCCCGTATGTCGTGCGCTTTGAGGTTACATTCCTCCGCCGCCCATTCCGGCGTTTTCGGCTGGCCGTCCGATTCGCCCAGAATGTATTTTTCCCACTCCTCAAAACCGAAAGTGTGCGTCGCGACGAAATCCTTGTCGTAAGTTCCCTCTTTCAGCCACACGTAGGCGATGGCCGCCGCGAACGCCGCGTCCGTGCCGAGGCGCGGCGAGAACCACTTGCCGCCGTAAAGCGCGTTCGTGTGGTTGTAGAACGGATCGATGAATACGAATTTTATGCCGAGTTCCTTCATCCACTGCCGCCTGACCGTGCTCTCGAAAGCGCCGTAGATGCCGTTGTTCGTTTCCGGGTCGGACGACCAGAAGACCATCATCTCGCAGTTTTGCAGGCAGTCCTCGAACCCGTCCGTCTGCTCGTGGATGCCGAGCCGCCCGGCCTGTCCCCACATGTGGACCGCGCCCCAGTGCCAGCCTTCCCAGCTATCCGGATTGTGGTCCGCGTAGGTCATGCCCACCGCGTTCATGAAGCGGAACAGGGAGGAATGCCTGTAGTTGAGGAAGCCCCACAGATGGTGGGAAGACGGCTCGATGACCATGGAGCCGGGGCCGACCTCGCGTTTGCAGTAGCGGATCTCGTCGCAGACGATGTCCAGCGCCTCGTCCCAGCTGATGCGCGCGTAGCCCGGATATTTCGGATCCCCGCCCGGCTGCGGTTCGCCGCGTTTTTCCTCGTTGCGCTCCCCTTTGGCGTCAAATCCGATCCGCCGCAGCGGATAAAGAATGCGGCGTTCTGAGTGGACCATGGCTTTCGACCCCGCCGTGACGGGCGTCATCGTCGTCTTGCGCGGCGGGGTGAATACGCGCCCGTGTGCTTCGATCTCCCAGGAGGGGGCGTCGTCCTCCGTCAAGTCTATGGGGGTCACGCGCACGATCTTGTTCTCTTCTTCGTCCACATAGACAAAACACGGGCCGCCTGTCGTCATTTGCGTCTTTTTTACGAGTTTTCCCATTTTCTTCTCCTATTCTGTTCCATTCCGCTGCGTTTATGCCTTTATTATATCCCTCATCTTTGAAGATGTAAAATGAACAATCCTCATTGTTGTATTTATAATAGTGATAATCCGGGTTACTCACTTTATGAATTGACAGCGCTGCAAAACCGGAATATACTGAATGTGTTCGGTGAATTTATTTTGCAGAATGGTTTTGAGGAGGAAAGGCGTATGGCAGTAAAAGAAGATCTGGTGAAAACACTGGGCGACGGCAAGGTTTTGGACGACCCCGGCGTCCTCGCGGCTTATGCGGAGAGCCACAGCTTTGATTTGCATTTTCCGCCATGGCTCGCCGTAAAGCCGGACAGCGGAGAAGCCGTGGAATCGCTGGTAAAATGGGCGAACCGGACCAAGACCCCGCTCGTCCCCGTGAGCTCCGGCGGCACGCGCCTGCGGGGCGGCAGCGCGCCCAGCGTCCCCGGCGCCGTCGCCGTCGATCTCAGCGGCATGAAAAAGGTGCGCAGCGTGAACCGCCGGCACCGGATAGCGGTCGTGGAACCGGGCGTCACCTACGACGAGCTGAACGCGGCGCTCGAAAAAGAGAACCTGACCCTCCCCGGCAGCCTGAAACCCAAAAAGGAGAAATCCGTGCTGGCCAGCGTGCTGGAAGGAGAACCCCGGCTGAACCCCATGATCCAGTGGTCCTACTTCGATCCCCTCCGCTGCGTGGAGGTTACATGGGGCGACGGCGTCCGCATGTTCACCGGCGAGGCGGGCGGCGGCATCCGGGATCTGGAAAAACAGCAGTCCGAGGAAAAATGGCAGGTCAACATGATGGGGCCGTGGATGCTGGACTTTTACCGCGTGCTGACTGCGGCGCAGGGCAGCATGGGCATCGTGACCTGGGCTTCGCTGAAATGCGCGGTCAAACCCTTGCTGCACACGCTTTTCATCGCATCCGCCGACAAGCTTTCGCAGCTGGAGGGCTTTCTCCATAAGGCGATGTGGACCCGCTTCCCCGACGAAATTTTTGTTTTGAACAAAAGCCAGCTGGCGCATTTGCTGGGGAAAAATTCCGAAGAAATCTCCGCCTGGCGCGAAATCCTGCCGCCGTGGATCGTGGCCGTAGGCGTGGCGGGGCGGGAGCTTTTGCCGGAACAGCGCTTTGAAGCAAGGAGCAAAGACCTCATCGACATCGCGCAGGAAAACGGGCTGAACCTGGCGGAAGGCATCCCCCATCTGAGCGGAAGCACGCTCTGGAAAGAAGCGTCGGGCACCTGTGACGGCGTCTATTGGAAAGACCGCTATGCCGGTTCGCACCGGGATATTTTTTTCGTGACCCGGCTCGACAAAACAGAACAGTTCCTGACATGCGTCCGGACATTGGCGGAAGAAGCGGGATACCCCGCCGAAGACATCGGCGTATACATCCAGCCCAAGCACCTCGGAAGCGCCTGGCACATGGAATTTACTTTTCCCTATGATCCCGCCAGCGCGAAGCAGACGCGCCGCGTCAAGGCGCTGTTTGCGAAAGCCAGCGCGGAAATCGCCCGCTTAGGCGGCTATTATTCCAGGCCATACGGGCAGTGGGCAGGAATCCAGCTGAACAAGGACGCGCAATCCCTCAGGGTTTTAAAGAGGCTGCAGGGGATTTTCGATCCGAACGGCATTTTGAACCCCGGAAAATTAACCGTGTAGCGAGCCGGCAAAGGAGGACGCGAATATGAGCATGGAAATAACATTGGAAGATTTCAGGCCTATGATGGAGCGCTGCAGCAACTGCCTCGCCTGCAAATGGACGCCCTATGAGAAGATCGCGAGCAACCGCTTCGGGCGGAACTGCCCCAGCGCCGGATATTACCATTTCAACACCTACTCCGCCCGCGGGCGCTTTCAGCTGGGGCAGGTGCTTTTAGACGGCAGGTCGGACTTCACGGACACCGCCGCGGAGGCGATCCACAGCTGCATGGCCTGCGGCGCCTGCGACATCGCCTGCAAGATCACCCGCTACAACCTGGAACCGCTGGATTTTAACATCGCCCTGAAAGAACGGGCTGTGTCGCTTGGGAAGTATTATCCCGCCCAGAAGGCGGCGATCGATCAGCTGGAGCGTGAAAAGACCCTGCTGCCCGGCGAAAAGCAGTCGGACCGGACCGGCTGGGCCAAAGACCTGGGCCTGAAGGACCTGACGGCGCAAAGCGCGGAATACGCCTTTTTCGCGGGATGCCAGTACAGCTACACGCCCGCGCTGCAGGGACAGGCGCGGCGCTATGTAAAGATCCTGCAGGATGCCGGCGTCGATCTGGGATATCTTGGAAATGCCGACATGTGCTGCGGCGGCCGCGCAAAACAGATGGGCTTCAAGGACGCCTTTGAAAAACAGGCGGCGCACAACGGGAACGCCCTGAAAGCCATGGGCGTCAAAACCGTCGTGACCCCCTGCGCGGACTGCTGCCACGCGTTCCGGCGCCAATACGCGAAGCTGGGCATCGACGTGAAGGTGGTTCACGCCGTTGAACTCTTGGACGAATTGCTGGCTTCCGGGAAGCTCAGCTTTCACCGGAAGGTAGACCTGACCGTGACCTACCACGATCCCTGCCACCTCGGCCGGCTTGGGGAGGCGTACACGCCGTGGGACGGCACGGAAAAGAAAGTGCTGAATCAAGTTCACACCTGGGATCCGCCCCGCCCGCGCTACGCGGGGACCTACGGCGTGTACGACGCGCCGCGGAACCTCCTCAAGGCGATCCCCGGCCTGCGTTTCGTCGAGATGGAGCGCATAAAGGAATATGCCTGGTGCTGCGGCGCCGGCGGCGGGTGCAGCGTGTCCAACCCGGAATTTTCCGGCGCGACGGCGGACGAGCGGGTCACGGAGGCGCAGGCCACGGGCGCCGAAGCCCTTGTCGCCGCCTGCCCCTGGTGCGTACAGAACCTGCGCCGGGCGAAAGACGAGGACGGCAGGCAGATGCAAGTGCTGGATATCGTGGATCTCGTCGCGCGCGCCTTATAGAAAGGAGACGGAAAGATGGCATTGGAAAGAGAAGCGTACCGTGCGCTTGCGGATATCGTCGGAAAGAGGAACATCTCGGAAGACCCCGCCGTCACGGAGACCTACAGATGCATCACGTCACAGTCCTCCGCCCATTACGGCCCTTTCGACCATCAGACGCCGCGCCCCCAGGCGGTTTTGCTGCCCGGCAGCGTGGAGGAAATACAGCAGATCATACGGATCTGCAACCAATATAAGATCCAGTTCAAGGCGGCATCCACGTTTTGGGCTGCCATGGGCTACATCGGCAGCGACTACGCCATCCAGATCGACCTGATCCGCATGGGAAAGGTCGAGATCGACCCCAAGGGCATGATCGCCGTCATAGAGCCTTTCGCCATCGGCGCGGTGGTGCAGGTGGAATCCATGAAATACGGCCTGAACTGCAACATGGCGGGCGTGGGCTGCAGCAGCTCGACCTTGGCCGGCACGGCGGGCTGGGTGGGCTTCGGCCCCAGCTCCATCTTCATGGGCATCGCCAGCGAAAACCTGCTGGGCGCGGAATGGATCTTGCCGGACGGCGAAATCCTGCGCACGGGCAGCCTCGGCTCGGACGGGAACTGGTTCTGCGGCGAGGGTCCGGGTCCCAGCGCGCGGGCGATCCTGCGCGGCTGGCAGGGCACTGCGGGCACGATGGGCGTCTGCACGAAAATGGCGGTCCGCCTGCACCCGTGGCCGGGTCCCAAGGTCATCCCGACCCGCGGCCGGGCGCCCGTCTACAAAACGGAGGGCTTAGAAAACTTCCGCGCCTATACCCTGTGTTTCCCCGAATGGGACGACTACGCGGAGGCGTTCCGCCTCTTCCATGAAGCCGACGTCGTCTATCTGGGACACCGGCAGTTCAGCATGTTCGGCCGCGACATTAAAACCGCCATGGTCGAAATCCTGACCCACGAGGACAAACAGTTCAGCGACATGCTGCCCCTGATGGCGGATCCCCGCATCAAGGCGGAAAACGAAAAAATGAAGATCGACGTGCAGATCGTCCTGGCGGGCTTCACGGAACGGGATCTGGCGTACAAGGAAAATGCCGTCGATGAGATTTTAAAACAAACCCACGGCTGGAAGTCGGAATACATGCTGGACAAGGAGACGCACGACTTCGTGCTGCTGTACCTGCTGCGGCTGGGGCGCAAGAACCTGAACTACACCCTGTGCGGTTCTTACGAGGGCAATTTCGGCATGAGCGCCAACGTCTTCGTCACGGCGCCGCTCATGGAAGAGGCCTCCGCCCTGAAACGGGAATGGGAGCAAAAGATCCCGCACATCGCCGCCGTGGGCGGTGATTCGGACATGGGCAGCATGTCGGGCATCGGCGGCGGCGGCACCACCGGCTGGGAATTCTTCGTCCACTTCGACGCCTACGACAAGGCTTCCATCAAAGGCACAAAAGAATTCATCGACGAAACGCAGAAATGGATGATCTCCAAGGGACTGGGCCCGGACATGGGCAGGTGGAACTGCGACGCGCGGCGGGAGGACGCCTATAACTATACCCAGGAAGAACACGACGAAATCTATAAAAACCTGCCGCAGCCCGCCATCGCCGAATATCAATGGAAGGTCAGGGAGGCGTTTAACCCCGGAAATCTGACAGGCAGCTATTACAAGACGAAAACACCGGCGGGCGAAAAATAGACGGCGGCGTTTGCGAAAAATCGTTGAGGAGGATGCCCCTATGGAGATCAGAAAACATGTACATGGCAAAGGAAAACTGTGGACCTTGACCTGTATCAGCCGGGATTCCGGCTTTCGTGTGGCGTCCGTGATCATCATGGGCAAGGAGGAGGCCATCGTCATCGACACCCAATGGACGCTCTCCAATGCCCACCGGGTCGTGGCGGAGCTGCTGGAGGCCGGCAAGAAGCTCAAATCCATCTTTCTGACGCACGCCCACCCGGATCACTATTTCGGGACGGAGGTATTTCTGAACGCCTATCCCGAAGCCAAGGTGTACGCGCTGGAGGAGGACATTCCGACGATCCACGCGCAGCTGTTCCCGAAACTGGAGCACTGGGAGAAGGAGATCGGCGTGCTGAACTGCCCGCACAAGGAATTTTCGATCCTCCCGCTGCAAGACGGGCATCTGGAGCTGGACGGCGAACGCATCGAGATCCATGGCAAGGTGTGGGGCGATCTGAAATACAATTCCAAGGTCTGGATTCCCTCCATCAAAACCGTGGTTTGCAGCGACATCGTGTTCAGCGGCGCACATCCTTTCACCTGTGAGGTCTCGGCGAAAGGGCGCAGAAACTGGCTGGCGGAGCTGGAGAATATCCGCAGCATGGGCGCGGACGTCATCATTCCCGGCCACGCCACGGAGAACATGCCCTTTGACGAAACCGGTTTGGATTTCACGCGGGATTATCTTCTCGCCACCGAGGAGGAATTGGCGAAGAAGCCCACGGTGGAAGCGTTTTTCTACAACATCGAAAAACGTTTTTTCGGCGCGAAATTGCGCAAAAGCAACGAAATGAACGCCAATGTGATGTGCGGCGACCGCGAATGGTGGCCGGAAGGGGACGAAGACTGAGGGAGGCGCGACATGAAAGTGACTGCGGCTGTTACACACGAAAAAGGGCAGCTCTCCATCGAAGAAGTCGATCTTGCGCCGCCCGGACCTTCGCAGGTTCTCGTGCGCACTGTGGCGTGCGGCGTCTGCCACACGGACGGCGCCGGCATCCGGCAGCTCATCCCGGTGGCGCTGCCGGCTATTTTCGGGCATGAGGGAGCCGGGGTCGTCGAGGACGTGGGTCCCGGCGTCGGATCGCTGAAGAAGGGGGACCGCGTCATTATGACCTTTCCGTCCTGCGGGGCCTGCGCCTATTGCGCCGGCGGGCATCCCTACGCCTGCGATCATCTGAACGCGCTCTTTTTTGAAGGCACGTACAGGGACGGCACAAAACGTTTCTCGCAGAACGGGAAAGCGGTGTCGTCCTTTTTCGGGCAGGGGTCTTTCGCGACCCATGTCGTCGTGGACGCGAGAAACGCGGTGAGAGCCGACGTTGATTCGGACGAAGAGCTGGCGAAGCTCTGCTCCCTCGGCTGCGGCGTCCAGACCGGGGCGGGCGCCGTGCTGAACCGCCTGAAACCGGAACCCGGCACGTCGCTGGCGGTGTTCGGCTGCGGCGGCGTCGGCATGAGCGCGATCATGGCGGGCGCCATCGCCGGGTGCGGTACGATTATCGGCGTGGACGTGATCCCCTCCCGGCTGGAGACGGCGCGGGCGGTGGGGGCGACCCACGTCGTCAACGGGAACGAGCGGGATGCCGTCGAGGAGATCAAACGGCTCACCGGCGGCGGCGCCCACGGCAGCGTCGAATCCTCCGGCATCCCCGCGCTGACCCTTCAGGCGCTGGCCTGCCTGCGGCGCCTGGGAACCGCCGTGGTGGTCAGCGTCACGGGCGAAGAAAAAATCAGCTTGCCGCTGGAACCCTATCTCATGAACCCCAGCGTCACGCTTGCCGGCCTGACCGAAGGCGGCTCCGACCCGCAACGCTTCCTCCCGGAATTGGTGCGGTATTTTAAGGAAGGGCGGCTTCCCGTGGACAAGCTCGTCACTTTCTATGATTTCAAGGACGTCGAACAGGCGTTCCGAGACGCCCGCAGCGGCGCAGCCATAAAACCGGTCCTGCGGTTCTGACGGGTTCCGTCACCAAACGGAACGAATCTAACCAGCTGGGGGGGCGGGCATCATATCCTCCGTCATTGCGAGGGTCGCGAAGCAATCCAGTGGCGCAGTATGGATTGCTTCGTCGCTTCGCTCCTCGCAACGACAAAGGACGTAGCGGTGTCCCGCAGCGGCGATCAACATACCTAAGATTCATGACAGTAACGGTTCTGACGGGTTCTCATTCTCCCCAGCTCACGCCGCCGCTGGATAGGGCCGCGCCGTTGGGATCCACGACGCAGGCGCCGCCGTCCACCGGCAGGACGGCCCCCGTCACGAAAGAGGCGTCCTCGCTGGCGAGGTACACGGCAGTGCCCGCGATTTCATCCGGATGCGCGGCCCTCGGAAACGGACAGAACCGCGTCATGAGGTTCAGCGCGCCGGCGACATCCGTGCCCTGCGCCTTTGCTAAAGGCTCCATGGCGATTTCCAGCATCTCCGTCCGGGTGGCGCCCGGACAAATCACGTTGCAGCGGATATTCTTGGCGCCATAGTCCAGCGCCGCCGACTGCGAAAGCCCGATCAGCCCCGCCTTGGACGCGATATACGCCGGCATGGAAGGGATGCAGCGCAGCGCGGCCAAGGACGAGATGTTGATAATGGAACCGCCGCCGTTCGCGATCATGTGGGGGATGGCGAATTTCATCGTGTAAAAGGCGCCGGTGAGGTTCGTGCCGAGAATCCGCTGCCATTGCTCCACGGGGAGGTCCGCAACGGCGCCTGGGGGGTCGATGCCGGCGTTGTTGATCAGCGTGTCGAGCTTTCCGCCGAATTTTACCGCCGCTTCCACCATGCCTTTCGCGTCCTCCGGATTTGCGACGTCGCCGGGGTACACGGCGACGGATCCGGCCGGCAGCGACGCCGCCAGTGTTTCAAGAACCTCCCTGCGGCGCCCGCTGATCAGCACCCTTGCCCCTTCCGCGACAAAGCGTTTCGTAAACGCGGCACCAAGCCCGGCGCCCCCGCCCGTGATCAATGCGACCTTCCCGTTCAAACGTCCGTCCATTTTTCAACCCTCCTCCGTAAAACTGCGCAACCGTTGAGATTTACCGTTTTTGCTTACTTCTTCATTATAAACCCCTGAAACTCCGTGCGCAATAGACAGAACCGATTTAGCGAATGGGTTCTGTCAATTGTTTCGGAAAATTTATTGATAAATATCGCGGCAAGGAGTACAATGAATACAAATTCCCCCAAGGAGAAACAGGATGAAGAAAAAAGCCACGGCACGCGTCATGCAGGCTAAAAAGACAAAGAATAAAATTTTTCAAAGCGCCATAAAACTGATCGAAAAGCGCGGGTTTGACAATACGACGATAGAGGATATCAGCAAGCTGGCCGGCGTTTCCGTAGGCGCCTTTTATCACCATTACAAGTCAAAACGGGAAATCTTTCTGGAATTGTACAAGGAGATCGACAGTTATTATGAAAACGAAGTCGCGCCGCAGGCGACCTCGCCGGACGTATCCGACAACCTCCTGCTGTTTCTGCGGCATTATGCCAGATACAATGTCCTCCGGGGCTACGACAACGTAAAGCTGCTTTTTCAGGGACAGGACAAGCTGTTGCTCGACAGGGAGCGCTATATGTACGTCCTGCTCAGGCAAATCCTGACGGACGGGCTGGATCGACGCCAGTTCGCGGCGGGATACGATGCCGCGTACATCGAAGACTATCTGTTGGTGATGACCCGCGGCGTCGTCTACGACTGGCTGCTGAAAGAGGGCGCTTTCGATCTGGAAGAAAAGCTCGCGGAATATTTCGGGCTGTTTTTTCAGATATTCCGCGCAAAGCCCTGACGCGCCTTCGAACGCGGATGTTTGAATAGTCGTGCAACGCGAGTGTAGCGCCCGCATAGGCGTCAGCCGCCCGACCGGCGGGTTAATGGTCTCGCTCTATTTCCTGCCGCAGGCTGGAAATAGCTAAGCGAACCTTATGCGGCAGCTTTGCTGCCACATATGCCCGTCCCGCAGCGACGGTTCTACATACCTAAGTTTCATAACAGTAACTGCCGGACAGCGGGCATGAAAAAATCCCATGTCTGCAAATTGCTTGCAAACATGGGATTTTCCGCGTCAGGCCGCGCTTTTTGACGCGGCATGCCATAAATTGATCGTTCTGAATGATGACATGGATCGATTGGTATGCAGGAATTACGCGATTTCGACCCGTTCCTCCGTCAGCTGCCGTTCCCGCTCCGTCCAGATGGGATCCGCCGTCGCCGCCCATTTTTCGCTTTGTGACAATGTCTTGGAGACCAGATCGTCCACGTTCTCCGGCGCCTGCATGTCCGTGCTCCGCGCGCCGCTTTCCTTGACCATTTTCCGCAGGGTTTCGGGGTTGTCAAGCAGGGGGCAGGGGCGCATATGGTTGCCGTTGAACGGCTGGTTGTTGCGGTACGCCTTGAAGATGGGGGACTGCAGGGCGTCCAGCAGGCTCACGTCATGGATGTTTACGTTCGAATAATGGACAAAGGCGCAGGGTTCCACGTCGCCGGCCGCGTTGATGTGCAGATAGCGGCGCCCTCCCGCGATGCAGCCTTCGGTATATTCGCCGTCGTTCCAGAAATCCAAGGCAAAGATGGGTTTCGTGTCACGGATTTCCCGGATGCGCTTGTGCATCCATATTCTTTGCTCCGCCGTAGCGAGCAGGTCCACGGGAGCGCCTTCGCCGATGGGCATGTAAGTGAAATTCCACGCGAAACGGCAGCCGCGGCTGATCATGTCGTCAATAAAGGCATCGGATCCGACCTTTTCCGTGTTCTTGCTGTGATAGCAGGTGGAATAACCGAAAGGCAGACGGAAGCTTTGCATCAGGGACATGGCTTCTATGACGTGCTTGTAGGTTCCTTTTCCGCGGCGCATGTCTGTGGATTCCTCATCGCCTTCGATGGAGAATGCCAAGGTGAAATTGGCGACCCTGACGATTTCCTTGCAGAATTCTTCATCCACCAGGGTTCCGTTTGTAAAGGCGAAGAAGTAACATTCCGGATGCGCGTCGCAAAGCCGGATGATGTCCCTTTTCCGGACGAGGGGTTCCCCTCCTGAGAAAATATAAAAATGAATGCCGATCTCTTTGCCCTGCCGGATGACGGAATCCAGCATCTCGTAGCTGAGGTTGTTGTTCCCTCCGTACTGGGCGGCCCAGCACCCCGTGCATTTCAAGTTGCAGGCGCTGGTCGGATCCATCAGGATTGCCCATGGCACGTTGCATTCGTATTGCTGCGCGATTTCACTGGCCTTTACGCTGCCTTCCAGCGATCCGTTGATGAAGAAGCACTCTAAAAGCTTGTGGACGCAGCGCGGTTCCACCTCTTCGAACAAGCGCTCGGTAAAGCCGTTCCAAACGCTGCCCTTTGTGCAAAGCATCTCTCGCATTGTCCGAATTTGAGGACCGTGCAAATTCCCGCGGTCCAATTTCTCAGCAAGGTCTAACATCGCCGGCAACCGTTCCATGGGGTTGTTCGCAAGGTAGCTCAAGATGAGATTCGCAGCTTTCTTCTGTACCCGGTTCATCTCTTAATACCTCCTTTTTAACGCATTTTTAGCGCATTGCACCAGCTTGCCGCCCGGCAGCAAGCATCAAATGATAAATAAAAATTCAACTTCTACAAAAATTATAGTACACCTTTCTGCGCGAAATGTAAAGTGAGTATTTTAAATTATTGTATCAATTATTTCAATGTTTGTTGCTGTTCAAACATCCGTCCAAGAAAGGGTGGCCCGTCGGGATTTCTCGGAGAAGAGGCATCTGCGGCAGCAAAGCTGCCCGCAAAAGGTTCGCTTAGCTATTTCATGCCTGCGGCAGGAAATAGAGCGAGACCATTTCCGGCGTACTTCTTAGCCGCCGTTAGCGACAGAACCTCCCCTCATGTTCCCTGTGGAGCAGCGTTGGTGTTAATCCTTCGGTATGTCGGGCTTGCCTTTCGAAGAGACATCCCGGCGGGACTGCCCCCCAGACGGACATGAACACAGGGGGATCACAGAACCTTGATCATCACCTTCATCACCTGGTTCGCCTTGTCCGCAATGTGGGCGTATGCGTCCTGAAATCTTTCCAGCGGGAAGCTCCCCGTGATCAGCGGCGGCAGGGAGACTTTCCCTTCCAGCGCCAAAGCAATGGACTCTTCGAAGTCGGATTTCAGATAGAGCATCGTCCCGATCACGATCAGCTCTTTGTCTTGCAAAGTAAACATGTCCACCCGCTGCAGCTCGCCGAATATGCCGGCAATTATGACGATGCCGCCCTTCCGGCAGCGGAGGAACGACTCGTTTACGGAGGTTTCGACGCCTATGCATTCAAAGACGACGTCCGCGCCGCCGCCGAACTCCCGCTTCAGCGCCTCCCCCAGGTCTTCTTTTTGGTCGTTTACGCAGAAATCTATCCCCGCGGCTTTCGCATAATCAAGGCGGTATTGTGTGCGCCCTGCGATCATGACCCGCGCGCCCTTCGCCTTGGCGGCCTGCGCCGCAAGGTTCCCGATGACGCCAGCCCCGACCACCAGGACGTTCTTGCCCGCCAGGTCGCCCGCGACGTTGCAGGCATGCACCGTGACTGCCAGCGGTTCTATCATCGCTGCCACGTCATAGGGTATCGCGTCCGGTATTTTGAGCGCCAGATATTCCGGCACGCTGACATATTCCGCGGCGACGCCGTCGGTATGCACCCCCAGAATCTTGAGATCTTTGCACCAGTTGTCCCTGCCGCTCTTGCAGTCCTCACATTCGCGGCAAAGCGTCCGCGGGATAATCACCACCCTGTCCCCTTTTTTCAGGCGAGCCGAACCGTTGGGATCCGCCACCTCGCCGCTCATTTCGTGTCCCTGCACGACAGGGAAGCGCACGAAAGGCAGCAAGCCCTGAAAAATATGGATGTCGGAGCCGCAGATCCCTATATTGTGTACTTTTAAAAGAATTTCACCCTTTCGCGGCTCCGGAACCGCCGCTTCTTCGACACGGACTTCCCCCGGTTTTACCAGAACAACTTTTTTCATTGAATTCACCTTTCCTATATATCGAGGGCGCCGTAGTAGCCCCCGTAAACGGCATCCACCACTTTTCCGATTTTAAAACAGTCCCCCACGGCGAATGTGAGCGGGGCGCTGTAGCGCAATTCTTCCACGATGCCGGCGTTTGGGCGCATCCCCGCAGCCAGCAGGATCGTATCCGCTTCCAGAAGGATTTCCCTGCCGTCCGCGTCCTCGCAGAGAAGTCCCCTGTCCGTGACGGCTTTCGCCTTTGTGTTCAGGCGCAGATCGACGCGGTTGCGGCGCAGCTCCAGCTCCAAACCCGTCTTGTGCATCTCTGCGGCATCCAGCGCGTACCCTCCGCGCATCTCCACAAGGGTGACGTCGCGGCCTATGCTGTCGAGGTATACCGCAGACTCCGTGCCGACAAGCCCGCCGCCCAGGATCACGACCTTTTGCCCGACGTCCGGCTCTTTCCGGTGCAGGGCTTCCAGCCCCACGACCTTGCTGCCGCCAATGCCCGGAATGTCCGGCACGATCTGCGAGGCTCCCACGGCGATCACGAGGGCGTCCGGCGCGATTTTTTCAAGCATTTCACGTTTGAACGCCGTATTCAGGCGCACATCCACCCCGCTCTCTGCGACGCGGCGCGCCTGCTGCAGCGCATATGCGAAAAGATCCGCTTTAAACGGCACAAACTCTTCCGACAGCAGCTGGCCGCCCAGGCGCGCGCCTTTCTCAAACAGGATGACCGCGTGTCCTCTCGCTTTTGCGGACAGGGCGGCCATCATGCCGCCGGGCCCCCCGCCGACGACAACCACCTTCTTCGGCGCCGTGGGCGGGAACGCGAACTGGTGATCCAGCTCCCTGCCTATCACAGGGTTCAGCGCGCAGCGCGACACCCTGGTTGTTAAAAGATTGTCAAAGCACGTAAAGCAGCGGCAGCATTTCGTGATATCGTCCTGCCGCCCGTTCAGCGCTTTCGACGGGAAGCTGGGATCGGCGAGAAGCTGCCGGGCCAGCTCGACGACGTCCGCCTGGCCGGATGCGATGATCTCTTCCATCTGGCCGGGATCATTCAGCCCGCCAACCGTCGCGACCGGCGTTTTGACGTGCTTTTTGATCTCCGCCGCGAGATGGACGTTGCTGCCGTGCGGCACAAACATGGACGGATGCGTGATGATGAAAGCGTCGTGGTTCTCATGCACGCCTGCGGACACGTGGATCAAATCAACCTTGCCGTCGATGGATTTTGCAATCCGGACGCCCTCCTCTACCCCGTAGCCGCCGGTGACGTGTTCCGCGCCGCTCATGCGGTATTCTATCGGGAAACGTGCGCCGGCGGCCTCCCGGATCTTCTGTATGGCAAGCAGAGGGAAGCGCATGCGGTTCTCGTGGGATTCTCCGCCCCATTTGTCTTTTCTGGTATTCGTGGCGGGGGACATGAACTGATGCAGCAGCCATCCGTGCGCCGCGTGGAGAAGCACCATGTCAAATCCTGCCTGCTTTGCGAGCGCGGCGGCCTTCCCGAAACTCTCCGCTATTTCGTAAATGAGTTCTTCCGGCATCTCCCGGATCACCGCGCCGCTTTCCAGCGTCTCGTCCACAGGGCCGTAGCGCGTCATCGCCTTCCCTGAGTCGTCCTGCGTGCGCGATCCCGCGTATTTGCCGCCGTGGGACAGCTCTATCGAAGCGTAACAGTTATGGTTGTGGATCGTCCGCGCCGTATTCGCCAGCGACGGGAGGATGAGCGGGTTGTCCAAGGCAAGCTGCTTGGTATGCGAGCGCCCCGTCGCCATATGGACGATGCCCTCGCTGACCGTGACCAGCGCGGCGCCGCCCTTGGCGCGCAGGTCGTAGTAGGCCATATTGTTGTTCGTCAGCGCGCTGTCCGGCCCAAAATCCGGCGGGGCCATAGGCGCGTTGAATATCCTGTTTTTGAAGGTCAGGCCGCCGATTTGGATCGGGCTGCCAAGGTGCGGGTAATGCGTATTCAATATTTTTTCCTCCTTCTTTTACAGGTGGCTATGTAACAACAGTAACCTAAAAAGCGCCGATATCCCTTGCGGCGTAGTACGCCTCGCGGGTGGCTTCGGCGATCACGCGCGGTGCGCGGCAATCGCCGATGATATGAATTTCAGGCGCGCAGAATTTCAGCGCCTGCACCGTTTCCCACAGGGGGCGCTGCCCCGACGCGTAGATCACCGTGTCCGCCGGGTAGAGCTTCCGCCCTTCCCGCCCTTCGCTTACAAGGCCCGTTTCGTTGATCTCCACGGCTTTCGTGGAAAGCGCGACGGGGATATGCAGGCGCTCCAGCTGGCTATGCACGGCGATGGCGTGGATGGTATTCCCGCTGTCGCTGATCTCATCCAGCATCTCGATCACGGCGACGTCCCGGCCCATGTCCCCAAGATGAATCGCCAATTCCAGCCCCACGAGCCCGCCGCCGATGATCACGACCTTCTTGCCTGCCAATTCCGGATCGGCGTATATGGCCGCCGCCCCTTTCACGTTCGGACGGTCAATGCCCGGAACAGGCGGGATTACGGGCACGGCGCCCGCCGCGATGACAAGGGCGCCCGGACGCAGCTCTTCGGCGTAAGCCGGCGTAACCTCGGTATGCAGGCGCACGTCGATATTCGCCCGCCCGACCTTGCGGGCCTGCCGGTCTAAATACGCCGTCAGTTTATCCTTGAACGGGACGCTCCGCTCGCAGTTGAGCACGCCGCCCAATCGATCGCTCTTCTCGCAAAGGATGACCTCGTGGCCGCGCTCGCAGGCCGTAAGCGCCGCCTGCATCCCGGCGACGCCGCCGCCGACCACAAGCACCGTCTGCTTTCTGGCGGGCGGTATTTCAAACTTGCTGTCGGTGTATGTGCCGAGTTTGGGGTTGATGGCGCAGCGGTGGTACCGGTTGCTGAACGCGGTGGAGAAGCAGGTCTCGCAGCGCAGGCAGCGGTGCGCGTCGTCCTCCCGCCCTGTCCGCACCTTGTTGACAAAATCGGGATCGACCAGCAGCTCCCGCGCGATCTGCACCACATCCGCTTGGCCGGAAG
>JAITOE010000014.1 GCA_031290135.1 Eubacteriales Family XIII. Incertae Sedis bacterium
CCTCGTCGTTATATGCCACAGCCTCCCGTTCCACAAAGCGAATCGCCCCTGTCGGACAAACAGGCAGGCAGTTTCCAAGCCCGTCGCAATAGTCGTCGCGCAGAAGTTTCGCTTTGCCATCCACAATACCAATAGCACCCTCGTGACAAGCGTCGGAGCATAGCTCGCAACCGTCGCATTTCTCCTCATCTATCTCAATAATCTTTCGCAACATACGACTACTCCTTGACTTTATGAACCAATTATAATATGAAGAAACCATTTAAGCTGAAAACCATCGGCATTATCGACCACAAGAAAAATCATATTGAATTACTCAAGGAGGCCGACTAATGAGCAAACAATCCGAACTATATCCTGTTGACTGAGGAAATTCTGGGGCTGTCTTTTTTAAAGCCCCGCCCCCAGTTTTCTGGCTTGCTCCAGTTCTTCGCGGCCTTCTATGTCGGCGCGGCGGTGGAGGCCGGGGACGACGACGGTTCCGGCTTCTTCCCAGCCCTGGTAGCCCGCAATCTGCCGGAACGTTGACAGGACCGAAGCCGCGGCCGCGTCCGTGCTGCCGCCGCAGGTGACTAAGAGGGCTGCGCGTTTGATGTGCGTGCCTTCTTTCAGCAAGGCGTATGTGCGGTCAATGACGCATTTCAGCTGCGCCGTGAAGCCGAAGAAATACACGGGGGACGCCAAAACCAGGACGTCCGCCTCCCGCAATTTTTCCAGTATGGGCAGCATGCCGTCTTTTTGCACGCATATGCCCGTGTTTTTAAAACATTGCCCGCAGCCTAAGCAGGCGCCGATCGTCAAATCCGCCGTGCGGAAGCAGGCCACGGCATTGCCGGCGGCTTCGGCGCCTTCTGTCAAAGCCGCCGCCAAAACGTCGGTCGTGCCGTTTTGCCGCGGCGACCCGGAAAGAACCACGATGTTTTTCCCCATAAAAATACCTTCCTTTCTGCGGTTATTGCTGTCCTTTCACATTATATACCGAGTTTTACCTTCTTGTCACGAAAACTTTGTTTTGGGTTATGCCCGCCCCGCAGCGGCGCCGTTCATACCTGAGATTCATAACGGTAACCAAGGAACAAGGAACCGCAACCGCCTGATTTTTTCAAAAAACCATTGACACTTGTCTTATTTTTCTATATACTTTCATCATTAGGGCAAAGGCGCCCCGGCATTTCGGGGCGCGTTTTCTTTTTCCGGCACAAAGGCGTGCATGTTCCCACCCTTGGAAGATGCGCGTTTTTTATTTGAGCAACGAGTGATAATTTTGGAGGTGATCTGTCATGTATTCATCGGTTGACACAATTTGGGTTCTGCTGGGCGCGGCCCTCGTCTTTTTCATGCAGCCTGGTTTTGCCATGCTCGAGGCCGGGCTTATCCGCGCGAAAAACGTCGGGAACATCATCATAAAGAACGTCATTGACCTGTCCCTCGGCGCCATCGTGTACTGGTTAGTCGGTTTCAGCATCATGTTCGGCCTTTCCAACGCCGGAATCATCGGCACCCCGGACTTTTTCCTTCTGGGCGACACGCTCGGCAACGCGGCGCCGGACGGCGTCACCCCCTGGTCGTTTTTCATTTTCCAGACCGTGTTTGCCGCGACTGCGGCGACCATCGTGTCGGGTTCCATGGCGGAGCGCACCAAGTTTTCCGCTTACTGCATTTATTCCGTCGTCATCAGCGTCATCGTCTACCCGATTTCCGGCCACTGGATTTGGGGCGGCGGCTGGCTCGGCGAACTGGGCTTCCATGACTTTGCCGGATCCACGGCCGTCCACTTGGTCGGCGGCACGGCCGCCCTCGTCGGCGCCGCGCTCGTGGGCCCGCGCATCGGGAAATATTCCAAGAGCGGGAAATCCCGCGCCATCCCCGGCCACAGCCTCTCCCTGGCGGCGCTGGGCGTATTCATTCTCTGGTTCGGGTGGTTCGGCTTCAACGGCGGCTCCACCGTGTCCGCCACCGGCGACGACACCCTCGTTTCCATGGGGCTTATCTTCACCAACACGAACCTCGCCGCCGCCGCCGGCGCCGCCATCGTCATGATCACCACATGGATCCGCTACAAAAAACCGGATGTTTCCATGACCCTCAACGGCGTGCTGGCGGGCCTCGTCGGCATCACGGCGGGCTGCGACGCCGTCAGCCCCTTCGGCGCCATCCTGATCGGCGTCATCTCCGGGCTTGCGGTCGTGGCGGGCGTCGAAATCATCGACAAGAAATTCCGGGTGGACGATCCGGTCGGCGCGGTGGGCGTACATTGCGTCTGCGGCGCGGTCGGGACGATTTGCGTCGGCCTGTTCTCCGTCAGCGAAGGCCTGTTCTACGGCGGCGGCGCGAGATTGCTCGGCGTGCAGGTTCTGGGCGTCATCGTCGTGGCGGCCTGGGTCGTCGTCGCCATGCTCATCACGTTCTCCGTGATCAGGGCCGCCATCGGGCTTCGGGTCAGCAAAGAAGAAGAAATCGAAGGGCTTGACATCCACGAACACGGCATCGAAAACAGCTACGCGGACTTCCTCCAGGCGCCGCTGACCGGAACGCCCCCGGCTTCGGCTTCGGACCCGGTTCCCGCCCCCATAGAGACTGCGATTCCCGTGGCGGACGTGCGCGAACAGAAAAACACGCGTCCGGACGGCGTGAAGATGAGCAAGGTTTCCATCATCACGCGGCAGAGCATGTTCGAGACGTTGGAAACTGCCATGAGCACCATCGGCATCACCGGCATGACGGTGTCCAACCTGCTGGGCTACGGCATCCAGAAAGGCCATCCGGAATATTACCGCGGCGTAGAGGTGCAGGCGCGCCTGCTCCCGAAGATCCGCGTGGAGATCGTCGTGTGCAAGGTGCCGGTGGAGACGGTCGTGGAGACCGCGAAGAAGGCGCTTTATACGGGAAATATCGGCGACGGCAAGATTTTTGTTTACGACGTGGAGAACGTGGTACGCATCCGCACGGGCGAGGAGGGCTACGACGCTTTGCAGGATGAATGACAAGAACGGCTGACTCCCGGCTTTTATAGATGAAGCATGGATGCCGCCCGGATCCTCCGGGCGGCGTTTGTGTTTTTGGCGGGGTTATTGCACCGATAACTAAACCTTGGAGTCGTGACGGTCTTTTTTCCGTCAGGCTTCGTTGGCGAACCCGCCGCCTTGCCTGGCGAAAAAAATCCTCGCCACTTTGTCCAATGTTTAATTGTCGGAGCAATAATATTCAGAGGTTTTGTCCATCCGGGGGGGGGCGTCCCGCCCCGCAGCTCCGGCGTAACGTTTCCGTCATTGCGAGCAACGCGAAGCAATCCAGTGCACAGTATGGATTGCTTCGTCGTTCCACTCCTCGCAATGACGGGGGCCCGCAGCGACGGTTCTACATACCTAAGTTTCATAACAGTGGTTACTATTCAAACATCCGCCCAAGAAGGGGTGGCACGTCGGGCGGTGAACTCTTAGCCGGCTGAAGCCGGAGAGTTCTCGCAGGGCCGTTTTCTCGGAGAAGAGGCATCTGCGACAGCAAAGCTGCCCGCAAAAGGTTCGCTTAGCTATTTCATGCCTGCGGCAGGAAATAGAGCGAGACCATTTCCGACGTACTTCTTGGCCGGCGTTAGCGACAGAGCCTCCCCTCGCGTT
>JAITOE010000043.1 GCA_031290135.1 Eubacteriales Family XIII. Incertae Sedis bacterium
GAAATCACCAACGGAGAGAGGACGCAATCACGCCCTTTTTCAAAGTGCGTGACCCACTCTGCTACTTTCCCGCCGTTGGCGGGCAAAGTATCCGTGGGGCGTCTGCGGACGCGGGGAAAGACGAACGGGGGAGACAAAAGGGGACGGTGCATTTGGCCTGTTTGTCTTTCCGCGCCCATCGTTCGACAACCCCTTTGCTCAGGCCGGTTATCCGTGCCAGCTGGCGTGCATAATTATCGAAAATGCAAAAAAAATAATAAAAATAACAAAAACGGGGTCTGTCTGTTTTTCCGTCAACAGCCCTATCGCGTTGCGCTGCGCGTCCTTATCCAGCGCTTGAACACCGGGGCATTCGATACCCCGCACGCCTCACGCATGAAAGCGGCGGCCTCATTGTCGAAAAAACGCGGTCTGCGGCCGCGGGCCTCCGGCATCAGCTCCGCATCCATTATTTCATCAGCCCGTTCGCAGTCTTTGTCTTCCTCAAAGATAAGCTGCCGGTTTATGCCCCGCAACAATACATGGTAGATTCCCGTGCTGCTGTTATTTGGGTGAATTATTATTTCGAGTGTAGTTATCGCTGAAGCGTGACCGAGGCTCAGCTAATGCCATTTCGACCTTATATTATATTATTTCAACCGCAATACCCTTATGGTCAGACAATTTCTTATCAAGGTTCCATTCCGTAATCTCAACAAGGGAATCATCAATAAGCTCACGCGATACGACTATATGGTCAATGCACTCCGACTGATTTCTCGTCAGCAGTTCAAGCTTATACTTTGAAAACGCTTCTTCAAGTGCGGTTCGCCCCGCTTTCGTGAAGTAGTAGTTGTCCGAGAAGCTACAGTTATAGTCGCCGCAGATACACAAACGCTTGCTTTCGGCGGCCAAACTCTTAATATCCGCAATTTGACACAATAAGTCATTCATATAATTTTTGTGCCTATTTCCGTAAATGCCGATAACAGTTCCGTAAACAAGCAGGCTGCCGATGTCTGTTTCGAGCTCCACACTGATTGCTGTGTGTTCATCAAATGTGGTATAACGCCTAACAAAATCATAGTTCGTATATATAGACACACGGGTTTCGGTTGCCGCATAGTAATTTGGCGTAGCTTCCGGAAGTGCGCTGAAACACGATTTGTATTTCAAATTAAGCCGCGAATCGGTTTCGGTAAGTATAAAAATATCAGCATTCGCCTGTTCGCAGCTCGCGACTATTGACGGAAGCTCATTTTTGTGGCGTAATCGCTCAATATTCCAAGTTGCAATCTTCAACATTTTACCCTCCCAAAATGCCATTATACCGGTACATGCTCGCCGAATCAAGACAAATGAACCGTCCCCTTTTGTCCCGCAAATGAACCGTCCCCTTTTGTCCCGCCCTTTTGTCCCGCCCTTTTGTCCCGCGCTGCCATTCCCCGATTTATCGGTGGGCGAGGGGTTCAGATTTGTGTTATGGTTGGGGCACAAAGCTCCGAAATAAGAATTTCCGTTAAGATTTCCGCAAATCCGACGCCCCTCACGCCTACAGCCGCACGAACCGAACTTTCCGCCCGGAAAAAACCGCGGCGTGTTTCAGGCCGGCCCGCAGAATCATCTCTTCCGCGCGGCGCAGCATATGCCCCACGTCCTTCGGCCGGTGGGCATCGGAGCCGGTCGTGACGATCTCGCCCCCCATGTCAACGTAAAGTTTCAGCATCGCCTCCGTGGGCGTGGTGCGTCCGCCCATGTTGTAGCGGAAGCAGGATGTGTTGATTTCGATGCCTTTGCCGTCGTCTACCAGAAGCTGCATGATCGCGCGCACCAAATCCCAGTAATTGTCATCCGGCACAATGCGGTCCGCATACCGGTCGATCACATTGAAATGCCCCAGGACGTCATAATCCTTGTACTGCTTCAGGCATTCCAGCATGTAGCCGTAAAACGCCCGGTAGGATTCCTCCGGCGTCCGGCCTCTGAAAAAACGTTTCTCATGCAGTTCAACGCCCTCCGCGCAGTGGAAAGAACCCAAGAGGAAATCATAAGGGCCGGCGTTCGCGGCCGCGAGGCATTTTTCCAGGGATTTCCCATGTTGTATCCCGATTTCCAGCCCCTTGATGAGCCGGATGGAGGACTTGTATTTTTCCCCGAGGCGGCCGAGCGTTTCGAAATAGTCCTCGAAATCGATCTCAAAGGGGAAATTCCGGTTGGGATAATCGGGATCGTAATGGTCCGTGACGGCATATTCCCGGATTCCGAGCGAAGCCGCCTGCCGGATCATATCCTCCATGGGCGTGTTGCTGTCATCCGAAAAACTTGAATGGGTGTGGTAATCGTTCATTTGTTTACATGCTCCTGTGTTTATGGTACAATAGCCAAAGGTCGGCTATGGTACGGATTGGAATGCCCTCCGGCACTGCCGGAGATTGGAATGCCCTCTGTGGTTATTGTACCACATTTCCGCGCTTTTGCGAAGAACAGGAACGGCGGCGCGTATGGACAAAACCGAGCTTGAACTGATAGAGGAAGCGAAAAACGGGGTGGAGAGCAGCTTCGAAGCCCTGATTTTGTCGTGCCAAAAAAAAGCCTGGAACATCGCCCTGCAATATCTGCGCAACGAAAACGACGCGATGGACGCCCTTCAGGAGAGCTTCATCAAAATCTACAAAAATCTGGGAAATTTCAAGGGTGAAAGCCGTTTTGACACATGGGTGTACCGGATCACGGTCAATACCTGCAAGGACATGCTGCGCCAAAACGAAAAATTCAAACTGCACGACAGCCTCTATGCGACGGGGGACGACGGGGAATTCCTGCGCGAAATTCCGGGGGACGCGCCGACGCCGGAAGAGATTCTGGACAGGGCGGAGCTGGCCGATGAATTGCTGTGCTGCGTGGAGATGCTGCAACCGGGACATAAAGATGTGATTATCCTGCGGGACATTCAAAATCTCAGCTACGAAGAAATCAGCGAAACGCTGGGCGCGTCGCTGGGTACCGTGAAATCCAGGATCAGCAGGGCACGCGGAAACCTGCGCAAACTGTGGCTGGAACAAAAACACAGGGAATCCGTCTAAAGAATGTTGTCTTATTGCTCCGACAATTAAACATTGGACAAAGCGGCGAGGATTTTTTTCGCCAGGCAAGGCGGCGGGTTCCGCTGATACTGGCTGTATCAACGGGTTCCGCCAACGAAGCCTGACGAAAAAAAGACCGTCACGACTCCAAGGTTTAGTTATCGGTGCAATAATGCTTACTAAAAAACAGATGGAAAGGAAGGGCTGTTTTATGGAGCCGGAAAATCTCGGCGTTTTGGACTGCGGAGCGGCGAACCGTTTGATATCTGACTATATGGACGGCGAACTGGATGCGGAACAAACCCGCTTGCTGGAACGGCATATGGCGGAATGCGGCGCATGCCGGGAAGAACACAGGCGGCTTTCCGCGATGATCCGCGCGCTGGGCGAAATTCCTGACGTCCCCATTCCGGAAGAATTTACCTTGCGCATGAAAAAAGCGCTGGCAAACGAGAGGAAAGCCGGGACGCTGCGTTCACGCCGGCGTTTTTGGCGCGGCGCGGGCACCATAGCCGCAGTTTTTGCAATTGGAATCTTGTCCGTATTGGTGTATAATAATATGGATTCAAATAGTACGTATAATTCGGAGGACAGTTCTTTAACTGGGCAAAGCGGAAATTCCGCCGTGCGGCTGGAAGAAAGCATGGTGGGGGATGCGGGCGCACAGGCGGAGGCCGCCGGGGACACAAACGAAAGCGCGGACGCGCAGACAGACGCAGCCGGGGACACAACCGGATCCATGGACACAGAAGCGGGCATGGACGCGCAGACGGGCGCACCCATGAACACAGACGGGGGCGAGGCGGGGAGTGTTGCCAAGAACCTGGCCGAGCTTCCGCCGGAAGCTCGTTCCGAGGAATCCGCCGCCGCACAGCCGGAAGACAGCATTGTGAGATACGCGGGCGCACAGGCGGACGCAGGCATGGCAAGCGGAGTTTTGAACGCGCCGGAGGGAGGCACCGGCGGTTTTCTGCCGGAATCCGCCGCCGCACAGCCGAAGGACAGCACCGCAGCGTACACGGACGAACCGCCTTCCGTCACCGGACTGCTCGCGGCGGAACGCGGCGAAATTCTCGGAACTGCGCAAGGGGAAGACGCCGCGCAAAGGGAAAGCGTCCCGCGCTACCCAGATCCGGCCAGAGGTTCCACTCCCGGCGTGAACCGGGCGGAACAGAAAGCCAAAGATCTGAAAAACCTGTACGACAAACTGACGAAGGAAAAACTGGAGGGCTTCACCTACGAAATCCTTTCGCAGGAAATGCAGGAGGACGGAAGCTATCTCTGCGACGTGTTCCTTGTTTCCGACCGTTTTGGTAACACGTTTAACGCGAACGTGCAGATCGTGGGGGAGGATGAAGCGATCCGCGTACTGTACGCGACGGAGTTCATGGGCTTGTAAAGCCGCCCGCCCTCCGGGTGGTGCCCGCCCCGCAGCCACATGATTCGTTCCCCGCGACGGCAGATCGGAGAATATAACCTAAAATGGAAAACAGGATCGTAATTATCGACGGCAACAGCTTAGTAAACCGCGCGTATTACGCGATACAGCGCCCCATGATCACACGGGAAGGCATATACACCCAGGGGATATACGGATTTCTGACCATGTATGAAAAGATCATGCGGGACTACGCGCCGGGCTATGTAACCGTCGCCTTCGACCGGAAAGCGCCGACGTTCCGGCACGAGGAATACAAAGAATACAAAGCGGGACGGAAGAAAATGCCCGATGAGCTTGTCATGCAGCTGCCGCTGCTGAAAGAGGTTCTGGACGCCTTTCATGTGAAATGCCTGGAATTAGACGGCTTCGAAGCGGACGACATCATCGGCACCGTGGCGAAAAAAGCCGAAGAACACGGCCTGGAGCCCTTGATCATCACGGGCGACAAGGACGCGCTGCAGCTGGCGACGGAGAAAACGAAGATCCTCATCACGAAAAAAGGGATTTCCGAGTTCGAAATCTACGACGCGGCGGCAATGGTTGAAAAATACGGATTCACGCCGCAGGAGTTCATCGATTTCAAAGGGCTCATGGGAGATCCGTCCGACAACATCCCCGGCGTGCCGGGGGTAGGGGAGAAAACGGCGCTGACCTTGATCCGGACGTTTCAAAACATCGAAAACCTGCTGAACCACTTGGACAGCGTGCCGGGGGATAAATTGCGGGCCAAATTGGAAGAAAACGCCGATTTGGCGCGCATGAGCCGGCGCTTAGCGGAGATCAACGTTTTCACCCCGGTGGAAACGGATTTCGAAACCTATAAAGTCGAACCGCCGGACTGGGCGCGGCTTACGGCGCTCTATACAAAACTCGAATTCAACAACTTCCTGAAAAAGCTGAAACTGCCGGCGGGCGCGCTTTCTTCAAATCCCTCTTCCATAGCAGGAGAGGGCGCGGTTCCGCCGGCCGGCGGCGCGGGCGAAGAACGCCGGAAGATTTTAGACGCCGCCAAACGCGCCTATCAGGAAAAGAAACAGGCGCTCGCGTCCGTGACAGTCCGGACGGACGCAGACCGGGCGAGGCTCGAAAAGGCGGCGGCCGAGGCAGAATACGCCGTCCTGCGCGTCTTCGGCAACCCTAACCATGTAGGCAGGCCGTTGGTTTACGGAATATCTATTCTGTTAACCAACACGTGCTTCTATCTTCCCATGGAAGGCGGCGGAGGTAGTGGCGGCGTGAACGCAGCCTCTTTGGAAAAACTCCTGCGTACCCTGAAAAAAGGCGTGGCCGGCCACAATTTGCAGGCAGACTTTTACCTGCTGGGATCCATGGGCGCAGAGGGGGAGATCCAAATCCGCTTCGACACGGCCATCGGGCAGTATCTGCTGGATCCCGTGCGCAGCGATTATCCCCTGGGGCTTTTAACGCTGGAATACCTGCAGGAGGATTTTGCGCAGGCGAAAGCCGCCGGCGAGGCGCAGCAGTTAGACATGCTTTCCGATCCGGACACGGAGAACGCGGAATACGGCTGTGCGTACTGCTGCGCCGTGGACGCGCTGATCGCCCCCATACAGGCGGAGCTTGCGGCGGACGGTCTTGAAAACGTATTTGAAAACGCCGAACTGCCGCTGATCCCGGTTTTGTCAAAATTAGAGATTGCGGGTTTTTCCGTGGACAGGGAAGAATTGAGCCGCGTCGGCAAGGCGCTTTCGGAAAACGTCGATGCCCTGACCCGGCAGATCTACGCATCGGCAGGGGAATCATTCAACATCAAATCCCCGGCGCAGCTGGGCGTCATACTCTTTGAAAAATTGGGGCTGGCCTCATCCAAAAAGACGAAAATAGGCTACGCCACAGGCGCCGACATCCTGGAAAAACTGCGGGACAAGCATGAAATCATCGATCTTATCCTCGAATACCGGATGCTGACCAAGCTGACAGGCACCTATGTGGAAGGCCTTTTGCCCCTGATCGGGAAAGACGGCAGGATCCACGCGCATTTCCAGCAGACGGTGACGGCGACCGGGCGCATCAGCTGCACGGAGCCGAACCTTCAAAACATCCCCATCAAACAGGAGCCGGGCAGGACCATCCGGCGGGCGTTTGTCCCGGAAAACGAAGACTTCCTGCTGGTGAGCGCGGACTATTCACAGATAGAACTCCGGGTTTTGGCGCACCTCGCCCAGGATGCGGCTCTGCTGGAAGACTTCCGGCAAGGGGCTGACATCCACCGCAGGACGGCCGCCCGCGTGTTCGGGCTGGCGGAAGACGAGGTCACATCGCTGCAGCGGAGCCGCGCAAAGGCCGTGAACTTCGGCATCATCTACGGCATGAGCGGTTTCGGGCTTTCCGAAGAACTGCGGATCACGCGGAAAGAGGCGGAACGCTACATCGATGATTACTTCCGCGTACACGGAGCCGTCCGGGAATACATGGACGAACAGATCCGTTTTTGCCGCGAGACGGGCTACGTGAAAACTGTCCTGGGACGCCGCCGCCGGATTCCGGAAATCGCCGCCGCCGGCTACATGGCACGGCAGCTGGGCGAACGGCTGGCAATGAACACGCCCATCCAGGGAAGCGCCGCCGACATCATCAAATTAGCCATGATACGCGTGGACAGGGTCTTGCGGGCGGAAAACCTGCGTTCGAGGCTGATCCTGCAGGTTCACGACGAATTGATCATAGAAGCCTGCCGGGAAGAACTGGACCAGGTGGAACAGCTGCTCCGTGAAAACATGGAACAGGCTTTTCCGCTCAGCGTCCCGCTGACGGTGGATCTGAATATCGGCGCAAGCTGGCATGCGTTGAAGTGACATGAAGATCATCGGGCTGACGGGCGGCATCGGGAGCGGAAAGACGGCGGCTTCCATTTATATTGCGCAAAAGGGCTACCCCGTGGTGGACGCGGATGAAATTTCGCGCGAAATCACCGCGAAAGGCGCGGAAGCCCTGAACGCGGTCGCGGAGATGTTCGGAAAGGATTTGCTTCTTCCGGACGGCGGTCTGGACAGGAAAGGGCTTGCCGCCATCGTTTTTTCCGACGAGGGGAAACGCAGGCAGCTGAACGCGCTTTTGCATGGCAGAATCGGCGCGAAGATCAATGAAACACTGGCGCATCTCCGCGAAACAGGCGCGAAAACCGTGTTTGTAAGCGCCCCCCTGCTGCTGGAAACCGGCATGCAGGACGGCCTGGACGCGGTCTGGCTGCTGGACGCGCCTGAGACGCTGCGCCTGGACCGCGTCCGGCAAAGGGACGGCGCCACGGCGGAGGAAATACAAAGAAGGATGGCCGCGCAGATGCCGGAGGCGGAAAAACGGGCGCTGGCGGACGCGGTGATCGACAATTCCGGCGATCCGGCCGCGCTGTACCGCCGCATAGACGCATTGCTGGACGCGTTGTAATCTATGAAGCATCGCCGCGGGACGGGCATTATCGCTTCGCTCCTCGCAACGACAAAGGGCGCAGCGGCGCCGTTCGTACCTAAGATTCATAACAATCACACTGACATGGAGAACATCGTGAAAAAAAACAGCATCCGGGCCGCGGCGGTTTGCATCCTGCTCGCCCTTTGGCTCCCGGCATTTACCGGCTGCGAAGACAGCGTAAACGCCATATTGGGCGTGAACGCGCCCGAAAAAAAGCCCCCTACGACGACAGCCTCGCAGACCGCATACCTCCCCATGGAACGGGTCAGGAGCCTGAACCCGCTCCGTTCAAAAGACGAAGACACGTATTTCATCGACAAGCTGATCTACGAAAGCCTCTTTGAACTGGACGAAAGCCTGACAGCCGTCCCCCGGCTCGTGGAAACCTATTCCTACAGCGAGGACGGCCTGAGCCTGACATTGCGCCTGAAAACAGGCATCCTGTGGCAGGACGGCGAAACTTTCGACGCAGAAGACGTGCAATTCAGCATCGAAAGCTACATCGCTTATTCGGCGTATCATCTTTTTGCGAAAAACGTGGCGAATATCAAAAAGGTTTCCGTCGAAAAAAACGATCCCGCCCAGATCGTCCTTACCTTTGGCAGCAGGGACGACACGGGCGTGGAGCTTCTGACCTTCCCGGTACTGCCCAGACACGCTTACAAAAATGCCGCCGATTTATGGAGTCGCGAAGAAGATTTCCGCCCGATAGGCACCGGGCCTTACGCGCTGGCGGAATACGATCCCTATTTCCAGCTCGTCCTGCAGGGAAACGCCTGCTACCACGGCGCAAAAGTCCCGGAAAACCAATTGGTTTTCCAAATCCTGTCTTCCCGGAGCGACGCCCTGAACATGCTGGACGTCAACGCGGTTTCGTATGCGGTTTCGAGGGAAGGAGACAGGAATACGATCTACCGCAATCCGAATGTGGCAGTAAAATCGTTCATTTCCAACGAAGCGGTCTGGCTGGGCTATAATTTCAGCAAGGAGATTTTCCGGAAAAAGAAGGTGCGGCAGGCCATCGCATATGCCATCGACAACGCGGAGATTCTGGAAACCTGTTTCTTCAACAGCGGAATCGTGAACGACAGCCTTTATTTCCCCGGTTTTCTCGGCGTCGGGGAGGCGGCGGATCCCTACGCGCAGGATTCCGCGGCGGCCAAAACCTTGCTGGCGGAGTCCGGATTTTCTGACTTCGACCAGGACGGTTTTTTCGAATATTACACGACGGGGCCGGATGATCCGGGGACTTGGCAAAAAATATCCCTGCACATCCTCATTCCGGAAAGCGACCCGTCGCGGGTGGCCACGGGGCAGATCATCCAGACGGCGCTGAACAGGGCGGGCCTGGACTGCGAATTAGACGTCCGTGATACGGAAGCCTATGAGACGGCACTGGCTGAAAGCGATTTCGACATGTATGTCGGCGGCGGGACGATGAACGAAACGTATGACCTGCGCCCCCTGCTGCATTCCGCGTACCAAAACCCCGCAGGCTATGCCAACCGCAGCTTGGATGAACTGCTGGACCGTTTCCGGCAGGCGCATGCGCCAGAGGACAGGCAAGGGATTTTCACGGAAATCAGGGCGCTTCTTACGGAAGAACTGCCGTATTACTGTCTTTTGTACAAAACCTACGGCGCGGTGGCGTCGCCGGCGCTGGAGGGTGTCATGAGCCCGGGCTTCAACCACATCTACCGCAGCTGCGAAACATGGAGCTGCGTCTATACGCAGGAATAAAAGAGACAAAAGGGAGAGACAAAAGGAAATCGTTTGATTGAGTAATAGGACGGAGTATGCGAATGGCGATCGGGGGTAAAATGAAATGGGATATAAGTTCAAATGCGTTTTGTTGGCCGTTGTGCTAATATGGAACTGCACGATAGACATATATCCGCAAAATGGGGAGAATGCAGTGGCTGGCTTATCGGAAAAACCTATGAATGCAGGCGGCTTGTTGGGAAAACCTGTTAATACAGCGGTCGGCTTGTCGGAAAAATTGATTCATTCGGAAGGGGGTATATGGGCTTTTTCGGGATTTGACAATGGTCTTTATTATACTTACGTGTTGCAATTTCAGGATCCGAATGAAATTTGTTTCGAGTACCTCACAAAACGAAACAGGTATGCGGCGTATACAACCAATATTCAAAGACGGGGGACGTTTACCGTTGAAAACAATATTTTAACGGCAAATTTCACTTCTGTAACCGGCAGTCAATACAACGGGCCCGATCCTTCTGACAAACCATTATCGGAAAATCTAAGCCAGAAAATGGAGATAGAAATAACAGAACGTACAATAATGATTCAGAAAAAGTACGGGAAAAAGTTTTATCTTGACCATCCTGGTTACGATCAAAGCAGGACACATGAAGTAGCAGCAACAGAGTATATATTGTCAGCAAAACAAATGCTTGGAAGCAATTTGTTTGAAAATCAAAATGAGAAAATTGAACTTATTGCCGAAAGGCCGATCATTGATTGAGAGGTGAAAGATGGAATCTGATTTTTTCGGGCAAATCAAGAACACTTGCCCCAAGCGGAAAGTCGCCGGCTTGTCCGATAAATTGGCAAAACGGTGTTCATTTGACAGCAAAAACGATATGGAATCCCTATGCCATCTCGCTTATTGGCTTTATGTATACGGGGAAACCG
Organism: Eubacteriales Family XIII. Incertae Sedis bacterium; assembly: GCA_031290135.1. Taxonomy (GTDB): domain Bacteria; phylum Bacillota; class Clostridia; order Peptostreptococcales; family Anaerovoracaceae; genus JAITOE01. The sequence goes on from JAITOE010000043.1 coordinate 10,591, forward strand.
GAAGCGCACGATATCGAGTTCAATGGCAACTGGGATACTTGGACATTTATTGAGGCGATTTGGGGGCTGTATCCTGATTTCGAGAAACATAAGGAAGAGGCCGAGCTTGCGATAAAAGAGCGTATCGCCGCCCTGAAAGAATTGCGATGAGCATTGATAAAAATTCCGGGTACGACGGTGATTTGGCCGACCTGCTTTCAAAACCGGGCCATTCTATCCGCAGACGCGATTTTCAAAATAATCCTGCTGTGGGGGAGATAATAGATTTCAGCCCGGTTCTCCAGCAAAAGCTCGCGCCAGATCGTGCCAAAGAACATCCCGTCCTCCCTCCTCAAGTCCTCGATTGTTTGGCAAAACGCATCGTATGGAAGTTCCATGAAAGCCGCATCCAATCCGTTCTCCCGAATGAATTTCGCGCGCAAGCCGTCCCTGATCTCGCACAAGGCGCGGTACTCGATGACGTCCGTTTTAAATATGCCGACTTCGGCATTGCTATAATCACGCAGCCTGTAAGTCATTCCATATAGGGGCTTTTTGCTGCCGCCGTCGCTGTGCCTGCCCCTTGTGATCTCGTCCACAGTCACAAACCGCGTTTCATAACGCGCCGCGTTTATATCCTTGACATCTTCGCGATAAATGAAAACTGTGATCGTGAACATCACGATGAAGCCGGCAAAAAAAATGATTACCCGCGCGAAATCCCTGACGCCGCGTTTTTCGCCTTTCCATTTGACTGGCCAAGCTATTCCGATAACGAGGAAAGCAAGAATCAAATCCCCAAGGGCGTCGTGTCCCGCGAGCACCCAAAACGGGAGGTAGAAAACATCGCCGAATGCCGCGTAAAGAGGTTCGCAATACAGATTCAAAAAGAACCACTCATTCAGCGGATTGACTGCACAAATCACGATAAAAAACAAAAACAAAACCGAAAATGCCATTCGCCGTGCCACGCCATGGCCCTGGGACGGTTTTCGCGCACGTCCTACATCTGTCATAATGATCCCCTTTGCCCCTGTCCTGTGCGCGTCAGGAAACAAACAGCCACACAAAATACGCGATGACACCGACGACAATCACCCCGCCCACGATGAGGATGCCCGCCAGCATGATTTTGTTGACGCGTTCATTTTTCCTGTCCGGCTCCTGCGTCCGCAGCGCGGTTTTCGCGTCGTTCCAACTGCTGAAATCGGGAACCTGCCTCCACACGAACCAGTCGCGGAAGATCGCGGTCACTTCGTTCACGGAAGCAGCGCTATGGCTATACTGCGGCATTCCGTCCGAATCGTCCGCACCGGCCAACTGTGCCTCGATTTGATACCTGCCCTCGGCACCGCGCTTGCCTGGAAGGTACATGGCCTGCAAATAGGCGATTTTGCCTGACGGCTTCGCTTCGTCCAGCACGATAAATTCGCCTGCAGCCTTGCTGAGCCGGTTGATGCCGAGCCAGACGTCTTCCCATGTAGGGTGGTTTCGGTCCTTGTCATTTTGGGTCCGCATCCTGATTTTTTTTCCGTCGTCCGGGAACAATGCCTCCCCGGAACCCGGATGGTAAAAGCCGACGTTGCAGCGGCGCGCCAACTGGCGCACGGTCTTGTCCAGATCGCCGCTCTCCGCCAAAGACCACGCGAACCCTGCGTAGATGACCGTCTTGCCGATGGTGTAGTCGGTTGCGCGGGCTTCCCCTTCTTCGCCAAGCTTGTCAAATTCATCGTCCGACAGGGCGAACGGGCCGTTCAGGGGCGGGAAGTTGATCCGCATTTCGGCGAACCACGCCTGCAGCGCGGGGGAGGACACGGCGGGGTCGTCGTAGCCGTGCCCCTCGCCCCATTTCGTCTGCTCCGCATACCATGCTTCAAATTCCGGTTTTGTCCTCGGAGCCGCGGACGGCTCGAACACCATCAAATCATAACTCATGCGCACATACCTCCAACCTTGCGTCCATGCAAGAAGACCGTCAGCTCATCAATTTCGGCCAATTTCTTTATGTTTACATTGTATCATAATGCTTGCCATTATGATACCGCCATCTCCGGCAGGGCCGGAGGGCACTCTAATCCGCACTATAGCCACGTCCTCTGTGGCTATTGTATCATAATGCTTGCCTTTTTTGTATTTTTTTATGTTGCAAAATTCATTGCTTTTGTGTAAAATCATATCATGGCAAGAAAAGTGAAAAAAAGCGAAAAAAAGGAGTTAAGATTATGGGAATAACAATTTCTGAAGATGACAAGAACGTTTTCGAAACCATTTTGGAGAAGCTGTCCGTCCCGGTTGAGAAAGACCACGCCAATGAGGCGAAGGAAATTCTGAATGCGGACGTGAAAACCCTTGATGACAGCAAAAGGGTTTTGTTGGCCTTGTCCATCTTTGAAACGAAAGCGATATCCGACCCGAAACTCAGGAACACGGCGCTCTATTGTCTTGCCGCCTTGTTCAAGGGCAAACTGCGCATGGCGGAAAATGAAGCGGCGGCTCTTTTGGATGCGTATGCCGCCAATCTTTGGGATTGCGAGTTCATTGGGACAAAAGCATTCGTGAACCAAATAATAAAGCAATTTCCTGACGGCGGTTCCGCTGATTTTGCCGCCGCCTTGAAACATTTCCTGGAGGAAACCGAAAAACTGCTGAAGCCCGGAGAGGAGAGGACAATGCCGATGAAACATTATCTTGAGGATTTGAAACAAAAGATCGATGCCGGGATGAAAATAGGGAACCTATAGAAACGGATGGGAGAAGCGGACATGGAAACATTGCATAAAGAAGCCCTGCGGCTCTATTACAACACCGCGTTGGTGAAGCCGACCGAGGAGCAAAACACGCGGTATCTTGCCTATATCGAGGGGGCGGAGTTGTCCACGGTGGATGATCTTCCCGCATGTTCGCACACGGAAAAACGGCATTACAGCAGTTTGGACGATTTCCTGAAGGAGGACGACCCGCCCGCGTCGCCGTCAATGAAAGAGCAAAACGGCGAGAAAGTGCTGCGCATCCTCGATTTTGTCTACCGCAAGGGCGGGTATGAAGCCTTCTCGGACGTCATCGCGGACAGTGTCAAGTACAGCCACAGAGGAGTGAAAATCAACGAATTTTTCTTCGAGGGCTCGCTGCTGTCCGCCGAACAGGAAATTGTGTACACGCTGTTCCAGCTCAACGCGCAGATTCATTTGGACGCGATCCAGGCATTCGGCGCGCAAACGCAGTCCTTGTGGGAGACACGCCCTGACGTGTTCGCGGAGATTGCCGCCAACCATCCCGCGCCGCATGTCCGCCTGCGCGCGGCTGCGTGGCTGTTCCCCAAAGACGAGGAAAAATACGGGCGCATTCTCAACGACCTGATGCCCGTGCTGACCGCTCAGGCAGAAAACATAGAAGAAGAACTCTTCAATGCTTGTGCTTTCACGCGCTTCGGCCACGAAAGACTCAACGGGAAATTGCGGGAGATTTGGCATGGCGCCCCCGCCGCAATGGCCCATGTCCTGTATTATAACCGGCATTACTATAGCGAGTTTCTGGACGAAACGCTGTTTCGGAAAGACTATCCCCACGATGAC
>JAITOE010000103.1 GCA_031290135.1 Eubacteriales Family XIII. Incertae Sedis bacterium
CAAAAAAGATCGAGCGCGAAGAGAACATAGGCCGCGTCATCCGTGAGATCAAGGACGCGCTGGACGACCTGCGGATCGAATACGACATCACGGGGCGTTCCAAGCATTTTTACAGCATATACCGCAAGATGAAATACCAGCATAAGCAGCTGGAAGAGATCTTTGACCTGACTGCGGTCCGCATCATCGTGGACACCGTGAAAGACTGTTACGCGGTGCTGGGGGTGGTGCACACGATGTGGAAGCCGATCCCGGGCCGTTTCAAGGATTACATCGCCATGCCGAAGCCCAACCTGTACCAATCCCTGCATACGACGGTGCTTGCGGACAACGGGGATCCGTTCGAAATACAGATCCGCACCAAAAATATGCACCGCCTCGCCGAATACGGCATCGCCGCGCACTGGAAATACAAAGAGGGCGTCGACGAAGGGCAGGAGGAAGTGAAGCTGGCCTGGCTCCGGCAGACGCTGGAATGGCAGAAGGACGTGAACGATCCCAAGGAGTTCATGGAAACCCTGAAGGTGGACCTGTTTTCGAACCAGGTGTTCGTGTTTACCCCCAAGGGGGACGTCATAGAGCTGCCGGCGGGTTCCACGCCCTTGGATTTCGCTTTCAAGATCCACAGCGGCGTGGGCGCGAAATGCGTGGGCGCCAAGGTAAACGGCAAGATCGTCCCCATTGACTATGTCCTGAAACACGGGGAGATTTTAGAAATCCTGACTTCGTCCAACGCAAAGGGGCCGAGCATCGACTGGCTGCAGATCGCGAAAAGCAGCAACGCGCGCAGCAAGATCCGGCAATGGCTGAAAAAGGAGAGCCGGAACGACGGCGCGGAACGGGGCAGGGAACTGCTGGAGCGGGCGGTAAAGCGCAAGGGAGTGGATCCGCAGACCGTCCTCCGCAGCCAGTGGCTCACCCGCGTGGCGAAACAGCTGAATTTTGCCTCGCAGGACGAAATGCTCACATCCGTCAGCCACGGCGGCGTCATGCTAAGCAAGGTCGTGAGCGCACTGGGCGAATTCCATGAAGAAGAAGCGCAGGCGGACGCGAAGAAAGCCGAGCGGGAACGCGAACGGGAAGAAGCGCAGGCTGCCAGAAAGCTCCGGGAAGAACGGCGCAGGGAACGGACGGACATCCTTGTCAAGGGCGTTGACAACCTGCTGATCCGGCTCGCGAAGTGCTGCAATCCCGTGCAGGGGGACAACATCATCGGCTTCGTCACGAAGGGCAAGGGCGTTACGGTACACCGGGCGGACTGTCCGAACTTCCTGTATATCCCGGAAGAGGAAAAGGGGCGGATCATCGACGTGGAATGGGACGTCGGGGAGATGCCGCAGACCTATGAGGTGGAAGCCGTGATTACGGCGGAGGACCGCAAGGGGCTGCTTTCGGATATTTCCAGGGTCTGCGAGGATACGGACGCCCATATTTCCGGTGTCAACGCCAAGAGCGCGAAGGACGGCGTCGTGAACATCCATATGACGCTTTTGGTTTCAAACGCAGGGCAGATGGAAAAGGTGCTGCGGACGCTCAAGGGCGTGGCGGGCGTGGGAGAGGTACACCGCGCCAACGGGTGATGGGTAATGTCCGGCTGGGGGCGATAACATGCGCCGCCAGGGGGCGGGCGTAACCCGCCGGCGGGTCGCTGACGCTTGTGCGGGCGCTACACTCGCAGTGCTCGTTCCGCTGGAATGCCCGCAATCCCGCCTCTGGGTGACGCCCGCCCCCCCAGCTGGGTAATTTTGCTCTCACGGTCTAAAGCAGAAAGGTTATAAAAATGAACATACGAAAATATACGTCCGGCAGCGTCGGAACCAATTCTTATCTTGTGGACGACGGCCAAGGCAAGGCATTTATCGTTGACGCCGGCGAATATGACCCGCGTCTGGCGGACGCCGTAAAGGACGACGGCCTGGAAGTCATCTGGCTGATACTGACCCATGGACACGGAGACCACATCGGCGGCGTGCAGCGCTATTTGGACGAATTCCCCGGATGCAAGCTGGCGGCGGGCGAGGCGGAAAAACCGATCCTTTCAGACCCGGCCCGTAATTTTTCGCGGGAGATCTGCGGGACGGACATAACGCCGGAGGCGGATCTGTACCTGAAGGACGGGGATGCCTTACAGGCCGGAACCATAGATTTGCAAATTCTGGAAACGCCGGGGCATACGCCGGGCGGCATCTGCATTCTGGCGGAAAACGACCTGTTCAGCGGGGACACGCTGTTTCAGGCGTCCATAGGCAGGACGGATTTGCCGGGCGGTTCGCTGGAGAGCCTGCTTGATTCCATCCGCGCCAAGCTGTTTACGCTTCCGGACACGGTGGAGGTTCACCCGGGGCATATGGGTTCGACCAGCATCGGGGCGGAAAAAAAGCATAACCCATTTTTGCGTTGAGGCGTAACTGTTATGAATCTTAGGTATATAAAACCGCTGGATATACCCTCTTACTAGCAATGGAACGGCGGACGCGAAAATGCATACATTTATTTTTAACGGCGTCAAAAACCCGAATGAATATGCCGAGCTGATACGGATGTTCCTCAGACCGTCGGAATTCTCGGTTTCGGAATGGAATCCGGAAGACGGGACGCCTGCCGCAGGCGGGACGGGACGGATTGTCCGGATCCCGGAGGACCTGCAGGCGCTGGGGGACCGCTGCGCGGACAAACGCCGGCTCTATGATATTCTGGCGCGGGAGACCGGGAAAAGCCCGCAGTGGGGCATCCTGACGGGGGTAAGGCCGGTGAAGCTGTTCGGGGATCTGGCTGAAACCCAGGGAATAGAGGCCGCCAAAAAGAAACTGGCGGAGGAATATTATCTGGAACGCGGCAAGATAGAACTGCTTTCCGGCATTTACGCCTTTCAGCGCCGGCACGTGCCATTGCCGGAAGCGGGCGGCGTGGGGCTTTACATCGGCATTCCGTTTTGTCCGACGCGCTGTGAATACTGTTCGTTTCCGTCCAACCAGGCGCCCTATGCCCGGATTTTGGACTATCTGGCGGCGCTGCGCCTTGAAAACGATTTTGTCGCCGACAGGATGCAGGAAAAAGGGCTGTTCGCCGAATCCGTCTATATCGGCGGCGGTACGCCCACTTCCCTTGCGGAAACGGACCTGGACGCACTTTTGTCCTTTGTGGAGCGGCGTTTTTCTTCCGGGCGGCTCAGGGAATTCACGGTGGAAGCCGGCCGGCCGGACACCATCACGGCAGGAAAGCTGCGTGTCATGCGGAAGCACGGCGTGGACCGCATCAGCATCAACCCGCAGTCCATGAACGAAGCCACCTTGGCGCGGATTGGCAGGCGGCACAGCGCGGAAGACGTGCGGCAAGCTTTTCGGATGGCGGAAGAGGCGGAAATTCCCTGCGTGAACGCGGATCTGATTGCGGGCCTGCCGGGGGAGACGGCGGCGGATTTCAGGCGTTCGCTGGAACAGATCTTAGATCTGGCGCCGGAGAACATCACGCTGCACACGCTGGCCGTGAAGCGGGCGGCCCGCCTGAAAGAAACGGACGCGGAGTTCGGGTACGCGCGCGCCGGGGCGGCGGAGGAGATGCTGGAATTGGCGGCGGGGCTGTTCGCCGCGGCCGGGTATGCGCCCTATTACCTGTACCGGCTGAAACAGACGGCGGGAAACCTTGAAAATGTGGGCTACGCGAAGAGGCAGGCATACGGGCTTTACAATGTCCGCATCATGGAAGAAAAACAGTCGATCCTCGCCATGGGAGCGGGGGCGTCCACGAAGTTCTGGTTCCCGCAGGAAAACCGTCTGGAGCGGGTGTTTAACGTTTCGAATTACGAGCAGTATATACAGCGGATAGATGAGATGCTGGAACGCAAATCGGCTGCTTGGCAGCGGTGGGGCGCATAAGGCCGCCAGCGGGCGCGGAGGTCATGTATAGCAGCGGGGCGGGCGTAACCGCAACGACGAACTGGATTGCTTCGCTTCGCTCGCAACGACGAACTGGATTGCTTCGCTTCGCTCGCAACGACGAACAGTATTGCGACGCTTCGCACG
>JAITOE010000175.1 GCA_031290135.1 Eubacteriales Family XIII. Incertae Sedis bacterium
CGCGTCCGAAATCTGAAAACAGCCGCTGCGCGTCCGGATCAGATGGCTCATGACCGCGCCGCAGCCCAAGGCTTCGCCCATGTCGTGGCAAAGGCTCCGGATATAGGTGCCCTTGGAACAGACGACGTCAAAAACAAGCCGCCTTTCTTCCAGATCTACTTCGTATACCGTAATGCTTTTTATGTCAATCTTTCGGGCGGGTACCTGCACGGGCTGTCCCTCCCTGGCGTATTCGTATAGTTTTTTTCCGCTGATTTTGATCGCCGAATAGGCCGGCGGGGTCTGCATCTGTTCGCCCGTGAACACATTCGCCTGTTCGCGGATCCGCGCTTCGTCCAGGTGCAGGAGATGGCATGGCTCCGCCTCCCAGACGGTTGTTCCCCATATGTCCAGCGTGTCCGTTTTTAAACCCAGGCGCATTTCGCACCGGTATTCTTTTGTGTCGAAAACCAGATATTCCGCGATCCGCGTCGCCCTGCCGATGCACAGCGGCAGAACCCCTGCCGCCATGGGATCCAATGTCCCCATGTGGCCGATGCGTTTGACGCCGGTCAGGCGCCGCAAAAAAGACACCGCGTCATGGGATGTCATCCCGGACGGTTTCAGGAAATTGAGAAGCCCGCCGGTCTCGCGGTTCATTGCAAGCCTTCTTCCAGAAGTTGTTTCACGGCCGATTTGGCTTCCTGCATGTTCGTGTTTGCCGTATAGCCGGCGGCCCTGGCATGTCCGCCGCCGCCGAATCCTTCTGACAGCAGCGCCACGTCGAAGCTCTGTTTGGAACGCAGGCTCACCTTGATCTGCCGCGCGTTCCGTTCTTTCAAAAGGCAGGCTACCTCTACGCCCCGGATGTCCCGCAGCATCTCCACTACGCCGTCCGTATCCTCCGGTTTTGCGCCGGTTTCTTTCAGCATGCCCCGCGTCATATGCGCGAGCGCCGCCTTCCCGCCCGCAAACATTTCAGTCGTACCCAAAATCCGCGATTCCAGCAGCTGTTTTTCCCTGCTCACGTTCTGGTAAAGCCATACAGCGATTTCCGACGGCCGGACGTCCGTTTCAATAAGCGACGCCGCGATCCGGTGGGTTTTGCCGGTGGTGTTTGAATATTGGAACCTGCCCGTGTCCGTGACGATCCCCGTATAAATGGCTTCGGCGATCTGTTTGTCCATGTCCGTGCCGAGCAGCAGCAGCAGATCGTATACGATCTCCGCCGTGGCGGCCGCTTTCCCGTCGATGTAGTTCAGATCCATGAGCGGCGCCGCGGATTCGTGGTGGTCGATGCACATGGTGGTCCGTCCTGCCTGAAACAGATTTTTCCGGCGCGGAAAGCGCTGCGGTTCCCCGCAGTCCATGCAGACGCAGACATCCGGATTTTCAAGAATATGCAGATCCCTTGTGCAGCAGTCCGTTTCCCATTCCAGAAACAAGAGAAACTCCGGAATGTCGTCCTCAATGACGACATGGGAAATTTTTCCGGATTTCCGCAAAGCGGCGCAAAGCGCCATCGAAGAACCCAGACAGTCCCCGTCTAAGGATACATGAGGAAACAGCAGCACGGACTGCGCGGCTTGCAGGGATGCGGCGATCTCTTCCAATGTGTTATTCGTTTTCATCGAATTTCCCGCTTTCCGCTTCTGCGTCCGGTTGTTGGCTCGTTATCCCCAGGCTGCTGAAAATTTCTTCCATATGGCGGCCGTATTCCTGCGACGTGTCTATCTTAAAGATCAAATCAGGGGTATGCCTAAGCTGGAGCCGTGTTCCGATTTCTTTGCGCAGGAAGCCTTTTGCGCTGCCGAACGCAGACAGGATGTCCTTTTTTTCCTCTTCGCCCGCAGGCTCGCCCACTACGCGGCCCGGCGCCGTGACATACAGCGTGGCATAGCTTCCGTCGTTCGTCACGTCCACGTCCGAAACCGCGACCAAGCCCGAGAGCCGGGGGTCTTTTAGCTCCCTGAGCAGCAGTTCGCTGACGATCCGGCGGATTTCTTCAGCCATTCTGTCTTTTCTGTAAGATTTTTTCATTTCCGTCAATCTCTCTGTGTTTCTTCCATGTCAAAGGCTTCTATTTCGTCTTCTTCTTTGATATCGTTGAAATTTTCAAATCCGATGCCGCATTCGTAGCCTTGCGCTACCTCTTTGACGTCGTCCTTGAAACGCCGCAGCGAAGAAATTTTCCCTTCGTGGATAATGATTCCGTCCCGGATCAGGCGCATTTTCGCGGAACGCAGCATCTTGCCGTTGGTAACATAGGATCCGGCGACCGCGCCGACGCCGGGAACCTTGAAAATCTCCCGGATCGTGGCTCTCCCAAGCACGACTTCTTTAAAGATCGGATCCAGCATGCCCTTCATCGCCGCTTCCACGTCGTCAATGATTTCATAGATGACGCGGTAGGCGCGTATTTCCACGTTTGACCGCTCCGCCAGGCTTGTGACCGTGATGCTCGGCCGGACGTTGAACGCAATGATGATTGCGCCGGACGTGCTTGCGAGCATCACGTCGGACTCCGTTACCGTGCCGACGCCCACATGGATGATTCTGACGACGACGTTCTCGTTTTTCAGTTTTTCAAGGGAAGTCGTGATGGCGCCGACGGAACCTTGGACGTCGCCCTTTATGATCAGGGGCAGCTCTTTGATTTCGCCTTCCTGTATCTGGCTGAACAGTTTTTCCAGCGTGGTGCTGGAATTTTTGATCATGACCTCCTGCCGCAGGCGGTTCCATCTTCTTTCCGCGATGTCACGGGCGAGTTTGTCTTCTTTGACCGCGTTGAATTCATCGCCTGCTTCGGGAACCTCCGTAAGCCCTAAGATTTCAACCGCGGTGGCAGGTCCGGCCGTTTTTATGACGTTGCCCTGAAAATCCATCATGGCGCGGATGCGGCCGCTGCATGTGCCCGCCACGACGCTGACTCCGGATTCCAGGGTGCCGTTCAGCACAAGAAGCGTGGTCACGGGCCCTTTCGCCCGGTCCAGACGGGCTTCGATCACGGTACCCATCGCCAGGCGGTTCGGGTTTGCCCGCAGTTCAAGCACTTCGGCCTGCAGCAGTATCATTTCCAGCAAGGTCACGATGCCTTCGCCTGTTTTCGCGGATACAGGGACGCAGATGGTCTTTCCGCCCCATTCCTCGACTAAAACGCCATTGTCGGACAGATCCTGCCTGACTTTGTCCGGATTTGCGCCCGGCTTGTCAATCTTGTTGATCGCCACGATGACCGGGACGCCCGCCGCCCTGGCGTGGCTGATGGATTCTATGGTTTGGGGTTTCACGCTGTCGTCCGCCGCCACGACCAGCACGGCGATGTCCGTCACATGTGCGCCTCTGGCCCGCATGGCGGTAAACGCTTCATGTCCCGGCGTATCCAGAAATACGATCCGCTCTCCCTTTATGGTCACTTCTGACGCGCCGATATGCTGCGTGATGCCGCCGGCCTCGCCCTGCATGACGTTTGTTTTGCGGATGGCGTCCAGCAGGGAGGTCTTGCCGTGATCGACATGCCCCATGACCGTGATGATCGGCGGTCTCGGCCGCAGATCCGCTTCCGCGTCGTCAAATAATTCCAGGCCTTCTTCCACAAACGCGTCGTCTATATTCCCGATCACCACTTCAACGCCAAGTTCTTCTGCCAGAACAAGCACTGTTTCCTCATCGATGTTCTGGTTGATGTTGGACATGATTCCCAGGCGCATGAGCCGCATGATCACCTCGGAAGTGGTTTTTTCGATTTGTTCAGCGAAGCCCGCCACCGTAATTGGGACATTGATGATCCGCGTGCCCGGCGCAAGCTCTTCCTGAATGGCGGCCCGCTCGTCAACTGCGGGCCTTGGCGCCGGCTTTGGCCTGTTCCTGTTTTTTACGGGACGTTTTTCCAAAGAACGTTCGGGCGTGGCCACCTTTTTTTTCGGGTTGCCGTACCGATCCTTTTCAACCGGCTTGCGCGGATCGGTTTTCGCGTCTTTTTTCTTTGTATAATCTTTTGCGGGCGGCCTTCCGTCCGTCCTTGCGGGCGGCCTTCCATCCGTCCTTGCGGGCGGCCTTCCGTCCCCGGTCCTCGCGGGCGGCCTTCCGTCCCCGGTCCTTGCGGGCGGCCTCCCGTCCCCGGTCCTGGCGGGCGGCCT
>JAITOE010000246.1 GCA_031290135.1 Eubacteriales Family XIII. Incertae Sedis bacterium
GCCATGGCTTTCCTCCTCCAAAGAAAAACTTCCCAGAGAAAAGTCTACCGCAAAATCCCGTTTCACACTAACGTCCACACCCGCGTCCACTGTGGAACTTACTTTGGGAATTTACTAAAATGCTTGGTTTGGAAATAAAAATTGACACCGGGGTTCCCGCGTGGTATGATATCTTCGAGAGACGAGTACAAGCTTTCGTAAGTGCATGGTTTCACAAAAAGAGAACCCGCAGGCTGCGACCCTGCGGGTTCTCGTCGTTCTTAGCCGGCGTCCTTCCGGTACAGCAGCCTGCAAATGATGTAGCTTATTACATTCGCCGCGACCGAAAGCAATAGGGAGTACAGCCTTTCGTACACGGTTTCACCCCTTTCATGCCGAAAGAGGTTCGCCCCTACTTGGGCGGATGTTTGAATAGTAACTTGCGGGGTAAGTTTGCCGTTTCGCAAGCGAAAGACAGCATCATGCCATGCTTCCGATTGCCGCCCGCAAATCCGAAAACCACTGTCCATATTATTGGACAGACGGTTTGCTATGATGAACTTACATAAGGCTGTGTTCTGCCGGCGACTATACCTGCGGTGCGCGTTCGGGCATTCGCCCTACTCCGTACCCGTGCGCCGGCGTTCTGCCTGCGGCGTCCCATGCGATGCAAAAGGACGTGCCGTTGATTCGCAAGTAACAACTAAATAACAAATAACAACAGAAAGTACCGTGTACCACGTAAAATGATTGGAATTGCCCTGCCCGGCGGGCATCGCCCCGACCCTGGTCCGATGCCCGCAAGCGTCTTTCTGCCTTGCCGGGAGTGGATACCGATTGCCGCCCGCTTTGCCAGGCAAAAGCTCCGCAAACCGGCAGCGTCAATCTGAAGCATCCCGCCGCAGGACGGCGCGGGCAGCGGCAAGACCAATCAAAACGCTAATTAACCTTCGTCCAAAGGCGAAGGGTGCACATATATAATGAGACGGGAAGAAGCGCGGAAAACGTTCCGCACGGCGAAATGGAGGCAAAACATGAAGTTTATTGTTGAAGAACAACAAAGGGGCCTTTTGTTCAAAAATGGGAAATTCATAAAGATGCTGACGCCCGGAAAGCACGTTTTTTTCGGGGCGGGACACAAAGTCGAATTGTTTCAGGTGAAGGATGTTTTCGCGCCTTCCGGATGCGGCTTAGATGTTTTGCTGCGGGACAGCGCCCTCGCCGACTCCCTTGAAGTCGTGGACGTCCTCGACGGAACCGTCGCGCTGCACTACATGGACGGCCATTTCCGCGGCGCGCTGTCAGCCGCGAAATACGCCTTTTGGAAATCGGGCAGAAAACATGAGTTCCGGCATGTGAGCATGGCGGAGCCGCAGATCGGCGCGGACGTCGCCGCCTACATGTTCGCCCGCATTCCGGAGCGCTTCTATACGAAAATCGACGTCCCCGCATGTTATAAAGCCTGTTTATGCTACGACGGCGTGTTCATCCGCCTGTTAGACGAAGGCGCGTACTATTTCTGGAACAGCGGCGTGAAAGTGGATGTATATCCGGTTGAGACGAGCCTGCTGATGATTGTCGAGGGGCAGGAAAATTTAACTTTCGGCAAGGTGGACCTCCGCATAAATGTCACCCTCGCCGATGCCATTGAAGTCGTGAATCTCCGCATAAACGCCGCCCTCGCCGACGCCATTGAAATCGTGGACGTCCTTGACGAAACCGTCGCGCTGCACTACACGGACGGTCATTTCAGCAATGCGCTGCCGGCAGGGAAACATGCCGTTTGGAAAGCGTGCGGAGAACATGAGTTCCGGCATGTGAGCATGGCGGAGCCGCAGATCGGCGCGGACGTCGCAGCTTATATATTCGCTGATATGCCGGAACATCTCTATACGAAGATCGACGTCCCCGCGTGCCATAAAGCGTATTTATGCTACGACGGCGTGTTCGTCCGCCTGTTGGACGAAGGCGCGTACTATTTCTGGAACAACGGCGTGAAAGTGGATGCGTATCCGGTTGACACGCGCCTGCTGCAGATGAACATCCAGGGGCAGGAGATTCTGACCTTAGACAAGGTGGCGGTCCGCATAAACTTCGTATGCCGGTATAAAATTACCGATTACGTAAAAATACACATGGAGGTCGCCGACTACGAGGCGCAGATCCACGTGCTGGCGCAGCTCGCCCTGCGGGAATATGTCGGGCGCTTCCGTTTGGACGAACTGCTGGAGAGCAAGGCGGAGGTGGCCGGCTTCGTGTTCGGCTCTTTGAAAGCAAAGGAAGCCGAGCTTTATGTCACGTTCCATGACTCCGGCGTCAAGGACATCATCCTTCCGGGCGAAATCCGTGAGATCATGAACACCGTTCTTGTCGCGGAAAAACGCGCGCAGGCCAACGTCATCACGCGCCGCGAAGAGGTCGCGTCCACCCGCAGCCTGCTGAACACGGCAAAGCTCATGGACGAAAACCAGACCCTGCTGCGCCTGAAGGAGCTGGAATATTTGGAAAAAATATGCTCGAACGTGAGCAGCGTCAGCGTAAACGGCGGCGGCGACCTGCTGGGGCAGCTCGCATCCATGCTAAAACCGGCGTGACCTATTGCGGTGCCTCTGTCAAAGTCGCCAAGTATGCGGGAACGGATAAAATCGACTTGATTGAAAACGAGGAATACGGATACCGCAGTCTGGTAACGGCGGTGTACCGTGTGCTGGACAAACTGGCGGTCGAGAATAAGACTTTCGCGAAAATCACTTCGCGTAATCGCATTGAGCGCAAGCTCATAAACCCGGTCGCGCTCCGGGAGGCGTTCATCAACGCCGCCGCGCACAATGATTACGGCTTAGGCTGGCCCGTCGTCGAATTCTTCTCCGACAGAGTAAGCATTACGTCCACGGGCGGGCTTGTAGAGGGATTGTCGCAGGAGGATTTCTTCAATGGCCGTTCCATGCTTAGAAACCGGGAACTGATGCGTGTTCAGGGATGTTGAACTCGTTGAGGGTTTAGGTTCGGGCATGCGGCGCATTTTGGAAACTTACGACCGCTCTGTTTTTGATATTACGCCAAGCTTCATAGTCGTGACTTTTCCATATGCGTCTGATTTTGAGCGAAGCATGAGCGAAGATGCTGCAAAAAATGAGCGAAGCATGAGCGAAGATGCCGCAAAAAATGAGCGAAGCATGAGCGAAGTTTTGAACGAAACCGAAATTAAGAAGTTGAAGCCGATTCTTGATTTCCTCGAATCACGCAACTCCATAACGCCGAAAGAAGCACGTGACTTGATCGGTAAATCGGCGGCAACGGCAAGGCGTTATCTGACGCTTTTGTGTGAGCATGGTTTCTTGGAGCCTGCGGGCAACACAAGCGCGGCGACGTACAGATTGAAACAGAGATAGGCAGAATGGCGTGAAGCCGCAGACAAGTGTAATTTCCTCTATTGACATGCGGGGGATATAACAATATAGGTACGTGTTGCGTACCGTGGTGTTCTCCTTTCGGGTGGCTGCCCGAACCAGTCTCTTGGTGCCTGAGCCTAATGTGTGAGGTTCTCGCAACTGTCGCTCCGGTGCATTTTCACTGGTGCGCACTCTCTGCCGGAGGCTGGGGATGGCAGCCATTTTTTTCGATTATATTATTTGGTTGCACACGGAAGCGGTTGGCGAAAAGGTTACTCCACAGGGAACATGAGTGAAGAATGCAGAAGTAGAGATGAATGGAAAGGAGAATACTGAAATGTTAGCAATAGGAATTATAGCGGCAGTAATATGGGCACTAACGAGAAAGCCGAAGCCGAAGAGAACTCCCGGATATGTTGAAACAGTTGTGGGAATAACCGTGTTAGACCATGTATTGAGAAAGGTATGGAAATAGCCGATAAAGATGACCGAAACTAAGCTCGTATGGAAAATCCGAGAACGGCTCACGAAACGGTTTGATTTATAGTGCCATTGAATGGCACTATAAATGGCACTATAAAGACAGCCATTTGGGAATTAGCTAAATCAGCTAACGAAGATAATCGCAGCTAATCACGGACGATTTGACGATTTCCTGCAAAAACAGGCGAACAGTAAGTTGGGCATTAGCCAAGCAAGATTAGCAGATCAACAGAAAAAATGAATTTCTGCTAATCATCTGCTAATCACGGAGATAATGCAAGGGACACGGCCTGTCAAAAAAAATTCGCAACGGTCTTGTAATCCGCGCGGTTTGGCAATATAATACTATCATAGGAAGCAAAGTAAATATATGCCGGGCGGGCAGAGGTGTTAGCGCACCCCTGCCCTCACCGTAGGTGACGCTCCACCTTACAGCATTCCGAATGTCGGAGCCAAGCATGTCTTTATTATATCTTGACAGCCTTTTAATGGCAAGGTGTAATGTGTCTTGGTTCGCCGGATTTGTTGTTTGTCCGCATGAAAATGCTGACTCTGTTTGTGGGCGATACCGCAAACAGGGTCAGTTTTTATTTTGCTTCCTTGTTTATGTCATTTTGTTTGCGCCCCATGCCGCCTGCGGCGTGGGGCATTGCATGGATTTGTTACATGCCACTGTACATAATAAATAATTTTACAAAGATGGGCAGACCTCACAAAAGCGAGACCTGCAAAGGAGAAAGGACGGGACGACATGGCAGATTTACAATTTAGCGATACGGTCACTATTGCGGAGTTTATGAAAAAGAATACCGCTCCCGCAACGAGCGGCGTTTACAAGGTGCTGTACAAAGGCAAAGGCATGCCGGATTTGCTGGCAAAAGGAACCGGCGGGACGCATGAGGGCAAAGACTTGAATTATGATGTTGCTGAACTCAAGGAAAAATGGGTTGAAGGCGTAGAAACGGTCTACATCGGCAAAGCAAAAAATCTACATGAACGCTTGCAAACCTACATGCGATTCGGACAAGGCAAAGACGCGTCGCATCGCGGCGGCAGGGCAATATGGCAAATTGCGGACAGCCAAAAGCTTCTTGTTTGCTGGGCTGAAACCGATAACTACCCCGGCGAGTTCAACGGACAAGACCTCGGATTATTCAGGAAATTCTTGGATGGCCACTATTACAGAGCTTTCGATCTGCTTTAACGGAAGGAAAGACCATGAACATTCAGAGCATGTTCCAAAAGGACATCAACCGCGACATCAACGGCGTGATCAAGGTGGCGCAAGACGATACCGCGAGCTTGAAACAGGAACTGGGCGAGTACATCATCACCACGGAATTGCGGCGGCACTTTAACACGTTTTTCGATAACTACGGCAGGGCGATAGACACGCCTACGGACAAAATCGGCGTGTGGATTTCAGGCTTCTTCGGAAGCGGCAAATCGCATTTCCTGAAAATACTGTCCTATCTGCTTTCGAACAGGGAAATTGACGGCATTTATGCGACCGATATGTTCAAAGACAAGTTCGACGACCCGATGTGCTACGCCGAGCTTCTTCGCTGTACGGCAATCCCGACGGAATCTATCCTGTTTAACATAGACATCGCGCACGTCGGGGAAAAGACAAAGGGTTCGATTCTTCGCGTGTTCGCCAAAGTGTTCTACAATCACCTTGGTTATTACGGCGAAGATTTAAAGATAGCGAAATTTGAGCAGTTTATCGCCAAGATAGGCAAGACGGACGAGTTCCGCTCCGCCTTTGGGCAAATAAACGGAGCGGACTGGACGGAATCTCGCAGTTCCTACGCCTTTTTTGAGGACGACATAATAGAATGTATGCAAAGCGTTCTCGGCATGAGTGAAACCGCCGCCCGCAACTGGTTCAATGGTACGGAGAACGCGGAAATCTCCATAGAGCAATTCATCGCGGAAGTGAAAGAGTACGTTGACGGCAAGGGCAAGAATTTCCGTCTGCTGTTCTGCGTGGACGAGGTTGGGCAATTTATCGGGGACGACAGCAGCCTGATGCTTAATTTGCAGTCTATCGTTGAGGAAGTCGGCGACAAGTGCCGCGGCAAGGCTTGGGTAATGGTTACGAGCCAAGAGGCGATTGATTCCGTGGTCAAAATCGTTGGCAATGACTTTTCCAAGATTCAGGGGCGGTTCAACACGCGGCTCTCCCTCTCGTCCTCATCCGTGGGAGAAGTGATTAAGAAACGCGTTCTTGCCAAGACTGGCGATGCGGACAAGCTGTTGCGTCTTGTCTATGACAAGGAACAAGCCGTCTTGAAGAACCTGTTCACGTTTAGCGATGCGGTATTGGACATCAAGGGCTACGCGGGCGGGACGGAGTTCTCCGCCACATACCCTTTCGTGCCATACCAGTTCATCATCATTCAGAAAGTGCTTGCCGAGATTCGCAAGCACGGCAACTCCGGCAAACACCTGTCAGGCGGTGAGAGATCCATGCTCTCCGGCTTCCAAGAAGCGGCGCAGAAAGTTCAGGACAAGGACGAAAATGCCCTTGTGCCGTTCCCTCAGTTCTATGATACTGTGCATACTTTCCTCGAAAGCACGATACGGCAGGTCGTCAACCGCTGCCAGGACGCGGCAGATGGCGGCAATGGCATGGAACCGGAAGATGTTTCCGTGCTTAAACTGCTTTATCTCCTGCGCTATATTGAAGATATAAAAACGAATATTGACAATATCGCCGTCTTGATGATAGACGACATCCGCGCGGACAAAATTGCGTTGCGCCAGTCCGTCGCCAAGTCTTTGGATCGGCTTGAAAAGCAGAACTATATCGCCCGTAACGGCGACGCATACTTGTTCCTCACGGACGAGGAACAGGATGTGGCGAATGATATTAGCAACACGCCCGTGGACGGCACGGCGATTGTGCAGAGCATAGGCAACACGGTATTCAACGACATATATCAGCCGAAAAAATTCAAGCTCGGCATGTCCTCCTCTTGCGATGGCTTTGGCTCGTGAAACCACTGCCATTATACAAGAGGGGGATTTTTATTGCTACTATCGGTGTCGCTTTCGCTTCTTCAGTTCTCCCACGCATAGCGTGGGGTTTAATGTAGATTAATTATGGTGATAGTCGTAAACCGTCTTGATTTCACAGAGTCAGCAAATTAGCAGATTGGGTGTGAGCGATTGTATTCACCGTACCGCTTTGGGATGTCATCAACTCGAAAATGTCGTCAAC
>JAITOE010000251.1 GCA_031290135.1 Eubacteriales Family XIII. Incertae Sedis bacterium
CGTCTTTACTATTATACTATATCAAAATCACAAATGCAAGCAGAAAGTGCCGGAAATTCAATATTTCCGGCACTTTTTTTCAGAATTTCTACTTATTTAGTTGTTAAACTTGGGTTGTATCACAAACAAAGCACGTTTTCGATACGTTTTGAAAATTTTCGTTGACATGCACGAAATAAAAAGCTTTAAAAAAGTCTTAAAAAAAGTATTGTGGCCATTTTAATTTTTTTATTGACAAGCCCCCAAGTACCGTGCTACAATAGCCTTAACATAAAACCGATGACGCGGGGATAACGGTGTGGCGTGCAGTTACAGAGAGCCGGGGCGGCTGAGAGCCCGGCACAACGCAGCGCATCAAATGGGCCGCTGAGGGCGCAGTCAAAAAAAGCTTGCTTTTGAGTATTCTGCGACGTGACGCATACGTTAGTTGCGAGGAATATGTCAGTATTCTGCAAAGTGCGCGGGTTTTGCCCGCGAAGCAAGGTGGCACCGCGGGAATGTACCCGTCCTTGGCAAATTTTTGTCGAGGGCGGTTTTTTTATTGCAAGGAGGAAAACTCATGATAAAACCCACATTGGAAGAGGCGCGGGGGCTGGCCGCGGGACATACGCTCATCCCCATCGCCATGGAACTGTTCGCGGATCTGAAAACGCCCGTCGAGGTGCTGAAATCCATACAGGCAGGCGGCCGGGAAGCGTATCTGCTGGAAAGCGCCGAAAGCAACGAACGCTGGGGACGGCATACCTTCCTCGGCTACGACCCGGTCATGGAGATCTCCGGGACGGGGCGCGGCGTCGTGCTGAAACAGGGGGGCGTCTCGGAAACCCGCGAGGGGGACCCGCACCGGATCCTCAAGGAAATCGCCGGGGCGCACAAAAGCCCGCGCGTAGACAGCCTCCCCCCTTTCACGGGCGGTTTCGTGGGGTATTTTGCCTATGAATACATCGCGCACATCGAAAAGACGCTGCGGCTCACCGGGAACGACGACGTGGGCTTTGACGATTTCCGGCTCATGATGTTTGACAAAGTGATCGCCTTTGACCATTTCAGGCAGAAGATTTTCCTCATCGTCAACATCGAAACGGCGGATCTGGAGCGCAATTACATCCGGGGCGTCACGCTGCTGAAGGACATGGAACAGCGCGTCCTCTCCCCTGCCCCCGCTTCCGCGCCGACCGGGTCGCCCATGTCCCCCGCGTCCCCTCCGTCGCCGGAAGACCTGGCCCGCGCTGCGGCGGACGCGGCGTCCTCCTTTACCGCCTCACTGACGAAAGAAGCGTTTTACGGCGCGGTCGAAAAAGCGAAATGGCACATCCGCGAGGGCGATATCTTCCAGTGCGTCCCCTCCCTGCGTTTCCGGACGCCCTTCGGCGGCGACCTTCTGCAAGCCTACCGGACGCTGCGGATCACCAACCCTTCCGCCTATATGTTCTATATACGCTTCTCCGACCTGCAGCTGGCGGGGGCTTCCCCGGAAACATTGGTTTCGCTGAAAGACAGCGTGGTCAGCACCTATCCTTTAGCGGGTACCTGCGTCAGGACGGAGGACGAGGCAGAAAACGAGATCCGCATCCGGGAGCTGCTGAACGACGAAAAAGAGCTGTCCGAACACGACATGCTGGTGGATCTGGGACGCAACGACCTGGGCAAGGTGTGCCGGTTCGGCAGCGTCAAGGTCGATGAATACCGCAGCATTAAAAAGCTTTCGCATGTTTGCCATATCGCTTCGAAGGTCACGGGGGAAATCGCGGAGGGTTTCGGGGCGCTGGACGTGATGGCGGCCGTGCTGCCGGCGGGCACGCTGTCGGGCGCCCCCAAGAAGCGCGCCTGTGAAATCATTGACGATATCGAGGGCAGGAAGCGGGGGCCTTACGGCGGCGCCATCGGCTATCTGGATTTTACTGGGAACATGGATCTTTGCATCGGCATCCGCATGGCAGTGCTGAAAAACGGCTTCGCTTATGTGCAGGCGGGCGCCGGCATCGTCGAGGGCAGCGTGCCGGAGAAGGAATACGCGGAATGCATGCACAAGGCGGGCGCCATGATGGGCGCGCTCGCGGCATCTGGGAAAGGGGCGTGAACACCTTGATTTTACTGATTGACAACTACGACAGCTTCACTTACAATCTCTACCAGATGGCAGGGGAAATCAACCCCGGCATCCGGGTGGCGAAAAACGATGAACTCAGCCTTGCCGACATTGAAGCGCTCGCACCCGGCCGCATCATCATTTCACCGGGGCCCGGCCGGCCGAAAAACGCGGGCGTCTGCGAAACGCTCGTCGGGCACTTCAAGGGACGCGTCCCGATTTTGGGCGTCTGCCTGGGACATCAGGCCATCTGCGAGGTTTTCGGCGCGGAAATCACCTACGCGGCGCAGCTCATGCACGGTAAGGCCAGCATGATCCAGATCGCCAACGGCAGTCCTCTCTTCAAGGGCCTGCCCCCCGTCATCCGAGCGGCGCGATACCACTCCTTAGCGGCGCGGCGCGACAGCATCCCCGATGAGCTGCTGATCATCGCGGAGGACGAAAACGGCGAGGTCATGGGCGTCAAACACAGGGATTACGACATCTACGGCGTGCAGTTTCATCCCGAATCGATCCTGACGCAAAACGGCCGCATGATATTGGAGAATTTTTTAAGCGCTGACATAGGGGGTGCGGTATGATTAAAGAGGCGATCTACAAAATGCTCGCGGGCGACGGCCTGCGTTTGGACGAGGCGCGGGACGTCATGCTGGAAATGATGGAAGGGCGCGCGACCCCGGCGCAGATGGGTGCCTTCCTCACGGCCATGCGGCTGAAAGGCGAAACCATAGACGAAATCACGGCCTGCGCGTCGGTCCTGCGCGAGAAATGCGTCCGGCTGCAGCCGGACGGGGACGTCCTTGACATCGTGGGTACCGGCGGCGACGAACTGTTTTCGTTCAACATTTCCACGGTTTCGGCTTTCGTGGTCGCCGCGGGCGGCGTCCGCGTCGCCAAGCACGGCAACCGGAGCGTATCCAGCAAATGCGGCAGCGCCGACGTGCTGGAAGCGCTGGGCGCCAACATCAGCCTGGGGGCGCGGGAAAGCGAGGCGGTGCTGAAACAAACCGGGATGTGCTTCATGCTCGCGAACGTGTACCATCTGGCGATGAAGCACGTGGCGCCGGTGCGCCGCGAGCTGGGCGTGCGCACCCTCTTCAACATCCTGGGCCCGTTAGCGAACCCCGCCGGCGCCAATATGCAGCTGCTGGGCGTGTATGACGAAAATCTGGTGGAACCCCTCGCAAACGTGCTGTCCAACCTCGGCGTCAAACGCGCCATGGTGGTACACGGGCATGACGGGCTGGATGAAATCAGCCTCACGGGTTCCACCACCATCTGCGAGGTGGCGGACGGACGGCTGAACAGCTATTTCATCACGCCGGAGCAGTTCGGGCTGGAGCGCTGCCGGATATCCGACCTGGCCGGGGGCGACCCGTCCGAGAACGCGGAAATCGCCCGCGCGGTGCTAAGCGGGGAAAAAAGCCCGAGGCGGGACATCGTCCTGCTGAACGCCGCCGTGTGCCTCTACATGGCGCAGAGCCACATGACGCTCCGCCAGTGCCTGAAAATGGCGGGCGACCTCATCGATTGCGGGAAAGCTATGGAAAAAATGGAATTATTTGTGTCCGCCACGAACGCGGCGGGGGCCTGACATGGATATCCTGGCGAAACTGCTGGAAGCCACCGCTGCGCGGCTTGCGCGGGACAAGAGGGATCTGCCGCCCGCGGCGCTCACCGCCCGCTGCGAAGCCCTGCCCTCCCCGGACTTTGCCTTTGAAAAGGCGCTGCGCGCGCCGGGCATCTCCTTCATCTGCGAGGTGAAAAAGGCATCCCCCTCCAAAGGGCTGATCGCGGCGGATTTTCCGTATCTCGCCATTGCCGGGGACTATGAAGCGGCGGGGGCAGCCTGTGTGTCGGTGCTGACCGAGACGGATTACTTCCTGGGTGCCGACCGCTATCTGGCGGAGATCGCGCAGGCCGTTTCCATCCCGGCGCTGCGCAAGGATTTCACGGTGGACCCCTATCAGGTCTATCAGGCGCGCGCTTTGGGCGCGAAAGCCGTGCTGCTGATCTGCCGCCTGCTGGAGAAAGACGCCCTGCGGAACCTGATCCGCCTGGCGGACAGCCTGGGTCTTTCGGCCCTGACGGAGGCGCACGACGAGGCGGAACTGGAGAAAGCGCTGGCCGCCGGGGCGCGGCTGGTCGGAGTGAACAACCGCGACCTGCGGACTTTCGCGGTCGATCTGCAAAACTGCGTCCGGCTGCGGAAGCTGGCGCCGCCGGAGATCCTGTTTGTGGCGGAAAGCGGCATCCGGGAGCGGGCGGACGTCGTGCTTCTGGAGGAATGCGGCGTGGACGCCGTCCTCGTCGGCGAGGCGCTCATGCGCAGCCCGGACAGGCAGGCGGCGCTCCGGGCGCTGCGCGGGGCGGGGGAATAGGCTGGCGAGGGTGAAGGGATGCAGGTTACTGTTATGAATCTTGGGTATGTTGATCACCGCAGGGGAACGGGTACCTTGTCGTTGCGAGAAGCGGAGCGCCGAAGCAATCCAGTGCCTGTGGATTGCTTCGCTGCGCTCGCAATGACGGAGGGGTGGCGCCCGCCCCGCAGCTGGGTAGATTCGTTCCGTTTGGTGACGGAACCCGTCGTGATGGACTGTTATGAATCTTGGGTATGTAGAACCATCGCTACGGAACGGGAGGCGGTAAAATGAACGGGACAAAAATTAAAATATGCGGTCTTTGGCGGGAGGAGGACATCCGTTGCGCCAACCTCTGCCTCCCCGATTACATCGGGTTCGTGTTTGCGGAAAGCCGGCGACGGGTGGACGAAAGCACGGCGGCGCGCCTGAAAGCAGGGCTGGATCCCCGCATCCGGGCGGCCGGCGTTTTCGTAAACGCGGAAACGGAGCAGATCAGGCGGCTTTGCGGCGCGGGGATCATCGATCTGGTCCAGCTGCACGGCGACGAGGACGAGGCGTATATCCTGGAGGTGAAAAGGCTGACGGGCAAGGCTGTTGTCAAAGCCGTCCGGGTGGGGGAAACGCCGCCGGCGCCGCACATTTTGGAGTCGCCGGCGGATTATCTGCTCTTTGACACGCTCAGCGCCGCCGGCCGGGGAGGCACGGGCCGCACGTTCCGCCCGGATCTCATCCGCCATGTAGCCCGCCCCTATTTTCTGGCCGGGGGGCTGCATCCCGGCAATGCCGCCGAGATGATCCGGCTGCTCGCGCCGTACTGCATAGACGTCAGCAGCGGCGTCGAGACGGACGGGCGCAAGGATTTCGCGAAAATGCAGGCGATGACGGCACTATTATGAATCTTAGGTATAAGCTGCCGCAGGACAGACATAGCCCACGTCATTGCGAGCAACGCGAAGCAATCCAGCGCATATATGCCGCTTGCGCAATGACAGAAGGGATACGCCCGCCCCGCACCTACGTGATTCGTCCCATGCGGTGACTGATCTGCCGTCGTGAGTAAGGAGAAATAAAAAATGAACATAAAACACGGTCGTTTCGGCGAATTTGGCGGGCAGTATGTCCCAGAGACGCTGATGTCGGCGCTTGCCGAGCTTGAAAAAGCCTATATGTATTATAAGTATGACAGGTTATTCAACGAAGAACTGGATTATCTTCTGAACGAATACGCAGGCCGCCCGTCGCGCCTGTATCTTGCGGAAAACATGACGAAGGATCTGGGCGGCGCCCGCGTCTACCTGAAGCGCGAGGACCTGAATCATACGGGTTCCCATAAGATCAACAACGTTCTGGGCCAAGCCTTGCTCGCGAAAAAGATGGGCAAGAAACGCATCATCGCCGAAACGGGCGCAGGGCAGCACGGCGTGGCGGCGGCGACGGCGGCGGCGCTCCTTGGGCTGGAATGCGAGGTGTTCATGGGCAAGGAGGACACCGAACGGCAGGCGCTGAACGTCTACCGGATGCGGCTTCTGGGCGCGGAGATACATGCCGTGACGAGCGGGACGATGACCTTGAAGGACGCGGTCAACGAAACCATGCGGGAATGGTCCGGGCGCGTCAGCGACACCCACTACGCCCTGGGTTCCGTCATGGGTCCCCACCCGTTCCCGGCCATCGTCCGGGATTTCCAGCGCGTCATCAGCCGCGAGGCGCGGGCGCAGATCCTGGCGAAGGAACAGCGCCTGCCCGCTGCCGTGGTCGCCTGCGTGGGCGGCGGTTCCAACTCCATCGGCGCATTTCACCACTTCACGGAGGACGGGGGCGTGCGCCTCATCGGCTGCGAAGCGGCGGGCAAGGGGCTTGAAACGGGGCTGCACGCGGCCTCCGTCGCGAAAGGGCGGGTCGGCATTTTTCACGGCATGAAATCGTATTTCTGCCAAGATGAAGCCGGGCAGATTTCCCCGGTCTATTCCATCTCCGCCGGCCTGGACTATCCGGGCATCGGCCCGGAACACGCCATGCTCCACGCCACCGGGCGCGCGGAATACGTCAGCGTGACCGACGACGAGGCCGTGGACGCGTTCTATTACCTGTCGCGCACGGAGGGGATCATCCCCGCCATCGAATCGGCGCACGCGGTGGCATACGCGGTGAAGCTCGCGCCTACGCTGGAGCGGGACGAAAACATCATCATCTGCCTTTCGGGGCGCGGCGACAAAGACGTGGCTGCCATAGCCAGATACAGGGGGGAGGACATCCATGAGTAAGAGCAGAATCAGCGAAGCCTTTCACGGCAAAAAAGCGTTCGCCGCCTACCTGATGGCGGGCGATCCGAGCCTGGAGAAAACGCGCGGCTACATTTTGGCGCTGGAGGCGGGCGGCGCCGACGTCATCGAAATCGGCATCCCTTTCTCCGACCCCATTGCCGAGGGGGAGACGATACAGGGCGCCAACCTGCGGGCTTTCGCCGGCGGCGGCGCCGGGCTTGACGGCATATTCGGCATGGTGAAGTCCCTGCGGGGCGAGGTGTCCGTGCCGCTGCTGTTCATGAGCTACGTCAACCCCGTGTTCAACTACGGGTACGGTGCTTTTTTCGCAAAATGCGCCGACTGCGGGATCAGCGGCCTCATCTTCCCCGACTTGCCGTTTGAAGAGCAGGGCGAGGTAAGCGGCCCCATGAAAGCGCACGGGCTGGATCTGATCACCCTCGTCGCGCCGACCTCCGGCGCCGACCGGATCGAAAAGATCGCGAAAAGCGCCTCGGGCTACGTCTATTTGGTGTCGTCCACGGGCGTCACCGGCGTGCGCGGCGAAATCACCACGGACATCGCCCGGATGGCGGGCGAAATCAAGAAGCACACGGACGTCCCCGTGGCGGTCGGCTTCGGCATCCACAGCCCGCGACAGGCGGCGGAGCTGTCGAAACACGCCGATGGGATCATCGTCGGCAGTGCCATCGTGAACATCATAGCGGAGCAAGGGGAAAACACCGCCCCCGCCCTGACCGCCTACGTGCGGTCCATGAAAGCGGCGCTGGGCTGAGGTGAACGTGACTTCCTTGCCGTCAAGGGAATCTTACCGCTCATTCCAATCGACGTAATTTCCGGCCAATCCGCACTTCGGGCAATATCCGCCGACATAGACCCACCGTGCGTCGGTTGTACCCGCGTAAAAGGAAACGCCGACGGCAACGTGAAACTCGTCATTGACACGAGTGCCTTTCTGCCCTATAATTGTATACAGGTATACAATCGGTTTTTACAACGGCGCGGCGCGGCCTGCGAAAAACAAGCGGCTGCGCATGTTATTTCGCAAGCGTCCACAAGGGAGGGGCAAAATGGGAAAAACACTGGCTTATAAAATACTGGAACAACATCTGCTGTCCGGCGAGCTGATGCCCGGCACGGAGATCACCATACGCATCGATCAGACGCTGACCCAGGATTCCACGGGCACCATGGCCTACCTGCAGCTGGAAGCCATGGACATCGGCAAGGTCAAGACCGATCTTTCCGTGGCGTACATCGACCACAACACCCTGCAGACCGGCTTCGAAAACGCGGATGACCACGCTTTCATCGAGAGCGTCGCCAAGCGGCACGGCATCCTGTTCTCGAAGGCGGGAAACGGCATCTGCCATCACCTCCATTTGGAAAACTACGGCATTCCGGGGAAAACCATGGTCGGTTCCGACAGCCATACCCCCACCGGCGGCGGCCTCGGCATGATCGCCATCGGCGTCGGCGGCTTGGACGTGGCGGTCGCCATGGCGCAGGGTATTTTCAGCCTGACCGTCCCGAGCGTGCTGAAAGTGGAGCTTTCCGGGCGGCTCCGCCCCTGGGTTTCGGCAAAAGACGTCATTTTGCACGTTCTTCAGGTGCTTTCGGTGCGGGGCGGCGTGGGACGCATCGTGGAATATGCCGGGGAAGGCGTCCGGTCACTGTCGGTGACAGACCGCGCGACCATCACGAACATGGGCGCGGAGCTGGGCGCCACCGCATCCATCTTCCCCAGCGACGAAAACACCTTGGACTATCTTCGTTCCCAGGGACGGGAGGGGGATTACGTCCCCTTGGCCGCCGACCCCGATGCTGTTTACGATAAAACCATTTCCGTCAACTTATCGGAATTGACCCCGTTGGCCGCGAAACCGCATAGCCCGGACAACGTGGACAGCGTGGCGAACATCGGCGGAATCAAGGTGGACCAGGTGGCGATCGGCAGCTGCACCAATTCCTCCTACACGGATCTGATGCGCGTGGCGTCCATTTTGAAAGGCCGCCGGGTGCATCCGGACGTCAGCTTAGTCATTTCGCCGGGTTCCTCCCGCATCCTCAGCAAGCTGGCGTCGAACGGCGCGCTGGCCACCCTCATCGACGCGGGCGCCCGCATCCTTGAAAACGCCTGCGGCCCCTGCATCGGCATGGGGCAGTCCCCCGGATCCGGCGCCGTGTCCCTGCGGACCTTTAACCGCAACTTCAAGGGGCGCAGCGGGACGCAGGATGCCGACGTGTATTTGGTCAGCCCGGAAACCGCCGCTTTTTCCGCCGCTTACGGCGTACTGTGCGACGGTACGCAAAAAGGCGGCGTCCCGGAGGACATCCCCCCCGCCAGCTTCCCGAAAAACGACCCGCTCATCCTGTACCCCGAAGGGACGGACAGGTCGAACACGCCCGTGGCCATGGGGCCGAACATCAAGCCTTTCCCGCGCAACACGCGCCTGCCGGATGAACTGTCCGCCGCCGTCGTGCTGTGCGCCGGGGACAACATCACCACGGATGACATCATGCCGTCGGATTCGCGGCTCCTGCCCTACCGCTCCAACGTGCCCTACCTCTCCGGCTATTGCTTCGAAAAGATCGACCCCGGCTTCGCGGAGCGCTGCAAGGCGGCCGGCGCGGGCGCCATCATCGGCGGGGAGAACTACGGCCAGGGTTCCAGCCGCGAGCACGCCGCGCTGGCGCCGCTTCAATTGGGCGTC
>JAITOE010000268.1 GCA_031290135.1 Eubacteriales Family XIII. Incertae Sedis bacterium
TCAAGAAGAAACGCCTTTGGACGTTTTGCCGCTATGATTCGGGCGACATCAAAAAACAACGTGCCTTGTGTTGTACATTCAAAGCCGTGAGGCCGTCCGAGTGCATTCTTTTTTGTTACGCCTGCAATAGAAAATGGCTGACAGGGAAAGCCTGCTAACAACACGTCATGGTCAGGCAAGTCCTCAGCAGGATAGGGAACTATATCGCCAATAAATGTGTCGTCTGCGCCAAAGTTGGCCTGATAAGTTTTTTTTGACCATTCATTCCATTCGCTTGTGAACACGCACCGACCGCCAATAGATTCAAATCCCAAACGTATGCCGCCTACTCCTGCGAACAAGTCAATGAAAGTAAAGCAATCTGTTTTGTTCTCTGCGACTGTTGAGGGAACAGATAAAATGCGTTGCACAAGTGCATCTGATAAGTACGCCGGAGGCGGCGGTTCACATACTTCCCATCTGCGAACGGTTCTTACATTCACACCGATTATGTCAGCTATTTCCTGCTGTGTGCATCTTGTCCGTGCTTTTTGCAATAGCCCCATTGTATTATGATCCACCACAACCAACTCCTTTCGCTGGGAATTATTAAGGACATTATGCCCTATGTTGTTCCCATTGTCAAGAGCTAAATTCAGAACAAACAAAATAAATGTACTATTGCACTCAGGGTTTTTAACGGTATAGGTAGCGTAGCTAATACCATTGTCTGCATTGATGCATGTTCGTGTCTTGCCTTTCATTATGTCAATAAGTGACGCAGCAAACAGCCGCGAACCCGCAAAAACCCGCGAGGGCAATAAGCGGCAACGGGCTTATTTGAACCAGTAATACGCTTTGGCGCTAATCTTTCGGCAAAAGGCGGCGTATCTCCGCAAGTTCATCGTCATCAAGCACCCGTCCGCTGAAGAGCAACCTGAAAGATCTGGCTTCGGATGCTGTTATATGAACCAAAGAATCCAGTTTTGCGATGAACCGTCTCCTTTTGTCCCCGTCCCCTGTCCGGCAGCCCCGCAAGCATCCCGCAATCGCCCAATTTCGCTTGACCGTGGCAAGGAAATGATATACAATATAAAATTATGTATCCATTGTGAAATGCAATCGTGAAAAAGAAAGAATGTGAAAGGACCTGAAACGATGAACACTGCGGAAAAACTAACGCTCATGACGGAAAAGGCGGCGCATATCCGGCAGAGCGGCGGCGCGAAAGCCGTGGAGAAACAGCACACGGCGGGGAAGCAGACCGCCAGGGAGCGCGTGCAGATGCTTTTGGATGAAGGCACTTTTATGGAGCTGGACACGTTTGTGGCGCACCGCTGCGAGGGTCTGCAAGGCAAGGACATCCCCGGCGACGGCGTGGTGACCGGCTACGGCAAAATCGACGGGCGGACCG
This sequence comes from Eubacteriales Family XIII. Incertae Sedis bacterium, assembly GCA_031290135.1. Taxonomy (GTDB): domain Bacteria; phylum Bacillota; class Clostridia; order Peptostreptococcales; family Anaerovoracaceae; genus JAITOE01. Next base: position 1,394 of record JAITOE010000268.1, read on the forward strand.
TTTTCGTGTTCGCGCAGGATTTCACTGTGCAGGGCGGCGCCCTGGGTGAAATGCACGCCCAGAAAATCTGCAAAGCGTTAGACATGGCGGCGGGGGCGGGGGTTCCGGTCATAGGCCTCAACGATTCCGGCGGCGCCCGCATCCAGGAGGCGGTGGACGCGCTGGCGGGTTACGGCCAGATCTTTTACCGAAACTCGATGTACTCAGGCAAAATCCCCCAGATTTCGGTCATCATGGGGCCTTGTGCCGGCGGCGCGGTTTATTCCCCGGCGCTCACGGATTTCGTCCTCATGGTGGAAAAAGAGAGCAAAATGTTCATCACTGGGCCGGCCGTGATCAAGGCCACGACCGGGGAGGAGATCGGCGCAGAGGAACTGGGCGGCGCGGACACCCATACCATGACATCGGGGGTGGCGCATCTGGCGGCGCCGGACGAAGCGTCGGCGCTGCAGGCCGTGCGGGACATCCTTTCTTATCTCCCGTCCAGCGCCAAGGAGAAACCGCCGGCGCTGCCCTATGTTCCCGGAGACGAAGCGCGGCCGGAGTTGGACACGCTGATTCCGGATCTCGCCAAGGAAGCCTACGACATCCATGACGTGATCGGGCAAATTTTCGATGCGGACTCTTTTCTGGAAATCCAGCCCGCATACGCGGACAACATCGTCATCGGCTTTGCCAGGGTCGCCGGGCGCAGCGTGGGGATCATCGCCAACCAGCCTTACAGCATGGGCGGCTGCTTGGACGTGAACGCCTCCGACAAGGCCGCTCGCTTTATCCAGTGCTGCGACGCTTTCAACGTGCCCTTGGTCAACCTCGTGGACGTTCCGGGCTTCCTGCCGGGCGTTGACCAGGAATACAGCGGCATCATCCGCCACGGCGCGAAGCTGCTGTACGTCTATTCGGTGGCGCAGGCGCCCAAGATCACCGTCGTGCTGCGCAAGGCTTACGGCGGCTCTTATTTGGCCATGTGTTCCAAGGATTTGCGGGCGGACGTGGTGCTGGCCTGGCCCACGGCTGAAATCGCGGTGATGGGAGCCGACGGCGCCGTCAACGTGATCTACCGCAGGGAGATTGATGCCGCGGAAGACAAGGAGGCCGCGCGGGCCGAAAAGGTCAAAGCCTATTCGGAGCGTTACGAAACCCCCTATATCGCGGCGGAACGCGGATTCGTCGATATGCTGATCCGCCCGTCCGATACCCGACGCTGTTTAATAGAGAGCCTGATCATGCTTGAAAACAAGCCCAGGCAAGAACAAATACGCGGCAATATGCCGCTGTAAGAGGAGAGTGGACATGAATATTATTTCTTACGCGCTGATGACATACGGCCTGACGGCGGTCATCGCTTTGTTCGTGGTCGCGGTCATCGTGGGGATCAGCAAGGCCACGGGCGGCTCTTCAACGGGGGAGGATGAATGAATTTTCTGCAGATTTTTCCCGGCATCGGCACCTTTTTCGCGGTGAGTCCCGCCATCGCCGTCGCCCGCCTGGCCCTCATCGCCCTTGGCTTCGTCCTGGCTTATCTCGGTTTTAAGAAAACCCTGGAGCCGCTGATCATGGTGCCCATGGGCCTGGGGATGATCGCCGTCAACTGCGGCATGCTGTTTTTGAACGAAGGCGAGGTGGGCAACATCATCATCGCGCCGCTGGTGGCCGACAACGACGCGCTCATGACGGTCATGCAGATCAACTTCCTGCAACCCATCTACAACCTGACCTTTTCCAACGGCCTGATCGCCTGCTTGGTCTTCATGGGCATCGGCGCCCGCAGCGAGATCAGCTTCATGCTGGCCAAGCCCTGGGCATCCATGATCATCGCCATTTTCGCCGAATTCGGCACCTTCGTGGCGCTGGTGCTGGGGGTGTCGGCTTTCGACCTCGACCCTTCCCGTGCGGCGGCGGTGGCCACCATCGGCGGCGCCGACGGGCCCATGGTCCTGTTCGCGTCCCTGATGATGGCTCCGGAGCTGTTCGTGCCGATCTCCATCATCGCCTATTTATATCTGAGCCTGACCTACGGCGGCTACCCGTACATCATCAAGGCGATGGTTCCGAAGAAATACCGCGCCATCGACATGATCGTGGAGGTGCCGGAGGTGTCCCGGAAGGCGAAGTTCATCTTCATCGTCGTCACCTGCACGCTGCTCTGCCTGCTGCTGCCGGTCGCCGCGCCCCTGTTCCTGTCCTTCTTCCTGGGCATGGCGGTCAAGGAGGCGGACATCGGCAAGTACACGGAGCTGCTGGAAAACGGGATTTCCTATTTCTCGACGTTCTTCCTGGGCTTGCTGCTGGGCGTGCTCTGCGAGGCAAGCACCATCCTCAACCCGACCGTCGCCGTCATCCTGGTCCTGGGGATACTGGCGCTGTTCCTTTCGGCGGTGGGCGGCATCGCGGGCGGCTGGATCATGTATCTCTGGCATAAACGCAAGGGCGAGGATTTCAACCCGACGCTGGGGATCGCCGGGGTTTCCTGCATGCCGACGACGTCCAAGCTGGCGCAGCACGCCGTTCAGGAGGAAAATCCTTTCGCCGTCATCCTGCCCGTTGCCATGGGGGCGAACATTTCCGGCGTCATCACGTCGGCCATCATCGCCGGCCTGTTCGTGGCGACAATTCGCATGGTCGCGGTATAAATGGTCTCGCTCTGTTTCCTGCCGCAGGCGGGAAACAGCTAAGCGAACCTTATGCGGCAGCTTTTTTGCGGTATAATTTAACAAAATTTAAAACAAATAGGAGGTTTAACATGGATGTGAAAGCACGTGTTCCGGGTGAGATCAAGCTGCTGAAAGTCAAGGAAGGGGACGAGGTCAAGAAATTAGACGTCTTGTGCGTCATGGAGGCGATGAAGATGGAACAGCCGATCCCGTCTCCCAAGGATGGCACGGTCAAGGAAATCAAGGTCGCCGTCGGCGACAAAGTGAAGGTCGGCGCCGTCCTCGTGGTCGTGGACTGAGCAGGCCGCACACCCTCACGTCATTGCGAGCGTATGCCCCCGTCATTGCGAGCGTATGCCCCCGTCATTGCGAGCGTATTCCCTCCGTCATTGCGAGCGGAGCGAAGCAATCCAGCGGCATGTGGATTGCTTCGTCGCTTCGCTCCTCGCAACGACAAATGGCGCGGACGGCAAAAGCCATCCGCGCCCTTACGTTATTGCGAGGTATTTCCCCCGTCATTGCGAGCGTATTCCCCCGTCATTGCGAGCGTATTCCCCCGTCATTGCGAGCGTATTCCCCCGTCATTGCGAGCGTATTCCCTCCGTCATTGCGAGCGTATTCCCTCCGTCATTGCGAGCGTATACCCTCCGTCATTGCGAGCGTATTCCCAACGTCATTGCTAG
>JAITOE010000039.1 GCA_031290135.1 Eubacteriales Family XIII. Incertae Sedis bacterium
CCGTTCCCTCCTGTCAGCCGTGTTTTTAAAAAAAGCTTGCTTTTTAAACGCCGGCTTGGCTGCCTGTACCTTGGTTGTCATTGAGATTGCGAAATTCTCTTCGTTACTGGCTCGCTCCTTTTCATCCGTGCGCGGATCCTCACCGGAACCGCATCTTTTTATCCGTGCATAAACACGGTGTATTGTATATTATCATACACCTATATGCAAGGCTTGTCAATTTTATTTTTGTTGTTCTTCACGATTTTTTGTAAGGCCGTCACGGGGAACGACGCAATCCTTTGTCGTTGCGAGGAGCGAAGCGACGAAGCAATCCACATGCGCTGGATTGCTTCGCTCCGCTCGCAATGACGGAGAGGTACATGGAGCGTGACGAATAACCCAGCCGGGGGGCGGGCGTCACCCAGAGGCGGGATTGCGGGCATAATGGTCTCGCTCTATTTCTTGCCGTAGGTATGAAATAGCTAAGCGAACCTTATACGGCAGCTTTGCTGACGTATACCAGCGGAGTGAGCGCAGCGAATGGAGCGCCCGCACAAGCGTCAGCGACCCGACCGGCGGATTATGCCCGCCCTCCGGCGGTGCCGGACACACCTAAGATTCATAATCCTCACGCAAAAACCGCTTGCGCCAGAACCATGTAAAGAAGGGTGCCCGCCACCATGGCGATCAGGCTGTTTTTGGTAAGCTTGTACAGAATGACGACTGTGAGAATGGCTGCCGCTGACCGCGCTGCGCCCATGTAGCCTTCGGCGCCCCGGAAGGGCAGATCGCGGAAACAGTAGACGATCAGCGCCATCATGACCGCAGGCGGCAGGACGTTGCCCAGATACCGCACGAGCTTGGGCGTTTGCCCGCCCTTGCCGAAAAGCGCGAAAGGAAAGACCCTTACGGCAAACGTCACCGCCGACATCAGCGCTATGATGGCGATGGAATACAGGATTTTATCAAGAGTCATCGTTTCGTCCGGTTTTTTCAATCCGGCGTCTTGCCGCCAGCAAGGCAAGCATCATTACAAGAAGCGCGGGAATCATAAAATGCCCCGGTCCCAGCGCCATAAGCAGCAGGACGGAACAAGCCAGCCCGATGACCGCCGGCAGGCGGGACGGGTAGGCCTTCCACTGATCCATGGCCAGCACGATGAAAAGCGCAGGCATGATGAAGTCGATGCCCGTCGTGTCGATTGCAATCAAAGAACCCGCCAGCACGCCAATCACGCCGCCGGCAACCCAGTAGCATTGGTTCAGGAAAGACACCGCCAGCATGAAAGTCTTTTCGTCAACGGATTCCGGACACTTGACCGCGCAAAGAAGCGCGTAGGTTTCGTCGGTGAGCGCAAAGATCAGATACCATTTCCATTTCCCTGCGCTCCCAAATTTGTTAATAAACGACAGTCCGTAAAATAACATGCGCGAATTCAGCACAAAGGTCAGCAGCGCGATTTCCAGCAAGGGAGCGGCGGCGTCCAGAAACCGGACTTCGAGGAATTGCCCCGTCCCCGTATACATGGCGACGCTGGAGGCGACGGCCCATATCAGCCCGTATCCGGCGTTCTCCAGCATCAGCCCGAATGCCACCCCCAGCGGGACATAACCCAAAAGAATCGGTATCGTCACCGGAAACGCGGCTTTCATCGCATTCTTCATGGTCAGCCCGCCTTTCATCCTTGGGTTGGCTCTTCTTCCGGATCCTCCCCCCAGTTCGGCTCCGCCGTGTAGAGGGTCACAAAGGCGCCGTCCCGGACGGCCCGGATGGGGACGGATTTGATCGGGTCGCCGTTTTCGTCGAAGGTGATGCTGCCGGACACGCCCGCAAAGGATTTTGTCTTTGCCAGCGCCGTTTTCACCGCGTCGCGCCCCGCCCCTGCCCCCGCGCTGCCGATGGCTTCCCGCGCCAGCATGTACGCGTCAAACGCCAGAGCCGTCGCGGCGGCGGGGACGGCCTCCGCGCCGTATTTTTCCCGGAACGCCGCCATGAATTCCTTCGCGGGCGCCGACTGCTCCAGATCCTGCCCCAGTTCGGCGGAAAACGCCATTTTGTCCGTCACCGCGCTGTCCCCCGCCTGCAAAAGCGCTTCCGCCTCCCACAGATCCGTTCCCAAAAACAGGGCCTGCACGCCGCTGTCCTGCGCGCGCGCCACGATCTCCACGGCCGCTTCCGCCGCCGCGGGAAGAAACACGACCTCGGCGCCGGTCTCCTTGATCTTCGCGAATTCGCCGCTGTAGTCCGCCATGTCCGCAGGGTAGTCGGCGGTATAGACGACGGACTCCGGGTCGCCCGTAAGCGCGGTGTATTTGTCGGAAAACGCCTGGCTGACGGCGGCGGCAAAATCGTTGCCTATCTCCCGCATGACGGCCGCCTTCGCTGTTTGCAGCTCTTCCACGGCGTATTTCGCGATGGCGACGCCCTGAAAAGATTCCACGTAGCGCACCCGGAAATAATAGTCGTTGGCATTTGTCACCAAGGGGTTGCTGTTGCTGACGGATATGGCGGGAATCCCTCTTTCTTCGAAAATTTCGCCGCCCGCAAGGGACAGCGTGCTCCTGTAGCTGCCCAGGACGACGCTTACCTGCCTGTCGGCCAGCCATAGGGCGGCGTTCTTCGCCTCGTCGATGCCGGAGCGGTTGTCCGCCACGACAAGCTCCACCGGCTTTCCAAGCACCTCCGGATACAAGGCGTGCGCCAGCTCGATGCCCGCCAGTTCCAGTTCGCCCGCCTCCTTGTCCGCCCCCGACAGCGGTTCAAACACGCCGATCCGGACTACGTCGTCCGCCGGCGCCGCGCCGAGAAAAGCCGCCGCGAAGTTGTCGTACACTACGCAGCCCGTCAGGGAAAACAGCAAGGCTGCCGCCATGGCGGCGCCCCGGAATACCCCGCCGGCGCGGAGCGCCTTGTATGCCCGCAATCCCTTCCTCCCGGTGATGCCCGTCCGGCCGCGGCGCAATTCGCAATTGGCCGTTTTCATCTTTCTTCCCCGGAAAGCGGCGCCGGCGTGTTCCCCCCGCCGGTAAACACCACGCGCACGTCGGGGTCGTGGCTGAGGAATACGGCCGGCCCGTAACAAAGCTCGAACTCCACCACGTCGCCCACGATGAAATCCCGCCGCGCCTCTTCAATGTCCAAAATGGTATGGTCGCTGGACGCCCCCAGCACCGTCACGCCGGCGTCACGCGGCAGGATCTGCTCGGTCCAGGCATAGTCCACCCGCCCTATGGCCGCAAGCGCGCGCCTGCGCAGGCCGCGGTCCGTATAGGCCGGCCGGTTGCGGAACGCGTCGAACGTGATTTCGCCGACCGGGTGCGAAGGCTTGGTTTTCACCTCTATGATTTCGGCTTTCAAAACAAAGACGTCGCTGTGCAGGAAATGGGTGTCGTAGCCCCACAGATCCTTGAGATCCCTGCCGAACAGGATGTTTTCGCCGATGCGCAGGCTGTTGACCCGCGCCGGCATGTTCTCATCCATCACGCGCGGGAAAGACGTGGACGCGCCCCCCGACACCACCGCCAATTTCCGCCCGATGGCCCTTTCCACTTCTTCCGCCAGGCGCACAAGCTCTTCCATTTTTTCCACGGTGGGCGCAATGGAGCCGTAGCAGCCCAAATTGGTTCCTATTCCCTGCAACGTAAGGTTTTTCCATTCGTTTTCCGTCCGCAGCGCCAGTTCCAGCAGCTCCCGGCGGTCCCATACCCCTTCCCGCAGATCCCCCAGCTCCGCCATGAGAATCACCTTGTGGACGCGCCCCTGCTTCCCCGCCTCTTCATGGAGCCGCCGCAGGGTGGCGGCCTCGCTGTTCAGGCTCACCTCCGTCACCCGCACGACCTCCGCGGCCTCGCTCAGCATGGGGATCCGGATCATCATGAACGGCAGTTCCACGCCATGCCGCCGCGCCGCTTCTAATTGGCCGAGGCGCGAAGACGCAAGATAGGCGCAGCCGCCCCGCGCGATGGCCGCCGCACATTCCGGGATGCCGCTGCAGCCCTTGATTACGCCCGCGACCTCTATCCCCCGCGCCTTGCAGCGCTTTACGATTTCCCTGGCGTTATGTTCTAATTTTCCGAGATCAATTTCCAGTATCGGGTACATTGCCTTTGTTCGCCTCCACATAACGTTTGATTTTTTTGCCGGTGGTCATTTCAAAGTCCTCTTTGCGGACGATGATTTTCCGGATCTGCTTGAACGGCGCCAGTTCTTTGTTGATTTCGTCCACTTTTTCCCAAAGCAAGCGTTCCGCCTGCGCATCCGTGTAGGCTTCGCCCAGTTCTTCTTTCAGGATTTCCTCATCCGGGCGGATGCTTGCGACGATAAGTATCTCGCCGGAGAGTTCGCTGTCCTTGCCCCAGACCATGGAGTCCGCGACGGCACCGATCCGCCCCAGGTGGTATTCTAATTCTTCCGGGTAGACGTTTTTGCCGTTTTTCGTTATGATCACGTTTTTCTTCCGTCCCGTGATGTGGACGTAGTTGTCCGCGTCCAAATAGCCCAGGTCGCCCGTGTGGAACCAGCCGTCCGACAGGACCGCGCCCGTTGCTTCCGGGTCGTTGTAATAGCCCAGCATGATATGCTCCCCCCTTGCGCAGATCTCGCCGATCCCGGTTTCCGGGTCCGCGTCCGCGATGCGGATGGGGAGCATCGGGAGGACGTAGCCCGCGGACGCGTTTTTGCCGGCATGGTCCGGGTTCAGCGCGCAGATGGGCGAACATTCCGTCAGTCCGTAGCCCTGCACCGCGTTGACGCCGAAATCCTTGAAACCCTGCAGGATGGCCGGGTCGATGGCGGCGCCGCCGCAGATGATCAGTTTCATGCGTCCGCCGAACAAGGCCTGTATCTGCTTGAAAAAAAGCGGCGCCAGGTCAATGCCGATCTTTTTCGTGGCTGCGTTGATCTTCACGACGCGCCGGAGCAAGCCTTCCTTGCCTTCTTTTTTGACGTTTTGCCAGATTTTGCGGTACAGGCTCTCCAGAATCAGCGGCACCGCCAGCAGCACGGTGGGACGCGCCTCCGACAAATTTTTCACAATGTATTTCAAGCCTTCGCAATAGGCGACGGCCGCGCCCCGGTACAGCGGGATCAGGAACCCGCAGGTACACTCATAGCAGTGGTGGACGGGCAGGACGGAGAAGAACACGTCGCTTTCGACGATGTTGATCACGGAGGGCGGCGCCATGATTCCTGCCGTCAGGTTTTTATGGGAAAGCATCACCCCCTTGGCGATGCCCGTGGTGCCGGACGTGAACAAAAGCGCGCACATTTCATCCCGGAGGATCTGCGCATCCAGATAGTCCCGGCTGCCCGCCGCAAGCAGGCGCGTCCCCTCTTCCAGAAGCAGGCTGAGCGGCACGGCGTCCGCGTCCCCCTGTGCGCCGGTCAGATCCACGAGCAGTTTCAGCTTCGTTTCGCCCGCCCGCAGGATTTTCAGGAACATTTCCCGGTATTTCGAGGTAAAGAGGACACATTCCGCTTCGGATGCGGCAAGCAGCTGCGTGACCTCGGCGGCGCTGAGCTCCCGATCGAGGGGCACGGCGACCCCAAGCCCGCAGACCGCCGCCAGATACGATATCGCCCATTCGTAACAGTTTTCGCCGATGACGGCAATCCGTTTTTCCCGCATCCCGTGCGCCGCCAGGGCGGTTCCCAGGGCATCCGCGTCGCGTTTCACCTGCTTGTACGCAATGGCACGGTAGGGCGCGCCGTGCGTGTCCTTCACATAAAACGCGGGACGGTCCGCATACAGCGCCGCGCTGCTTTCAAGCATATGGCGCACATCGGTGACAGGGCGCAGGTCCCTGTATTTTATATGGCTGTCCGCGCTTTGCCGGATGCTGCCGATCAGTGCCTCCGCCTCTTCCGTTTCTTTTTCTTTGGCCGCCCTGTAGGCTTCTTCTGAAATCACAATTCCCTCCTTCCGCGTCTGCCGATTCCGCTTTGCTGCGCACGTTTGATCTTCTTCGTCGTCGTCTTCTCAAATTCTTCTTCACGAAGCGCGAAACGCTTGACCCGCTTGTACAGCGGCATTTTTTCGTTGACCTTGTCTATCGCCTCTTTCAGCGCGCTTTTCAGTTCATCGTCCGTGAGCGGCCTGCCGTGTTCTTCCCAGGCAAAGGCGCTGTCCGGGAAAATGTCCGCGCAGACAACCACGTCCCCGTTCTTTCCGTCTTCCAGCCCCCAGACCAAGACCTCCCGGATATAGGGGATGTCATATAGGTAATTTTCGATTTCTTCCGGGGAGATATTTTTGCCGTTTTTCGTGACAATGATATTTTTTTTCCGCCCGGTCACATAAAGGAAGCCTTCTCCGTCGAAATAGCCCAGATCCCCCGTGTGCAGCCATCCGTCCACGAGGACGCGCTTCGTTTCCTCTTCGTCCCTGTAATAGCCCATCATGACGGAATCCCCCCGGCAGACGATCTCCCCGATGCCGTCTTCGTCCACGTCGATGACCTGCACCTCCGTGTCCGGCAAAGGCAGCCCCACGGACGCCGGCTTGCTGTATTTGTCTTTGTTCAGCGCGATGATGGGCGCGCTTTCCGTCATGCCGTAGCCCTGTATCATGGGGATGCCCATGGCGCAGAAATCCTTGATGACCTCCGGATCCATGGGCGCCCCGCCGGCGATGAAAAGGTGCAGGGCGCCGCCTGTCGCCTGATGGAGTTCCCGGAACATCCATCTGGCGGCCGACAGGTTTTGCCCGCCCAAAAGCCTGGACAGGGTCACCGCGCCTCGGATCCGCCGCGTTTTTCCCGTGCGTTCTTTCTGTCTGAGGATTTTCCGGTGCATATTCTCAAAGATGAGGGGTACGCCCAGCAGCACCGAAGCCTTTGCTTCCGCCATGTTTTTCAGGATGTGTTTCAGCCCCTCGCAGATGGCGACGCGGCAGCCCTGGTACACGGCCGTGAGGATGTGGCAGGTCATTTCGTAGGTATGGTGCATGGGCAGCACGGACAGCCCCGTATGGTCGCCGGTGACGTCCACGTACCGGGACATGTTGCGGATGTTCGCGGCGATGTTTTTATGGGAAAGCATCACGCCTTTCGGCATCCCCATGACGCCGGAGGTGAAAAGGATGGCGCACAGCGACTCCGGATCGACGCGGGCGTCCAAGTAGCCGCGCTGCCCTGCTTCGACCAAGCGTTTCCCTTCTTCCGTCAGGCGGGAGAAGGAACGCCGCGCCCCGGTGTTTTCCCACGCGTCCATGCTGATGTAACATTCCGTGGCGACGTGGGCGCGCACTTCTTCCATGACGCGCTCCCCCTTGCCGGAATAGATGACGGCGCCCACGTCCGCGCGGGTGATGAAGTGCGCGATTTCCCCGGCGCAAAGCTCCCGGTCCAAAGGCACGACCACGCCCACGCCGTTTGTGACCGCCAGATAGGAGACCACCCATTCATAGCGGTTTTCCCCCAGCAGCGCGATGTTTTTCCCCGCGAGCCCCAAGCTCAGGAGCGCGGTGCCGAGCGCATCGACGTCCGCCTTGAATTCCCCGAAGCTGACCGCCCGGTAGGGGCCGCCCGGCTTGTCTTTCACAAGAAAGGCGTCCTTGTCCCGAAAGAGGGCGGCGCTGGAATCGAGCAGGTCTTTCAGATGCGCAAGCTCCCTGTGTTCATATAGGACGTCCTTATATTTTATGCTGTTCACGAAACCCTCCGGCAAACATTCGATTTTGGCATTGTACGAAACCGCCGCCTCTAAGTATATCACAATTTTTCAAAAAATAAATGGATTCCGCAGGATTTTGACCTTTGGTGACGTCCCTTGATTCACCCCGCTATATGCGCATCCTGTAAACCGTCTTTCAGGCTTCCGCAAACCTCTATGACGTGTCCGTAGAACAATTCACCATCGTCGTAGTAGGCTGTCATGTTCCCATCTGAATCAACA
>JAITOE010000076.1 GCA_031290135.1 Eubacteriales Family XIII. Incertae Sedis bacterium
GCCATGAACAAAATGGCAATCACCCCCGGCGATTCGCGCGGAATCTCAATAAATCCCCGCTGCTGCGCGTTTACCGCATACGCTTCCTTGAAAAAATTCGCAAGAATGGTATCGCTGAGTCCAAGCGCGAGACCGGCGAAGGCCGATATCGCAACAAACGTTTTGACCTCTGATTTTGGGTTCGCCCTGTTTTTTTCCATAATATGCCTGCATATGGGCCTGTTCTACAATGCGGTGTCCGGATCAATTTCGTTTTCAATGTCCGGATTTTCCGTCTCACGCAATTCTTCATCCTCCTGGTTGTGGAGGGACTTCCAGACCTTATGCACGATCCAGTTGAAATGCGGGGAGCTTTTCAGATCCCCTGATTTTCGCGGGATGGGCAAATCGATGTCGATGATCTCTTTGATCGTTCCGGGATTGCTCGTCATGACGGCGACCCGCTGCGCCAAAAAAACCGCTTCCTCAATGCTGTGGGTGATGAAAATGATGGTCTTGTGCGTCTTCTCCCAGATGCGCAGCAATTCCTCCTGCAGCAGCTCCCGCGTCTGCGCGTCCACGGCGGCAAAGGGTTCGTCCATCAGTAAGACCTGCGGCTCAAAGGCAAAGGCCCTCGCAATGGCGACCCGTTGTTTCATGCCGCCGGACAGTTCATAGGGCAGACGGTTTTCGAAGCCGGTGAGGCCGACTAAATCCAAGTACGCCTGTGCCGCGCGCCGGCGTTCGGCTTTGCCCGTTTTTTTAATTTCAAGGCCGAATTCGACATTTTTACTGATGGTTCGCCAAGGGAACAGCGCGTAACCTTGCATGACAAAGCCTCGGTCCAGCGCCGGCCCTTTTACCTCCTGCCCGCCGATCAGGATGTGCCCCGTCTCCGGGAAGCTGAGACCCGCGAGCAGATCCAGCAACGTGGATTTCCCGCATCCGCTGGGTCCTACGATGGTCATGAATTCGCCTTGCCGCACCTCCAGGTTGAAATCCTGGATCGCCGTGAAGCGTTCCTTTTTCCTGCCGCGGTTGATATGGTAAACGCGGCTCATGTTTTCTATTTTGATCAGGACCGGATCCTCTTCGGGGTTTTCCTGCGTCCGCGTTTCTGTTTTCAGCAGGTTCAAATTGGGCTGCCCCGGCGGTTGCCCCAGCTGCGGGGAATATTCTTTTTGCAAGGCTGCCTCTTGGTTTGCGCTCATTTTTGAAACCTCCTTCCTCTTTCTTTTCCGAGGCGATGGCCGCCGGGCCGCAAAGCGGCCCGAACCGCCGTTGTCCGCCTTATTTTGCCAAGTCGTTGAATTCGTTGGTGTATACCTGTTCAAGCGGCACGGATTCCTTGATTTCGCCGTATTCCAGCAGGATGCCGTTCCAGATGTCTATGGTCTCCGGGCGGATAATGCCGTCCGGCGAATAGTAGAAATACAGGACTTCTTTCGGATCCAGCCCCACCCGCTCCGCAAACAGTTTCTGCGCTTCTTCCGGGTTTTCGTTCAGCCAGTTTCCGGCTTTCGCGACGGCGCTGACAAAGCCGTGTACCGCTTCCGGGTTCTTTTCAATGAATTCCGTCGAAAAGTAGTAAGGCGTCGCGCCGCCGTCCCCGCCCCATACCTCATAGTCCGTGTACAGCACTTTCACGCCGCCCCGGTTGATGACCTCGACAGGGTCTCCGTGGAGGCCGATGATATCGACGTCCCCGTTGCGCAGCGCGGTTTCTTCCGTGCCGGCGGGAAGAATCACATAGTTTATCAATTCCCGCGGATCCTCGATCCCCAGTTCTTTTTTCAGATATTCATAGGTCGTGTACTCGTTGCAGCCGCCGACAGTCGCGATGCCGATCTTCTTTCCCAGCACGTCCTCTGCCGTATTAAGACCGCTGTCCTCCAATGCAAGGAATTTCATATGCGGAATGGCCTCCGTGGTCTCAGAGGCCGCGACCACGGCTTTCAGTTTCGCGCCGCTGGCGATGCCCGCGATCAGGCGGTTCGCGTGGCCCCCGCCTACATTGAGGTCCCCGGAAAGCACGGACGCGACCTGCTGCCCGGAAGCAACGGTTCCCACCCACACCGGATTGACGCCGAATTCTTCAAAATATCCCAGATCATCCGCAAGATACAATACCGTCAAGGTAGTCGAAGTAACATCCGCCAGTTTGACATCGTAATAAGTTTTTTCCGTCCCGCCGTCCGCCGCGGCGGCATTGCCCGCATTGCTGCCCGAAGACGCCGAACCGCCCCCGCAGCCTGAAAACAAGAGCGTGAACAGGACGAAAGCAAGCAATGCAAAATGGTACGCTTTCTTCTCAAAAATCAATTGTTTTTTCATGATGTGCCTCCTTGTTTTAAATGGTTACTGTTATGAAACTTACGTATGTTCCTCCACTGCGTGATTTGCGTAGGGCATATCCCCAGTCGTTGCGAGAAGCGGAGCGCCGCCGTGGGGCGGGCGCAGCTTTTATTGCATCTGGCGCTTCCATGCCACGATATGCTTTTCCAGCTTGGCTAAAATGAAGTTTATCGCGACGCCGATCAGCGAGATGGTGACAATACCGGCGTACATCTCCGCAGTCGCGTACCTTTGCTGCGCGTAAAAGATCCAATAGCCCAGGCCGCGGCTCGCGCCCAACATTTCGGCCGCCACCAAAATGATGACCCCTGTGCCTGCGGCAAGCCGGATGCCGGTCAGAATCTCCGGCAGACAGGCAGGCAGGATGACTTTTGCGAACAGGCCGAGGACGGATATGCCCATAGAGCGCGCCGACTTAATCAAGATCGGATCCACGCCCTTTACCCCGGCAATGGTGTTAATCAGCGGCGCCCAGAGGCAGCCCCAGAACACAATGGCTGATTTCGACAGTTCACCCAAGCCAAAGGCCAGTATGAACACCGGAAACATGGCCAGTATGGACGTGTTCCGGAACAGCTGCAGCAGCGGGTCCAGATATTCTTCCGCCTTTGCGAACCATCCCATCACAATGCCCAGCGGGATCGCCACCACGACGGCGACCAGAAACCCGGAGCCGGTGCGGCGCATGCTGAGGGAAAAGTGCCCCCAGAGCGTACCGTTTCCGATGACCCTGCCGAAAGCTTCTATCACCTGCGTCACCGTGGGGAGGATGAACTGGTCCACCAGGCCGAAGCGAGCCGAAAAATCCCACAGCAAAAAAAACAAAATAATGGCGATCGAGCGCGTATAAAATTGCTTCAGTCTTGTTATATGCATTGACACAGCCACCTCCTTTACACACTCCCTGTTGTTCCGCTTTATTCCGGATGAAGGCCTACGCCTGTGCGTACAGGACGGTAGACAGATATCTCTCACCGGTGTCAGGCAGCAGGGTCACAATGGTTTTTCCTTTATTTTCGGGTCTTTTGGCAATCACTGTGGCGGCAAACGCCGCCGCGCCGGAGGAAATGCCTACCAACAAGCCTTCTGTCCGTGCCAGCTCCCGCGAGGTTTCAAATGCCTCTTCATTTTTCACCTTGAAAACCTCATCTATGATATCGGTGTTCAGCACCGCCGGCACAAAGCCCGCGCCGATGCCCTGGATTTTGTGGGGTCCAGCCTTTCCCTCCGACAGTACCGGGGAATCATAGGGTTCGACCGCCACGATCTGTACGCCCGGCTTTTTCTCTTTCAGCACCTCGCCCACGCCCGTGATGGTGCCGCCGGTCCCCACGCCGCTCACAAAAACATCCACCGCGCCGTTCGTGTCGTTCCATATTTCTATGGCTGTGGTCAGCCTGTGGATCTGCGGGTTTGCAGGATTGTCAAACTGGCCCGGTATGAATGAGTTGGGAATGAGGGCCGCAAGCTCGTTGGCCTTTGCGATAGCGCCTTTCATGCCGGCCGCGCCCGGCGTCAGCACAATCTCGGCGCCCAGCGCCGTCAGAAGGTTTCTTCGTTCGACGCTCATCGTCTCAGGCATGGCCAAGATGATTCGATAGCCCTTCGCCGCGGCCACAAAAGCAAGCGCGATGCCGGTGTTTCCGCTTGTCGGCTCTATCAGCACCGTGTCCTTGTCTATCAGCTTCCTGTCTTCAGCGTCTTGGATCAAAGCGTAACCGATCCTGTCCTTGACCGAGGACAGGGGGTTGAAATATTCAAGTTTCGCGATAAGCCTGCCGGCCAATTTTTGGTTTTCGTTATAAGATGTAAGCTCCAGCAGAGGCGTATTGCCGATCAAGTCTGTTAATTTTTTCGCAATCTTTGACATCGTTTCCTCCTTTGCCGCATCGCCTGACGGCGTTTCGCAGTCTCTTTGCGCTGACTCAGTAACCTCTCGACGCGGAAAGCACGCGTCCGTAAATATCTTCCATGAGATTCAGCCCGCCCGCGTATCCCAGATAACTGTGGTGCAGGATGAGGCGGTCTATGACGGGTATCCCGACGCTCAGGTGGAGGCCGTTTATCTCTTTGGCCAGATCGATCTCCCAGGAACTGCCCAGAAGCAGCGGGCGCCTGCCTTTGTGCCGCCGGACGATGTCTTCGTTGATCAAGCCCCCATCCTGCGTGAACGTGATTTCACTGGAGATGCCCGGTGCCAGCTCCGCGAAATAGCCGCGAATCGGTTCCCTGTGTTCTTCGGGGACATCCTCCGTGATGTACTGGTGCAGAGGCATGTGTCCCAGATCGTTTACGAGGAATTTGCTGATGCCCAAGGTGTAGGCGGCATCGTTGATGATGTAAAACGATTTGGGCAGCTCTGTCTGAAATTCAGTCAGAAGATCTGCGGCGCGTACCATGTAGTGATAAAACTCGTTTTCTTTTTCCGCCACGACGCTCTCAATGAGGGCCGGGGAGAGCTTCGCGTATTCCCCCACCGCCCGCAGGAATTTGGACGTCTCCACGCCGCCGACGGGGAGGACGGGGTAATGCAGGTACGGCGTGCCGAACTTTTCTTCCAGCAGCTGCGCGGCTTGCAGTCCGAGGTATGGTGAAATCACCAGGTTGAATTCCGCGCTTGGAATCGCCTCCACGGCTTTGATGCCTCCGCCGCTAAAGCCGAACAGGATGTTTGCGTCTAAGCCGACCGCCGCAAGCAGTCTTCGCAATTCGTTCAGATCGCCCTCCCAGAACGGATCGTGTCGCGGAACGCTGGAAAAAATGTTTACAAACCCTTTGCGCTTTTTTTCCGCAGGCTGCAAATGCTGCTCAATGATGGACTGCAATACCAGTTCATGTCCCAGATACGCATCGCCCTTGAAGCCGGCCGTTTCCGCGTACACGATGGGGATGCCCTTGCTGCGGAATTCGCCCACCACGTTGCCCACGTCGTCGCCGATGATTTCTGAAACGCAGCTGGTGAACACCACGAAAAAATCCCCGTCCATCACTTTCAGCGTGCCTTCAATCAAATTTCGCAGTTTGTCCGTGCCGCCGAAAACCACGTCTTTTTCTATCAGATTGCTCGACGGTATGGCGTCGGCGCCCGCGTAGCTGACCCCCTGGTAGCCGCCGGCCTGTGACATGCCGCGGTGGAGCTTTGAGCCGCAGCCCGGCCCCGCGTGGATGATCGGGATGGCTCGCTCGATGGATACCACGGTTTGCTGTGCGCCGAGCGCGCACGCGTGTCTCGGCTCCTGTATGACGTCAAGCATCGGCCTCACCTCCCAAAAATGTAAACGCGTCCTGCTCAAACCACCAGTCTGTGTAGGGGAGCTTGCTATGACGGGCGATGTTTTTGGCGAAAGCCGGGTTCGCGATGGTATGGTAAATCAATTCGCCGTAACGGATCAAGCCTTCGTAAAGCATTTCCGACGGTTCGATGCCGTGCAGGAAACCCGGAATCCCCAGTTTGATCGCCCAGGCGGGGCTCATGTGGCGCGAAATATAGAGATCCGGCTTGTAGTGATTCAACGCGTTTACGACCTCAAAAGACTGCTTGTTGCAGACGCCCAGCGGGAAATTTCCAAAATGCTTCACATGAAAGCTCAGAACGTCCAAGCGCGGATCATCATTGTCGAATCTCTGGTCATGGTGCCATATGTAGCCGCCCGTCAATTTCATGTCGAAATCTTCCAGCATGCCCATGATGCTGTAGGCGAGGGGGCCGCCCGCGCCGACGAAAGCCGTCTTCCCGGACAGTTTCTTCCGCAGGTCTTCCAGCTGCGGCGCGATTTTTTCTTTTTCCGAAGCGATGACCTTCTCCACGTCTTTTTCCTTGTGGAACATGCGCCCGATCTCACGCAGGTATTCATCGCTCGCGGCGATGCCGAAAGGGGCTGGGGCTTTGATCTCCGGAACCCCGTAATTTTCTTCCAGGCCGGCCGCCAGATAACTCCCCAGGGTTTCGCAGTACTGCGCCGTCGCCGCCGCCTCCGAGATGTATTCGAGCTGCCCTATCGTGGAAAACGGGACGATATAATTAGGCCGCAGTCCCAGCTGCCGGAACACATCCTCATAGTGGTATCTGTGCGTGAAGCAGATGACGTTGATCAGATCTTCCTGCTTTTTCCGCGGAGGCTTTACGATTTTTCGCAAAATGCTGTGGCTGGCCGAATCAAAACCCGTCGCCCAGATGTTTGTACGGAACCCTTCGCAGAGGGTGGCGGCCACGGGGATGCCCAGCTCCCGTTCCATTTCGTCGCAAATGCCGGGCACGTCGTCGCCGATGATGGCGGAGGTGCAGGTCGTCGTGACAAAAATCGCTTTCGGGTCGAACCTGCGCCGTGCTTCCCGGATGGCTTTTTCCAGCTTGTCGGCTCCGCCATAGATCACGTCCTTTTCGTCTAAGTTGGTATTTATGTAATGCACATTATGTACATCAAGCCCCAGACGTCTGTTGCCGGTGCGAAAGCCGCCGTTCCGAAAAGGAATGTCGCCGCCGCAGCCGGCAGGGCCGTGTTCCACCACGGCCGCGTCTTGCAGCGTAAGCAGCATGTTCATAACCTGATCCGCGCCGCAGGAACCGCATTGGCTGAAGCTTCTTTCCCGGTTTTGCAAGGTTCCGGTCTTTGTACATCCAAGCAGATGTTCCGCATCGCCTGAATAGCCGGTGATCGTTTTTAGCCGTAATTCCCGCAGCTGGACCGCCGGTTCGCTTAGATTAATGCTCATGCCCTGTCCTCCCTGTTCAGTGCCGGGTAATAAAACAAGCCGGATAGAAACGATCTCTATCCGGCCTCCAATTGGCTTGGTCAACCCACAACGATTTAACTATGTACGCATATATGATATATATACTATATCCGCTTATCCTGTTTGTCAACACATTTTTTTAAAGTTTTTGATTATTTTTTTAATAATTAATAATTGGTTACTATTCAAACCATTCAAACCCCTTTGAATCCTTTGAATAGTAACAATAATTAATAATTAATAATTAATAATTTCAAACTCTGAAAATTTCGCTTGACAAATATTTGAAAGCATGCTTTAATATGTGTATTCATATATGTAAACCATGTTAATTGCGTCCACATTCTGTTTAAGTCTGATGAGGCGGAAGGAGGCTGTCATGCAAAAAGCAACGGACAAACGCGTTTCCTCGCTTGGCATCCCGAATGAAAAAATCGGTTCCATGCTGCGGCAAATCGTATCCCGGCTTGAAAACGGGTCTGTTTCCGTGATCAAGCAGGACGATGTCGTAATCCAGATCAACCTGCGCGAAAAAAATTCGAGCGAGGATTCATAGACCAGGAGGTTTCTCATGAGCGTGATTGATACGGCCGACAGGACGGTCAACGGCAAGAATATTGCCGAGATTATTTCGGACGAAGATTTTAAGCTGCTGCTTGATTACATCGACAGCATAAAATACGGCTCCGTTACCGTGCATATCCAAAACGGCAAGGCGGTGCAGATCGAGAAAAGCGAAAAAATACGGATCAAATAGCCGCGGGCTGTCCCCGGCGCATGTTCCGCGCAACAAAAAAAATCAGGCGGTGAAGTCGCGTTTCGCGTACTTCCCGCCTTTGTATTTTTCGCCGTCCGGCACAAAGGCCAGATGGCGTTGTTTTTATCCGTGCGAAAAGGTGTCCTTCACCCGTTCCTGATAGATGCGGCTGCCCAGATCCTGCCCGCCGAGCAGTCCTACGGCGTCCGCCCTGCAATGCTGGCAATGCTTGAAAACAGGGACGTACTGTTCCGCGGCCGTCCGCACGCTGTCGATTTCCTCGCAGTTCGGCGCCCGCTGGTCCTGCAATTCCTGCTGCGGGATCAGGGGGATGATGTTGAATATGTCCGCCCCGGCCCGCCCGACCTGCTTAGCGATGTTTTTGATATGTCCGCCGTTGATATCCGGGGCAAAAACGGCGTTCACCTTCACGACAATGCCCGCCTTTGACGCCAGCCTGATGCCATCCAGCTGGTTGCGGATCAGAATCAGGCCCGCTTCTTCGCCCTCGTAGAATTTCCCGTGGTACACGATGCCGCTGCAAAGCCGGCTCAGAATGGCCGGGTTCACCGCGTTCACCGTGACGGTGAGCGTGTTGATCCGCGCCTCCACAAGCTCGTCGATCCTTTCCGGCAGCAGCAAACCGTTGGTGCTCATGCATTTTATGAGCATCGGAAAGCGCGCGTCGATCACCCGGAAGGCCCGGAGCGCGTGATCCGTCGCAAGCGTGTCGCCGGGGCCGGCAATGCCCACCACCGTTATTTCCGGGCAAAGCTTCAGCGCCTCCGCCACGTAGTCGCCCGCGTCCTCCGGCCGGATCAGGGACGCCGCCCGTCCGGGGCGGATTTCCGCATCCCCGCCGCCGATCTTCCGTTCGCAGAATTTGCACTGGATATTGCACGCGGGACATACCGGCAGATGCATCCTGCCTTTGTTGTTCCCCTTGTTAAAACAGGGGTGCAGATTTTTCACTTCACCGATTTCCCTGATTTTCAATTTTCCGCCGCTCCTTTCCCGTGATGCAAAAAAACGAAGATAAAAGCATCTTTGCAGATGATGATCTTACCTCCAGTTTTCTGGTCAATCTGCCGTAGGCAGTATTTTTACACGCAATTCATATATGCATACTATGTGTTATGGTGTTATGTTCATATCATATCGGACAAACATCATCTTGTCAAGCGGTTTTTGTTTTTTGCGTTTTTGGTTTTGTTTTGGTTTTTGTCTGGTTTTGCGTTTTGTGTTCTTTGCAGGTGTTTCTTTAGGTTGCTATTCAAACATCCGCCCAAGAAAGGGCGGCACGTCGGGATTTCTCGGATCTTGACAAAACAAAATGTGTGTAGTAGGATTAGCGACATGATAACAAGTTTAATAATATATCAACCAGATGACTGGGGTTGCATAGACTGGACGAACGAAATAGGATATTTCCAGTCGTTTTATTATATTTGCATCATATTGAATGTTCACCGCGTCGTATTGGAGTCATCAAACGGTGAAGAAACACGGAGGACTGTCAAAAGTACGATATGAATTTGCAAGCATATTTTGACCGCATAAGATACGTTGGCGATGTGAAACCAACGCTTGACACGTTAACCGCGTTACATACAGCGCACACGTTTAACATCCCTTTCGAGAATCTCGACGTGTATGCCGGAAAGCGCATTTCGCTCGAACCCAACGCGATTTTCGACAAACTCGTGACGCGCCGTCGCGGCGGATACTGTTTTGAGATGAACGGGCTGTTCGCATTCGTGTTGCGGGAGCTTGGCTTCGAAGTTCGCCAGTTGCTCGCACGGACGGCGTTCGGCGGCACTTACTCGGCAAAACTGCATGAAGTTCTCGCGGTAGATATAGGCGATAAGACATATGTCGCCGATGTCGGTTATGGCAACTACGGCATTGCCGCGCCGCTTCTGCTTGAAATCATGACTGAGCAGACACAGTTTGTGGACACATATCGCTTCATGAGCGATTCAATGCTCGGGTTTGTCTTGGAGCGCAAGCTTAATGGCGCGTTCATTCCGATGTACGCATTCTCAACGGAATCTTGCGTTCCGGACGATTTTGAGGTTGCCAACCACTACACGGCAACACATCCGGACTCGTTTTTCAAATTAATGCGCTTTGCGACCAAACCGACCCCGGCCGGGCGCGTAACGCTCGCGGATTCTCATTTAAAAATCGTAAGCTGCGGTGCCGCCATAGAACGCAACATCAGGAAACCAGAGTTCAGGACGCTGCTTCATAAGCTGTTCGGGATTGAATGGGCGTGAAATCGCAATTGGCAATTGGCAATTGGCACATTTTTTTATATTTTTTTAAAAAAAGTGATTGACAAATCATCTGCGGTGCAGTAACGTAATAGTATATAAAACCAATATATTTACTATGAAATAAATTGGACTACAATAGTTCACTGGAAAAACTGGAGACTATTCCGTTTCGCGTGATGCCGCGAAGCGGAATGGTTTTTTTTACAGTTTGCCCCGGATTCCGTTCCGGTCCAAGAGAAGAAAGGAAGGCTTGTATGAGTAACTACGTAGAACAGCCGCGATACCTGTGCGCGCTTGGCGGCGCCGTCGGCACCCTGAACGCGCTGCCGAAGACCATCCCCATCCTGCATGCCGCCGGCGGCTGCGGCGGCAACATCTCAAACGCGCTGAACGCCGGGGCCGGGTATCTGGGCAGCTCTTACTGTGGCGGACAGTCGCTTCCCAGCACGAACGTGTATGAGCCTCATATCGTCTTCGGGGGAGAAACGCGCCTGGCCGAACAGATAGAAAATACGCTCAAGCTCGTGAACGGGGATCTGTACTTTGTCATCACCGGATGCATGGTGGACATGATCGGCGACGACACGGCCAGCGTGGTCAAATCTTTTTCCGGGAAAAGCCAGGGGAAAACAAAAGGAAAAACCGTTCTTTCCGCGGAAACCGGCGGCTTCAAAGGCAATTCGTTCAAAGGCTACGACATCGTACTGGAAACCCTGTTCCGGGACTATGTGAAAGTCGCGGCGCAAAAGACCCCGAACCTTGTGAACCTATGGGGCATCGTGCCGGTGCAGGACGTGTTCTGGAAGGGCGATCTGCGGGTCGTAAAAGCCCTGCTGGAAAAACTCGGCCTGAAGGTAAACACCTTCTTCGGGGACGGGGAAACCTTGGAGAACCTGAAGCATGCCGGCAAGGCCGCGTTGAACATCGTCGTGTCCGACGTGTACGGCATAACGCCTGCGAAAGCTTTTGAGGAGGTACACGGCATCCCCTACCTCAGCGTCCCCCTGCCCATGGGCGTACAGGGAAGCCGTTTGTTCCTGAAAGCCGTGGCAGGGGCCTTGGGCATTGAGGACGCTTTTGTCCAGCGCGCCATCCGGGATGAAGAAGCCTATTTTTACAGCTATTATGAACGGCTCGCCGACGCGTACAACGATCTGGATCTGCAGCGCTATGCCGTGATCGTGGGTGACTCCAATTACACGCAGGCCCTGGCCCGGTTTTTGGCGGACGACTTGGGCTGGCTCCCGGAATTGGTGGTCGTCACGGATTTTCTGGACGATCCGGAAAAAGAGAAAGTGCGGGCGCGTTTCAGCGGCTACGTTTCCGGCCTCACCCCGAAGATCGTCTTTGACACAAACACCACCAGTGTCCGAAGGCATTTGAATGACCATTGGCCCAAAAACCGCGGCCAGCGTTACTACGATAACTTTACGCCGGCTTTCGTGCTGGGGAGCGCTTTTGACCGGGAGCTGGCGGAAGATCTGAATTCGCCGCATCTCAGCGTGACCTTCCCCATATCCAACCGCGTTGTGCTGGACCGGGCATACGCGGGATACAAAGGGGCGTTAAGCCTGACGGAAGATATCTTGGGGGCCTTGGTCAGCGCCCGATGACGGCTGCCCTGGCATTGAAAGGAGGAACACCATGAATTATATCAAAGAAAAAGAACCCCCTGTCCGCGAGCACCGCTTAGGCGCGTGTAACGCTTTCGGCGGTTCCTGCTGCGATCTGGGTGCGCAAAAAAAGGAGGGCTGTCTGAACGGCTACAACCGGACGTTTGCGCAGACGCAGGGCTGTCAGCTGAACCTGAGCCTCGCGATCCTGAACACCATCCGCGATTCCGTCGTGATCGTCCATGCCCCCATCGGCTGCGCGGGCAGCCTCGTAGCCATCGCAGGGCAGAACAAAAACTTCCAGAAGCTTCGCGACTCCGCGGCGAAGGGCCTGATCTGGGTCAATTCAAACCTGAATGAAACGGATGTCATCAACGGCGGGGAGCAAAAACTGAGAGAAGCCGTCCTCTATGCCGAACAGGAGTTCCGCCCCAGCGCGATCATCGTCGTGAACAGCTGCGTGCCCGCGCTGATAGGAGATGATATCGACGGCGTGCTTGAGCAGCTTCAAACCCAGGTGGCGGCGACCATCGTGCCCATCCACTGCGAGGGCTTCAAGACAAAAATCATGGCAAGCGCCTATGATTCCGCGTATCACGGCATCCTGCGCAATCTGCTGGAGGTCAAAGAAAAACCGCAGCTTTTTGACCCGGAGGATGAACTGGAGCTGCTCAAGGAAAAATACCGGATCAGCAAAACCATCAACCTGCTCAACGTGTCCTCCATGAGCGCCTTTGACGAAAT
>JAITOE010000185.1 GCA_031290135.1 Eubacteriales Family XIII. Incertae Sedis bacterium
GAAGTTCGCCAGGTATTCCGCGAATCGGTTGATGTTGTTGTCGTCCAAGGCCGCTTCCACCTCGTCCAAGATGCAAAACGGGGTGGGCCGCGCTTTTAAAATGGAAAACATGAGGGCGATGGCCGTCATGGTCTTCTCGCCGCCGGACAGCAGGTTCATGTTTTGCAGTTTTTTGCCCGGTGGCTGCGCGCTGATTTCGATGCCGCATTCCAGCGGGTTGTTTTCGTCCTCCAGGCGCAGTTCGCCTTTGCCTCCGCCGAACAGCAGGCTGAAGGTTTCGCTGAAATTCTCCACCACTTTGTCGAAGTTGGTTTTGAAATTTTCCTTGATGGTCTTGTCCATCTCTTCGATGATCTTGCGGAGCGCGTCCATGGCTTCCAGCAGGTCCCGCCGCTGCTCCGTTAAAAATTCGTAGCGCTCGCTGACCGTCTCATATTCGCGGATGGCGCTCAGGTTTACGTCGCCCAGCGCCTTCATGCGGTTTTTGATTTCCCGGCTTTCTTTCATGGCGCTGTTCATGATGAAGTCTTTTTTCTTGAATTCAATGGCCTGGATATAGGAGATCTCGAATTCCTCCCACAGCCTGTCTTTCAGGGATTCCAGCTGGGTGTCGTTTCTGGCCTGGCGGATTTCCGCCTCGTATTTTCTGCCCTGCTCCGCTTCGATCCCGCTGTCTAACGTCCCTTTTTGCCGCGCCAGCTCGTCCGCCAGGCGAATGGCGTCCGCCCTGCTTTCCTGCACGAGGGACAGCTGCCTCTCCAAGGCCGCTTTTTCGTCCTCTTTTTCCAGAAGCAGCGCGTCGATGTCGAAATCTCCGGAAAGCAGTTCTTCCTCCTGCCGGGCGATGTCCGCAAGCGCCCCGTCCTTCGCTTCTTTCTCGAAACGCAGTTCCTCTATGCTCTCCCGCACGCGCCGCAAAATCCTGTCCCCGTTGCTTTTCTCGCTTTCCGCGGCTCCGGCTTCCAGCCGTATTTTTGTGACCGCCTCGTTCATCTCTTCTAAGACGGCCTTTTCCGCTTCATGCCGCTCCATGGCAAGCCCTGCCTGGGTTTCTGCTTCCGCCTCCGCTTTTTTCAGCGACTCGATCTCTGCGGCGAGTGCGCCGGTAACGTCCAAGGAACGCGCCTGTTCGTCTTCGAGCCCGCGGATTTCAAGATCCCGTTTGCGCTGTTTTTCCCCCAGATCCTCTTGCAATATCCGTATGTTCCCGATTTCGTTTTTCAGGTTTATCTGTTCCAGTTCCTTTTCCCGCAGGGCGCGTTCCGTCCGCTGCGCGGCGTCCGCGTTCTCCGCTTTTCTCTCCTGCGCTTCCGCCAGATCCCGCGCCGACTGTTCTTTTCCCTCCGTCAGCGACTCCAGCCGGCGGGCCAGCTGCGAGATTTCCCCGCGCCGCTCCAGGAGGTTTGCCGTTTTGTTTTTGTAGGCGCCCCCCGTCATGGCGCCGGCCGCGTTGACGACCTCGCCCTCCAAGGTGACAAAACGCAGGGCGCCTTTCCCCTCCTTGGAGATCCGTATGGCGTCCTCCAGGGTTTCCACGATGACCACCCGTCCCAGCAGGTAGCTGAACACCGGGCGCAGCTCCGGGGCGAAGCCGATCCGGTCCGCCGCGTAGCCTAAGCAGCCCGGCTTGTCCGCCATCTTTTCATCCCGCCGGTCGCCGGAGGGGCGCAGGCCCCGCAGCGGCAGGAAGGTCAGCCTGCCCGCCTTGTTCTCCTTCAGGAAGCGGATGGCCGCTTTCGCGCTGTCGTCGTCCTCGCAGACGATGTTTTGCATGGCGGCGCCCAGCGCGGTTTCCACGGCCGTTTCAAGCCCGGCCGGCACTTCCATGAGCTCCGCGACGGCGCCCCGCAGGCCCCGGACGCCGGATTTCATGATGGCGCGGACGCCCTGGCTGTATCCCTCGTAGTTGCTTTCCATCTCTTCGATGGTTTTTTTCCGCGCGGAAAGCTGTTCGTACAGGATGCGCGCTTTCTGGCGGGCGGAAAACAGTTCTTCTTCCCGTTTCGACAGTTCCGCCCGCGTCCGCTCTGCCGAGGCGCGGGTTTCCGCCAGGGCCGCCATTTCTTCTTCAGCCGCTTTGAGGCGTGCGGAGGCGGCTTCCAGCGCGGCTTCCGTCTCCCTGCCGCTTTGGCCGGAGTGTTCCTTTTCCTCTTCAAGCTGTTCGCGGCGCCTGCCCAGCGTGTCTTTCAGGCTCCGGATGCTGTCGGATTCGCTTTCTTTGCGCACCCGCTTGGCGTGAAATTCATAAATGCTGTTTTTCAGGGCGTCGGCTTTTTCCGACAGCTGTGTCAGCAAAGCGGTCTGACGGGCGTTTTTCCCGATCCCGGCGGTCAGTTCAGCCTTGAGCCGTTCCAGCTGGCCGTCCATCTCCGCCGCGCCTTCCAGCAGGGCAGCTAAGTTCGCTTCTTCTTTGTCTAATTTGGAAACAAGGCTCTCGATTTCTTCGCCGAGCCGCTTTTGGTCCCGTGCGAACGTAAGTTTTTTCTCTTCGTTGAGCCGGCTCCGGTTCCGGATCTCGTTCGTTACCTCCGCGTTGTCCATGAGCTTGTCGCGGATCTCGCCGCTTTCCCGCTCCAAGGCTTCGCTTTCGCTGCGTTTGGCGGCCGCTTCTGCGTCCATGTTCTGCTTTTCTCCCCGGAGTTCCTCCAGCCGTCCGGTGATTTCCGCCATTTCATCCTTGATATATTCGTTTTTAACCTGAATGTTTTCGATGTTTTTCAGGGTGATGTTGATCTCCAGCTCCCGGTAGCGTTCACGGAGCGTGATGTACTCCTTGGCTTTTTCGCTGTCTTCCTTGAGCCCGCCTATGCGCGATTCGATCTCTTCCACGATGTCGTTCACGCGGTCCAAGTTCACGGCGGTGGATTCCAGCTTGCGCTCCGATTCTTCTTTTCTGGCCCTGTACTTCGTTATGCCCGCCGCTTCTTCAAAGAGTTCACGCCGGTTTTCAGGCTTGCTGTTGACGATTTCGGAGATCTTCCCCTGGCTGATGATGGAATAGCCGTCCACGCCGATGCCCGTGTCCATGATCAGTTCCCGGACGTCCCGCAGGCGGCACTGGTTGTTGTTGATGGAATATTCGCTTTCCCCGGAGCGGTACATCCTGCGGCGGATCGCCACTTCCGCGTAATCAATGGGCAGGAAATTCGTGTTGTTGTCGATGACTAATGTCACTTCGGCCATGCCCTTGGGCTTCCGCATGGCGGTGCCGGCAAAGATGACTTCTTCCATCCGCCCGCCGCGCAGCGCTTTTGGGCTTTGCTCGCCGAGAACCCAGCGGATGGCGTCGGAAATATTGCTCTTCCCGCTCCCGTTTGGGCCGACGACACAGGTTATCCCATTCTGAAATTCAATTGTCACAGGCTCCGCAAAGGATTTGAAGCCCTGAATCTCAATCCGTTTAAAATACACTATCGATCCTCTAACGCGTTTTTGGCGGCGCTTTGCTCCGCCTGTTTTTTGTTTTTTCCCGCGCCTTTCCCAATCGGTTTGTTTCCGTTCAGCACGCTGACATAAAATATTTTGTCGTGGTCAGGACCTGTTTCGTTCTCGACTTTGTATTGGATGAAAGCGCTCCCTTCCGCCTGAAGCGCCTCCTGCAGCCTGGATTTGTAGTCCGTGCCCGCGTCGCCGGCGGCGGCCTCGTCGATGATGGGGGAAAAGATGTCCATGACAAACTGTTCCGCCGCGTCGCGTCCCCCGTCCAGATAGATGGCGCCGATCAGCGCTTCCATGGCATCCGCCACCACCGACGGCTTGCGGCGCCCGCCGGTGGCCTCCTCGCCCCGCCCCAGATTCAGGAATTCGCCCAAGGAAAGCTTGTTCGCGCAGCGGAACAGGGAATTTTCGCAGACGATGTGGGAGCGCAGCCGCGTCAACACGCCCTCTTCCCTGTCGGGAAGCCGCCTGTACAGCACGTCGCTGATCAGCCCCTCCAGCACCGCGTCGCCCAGAAATTCCAGACGTTCGTTGCTGCTGAATTTTAACATCCCGCGTTCGTTTACGTAGGATGTGTGGTTCAGCGCCAAATAAAGAAGGCTGGCATCCTTGAATTCGTAGCCTATCCTCTCCTGAAGTTTCTTCTCATTCACTGATGGCAATCGCCTCCAGCTCCAGAACCGCGTTTTCGATGTTTTTCACCACTTCGTTTTCCACATAGGGAATCGCTTTGAGGATGGCGTTTTTCACTGCGTTGGCGTTGGACGACCCGTGCATTTTGATCAAGGCGCCCTTGACCCCCAGGATCGGCGCGCCGCCGTATTCGGAATAGTCGAACGCGTCCCGCAGTTCGTTGATCTTGCTTGAAAGAAGCAGCGCCCCCACCATGGGGACAAGGCCCGACATGAACTTTTTTTTGATCGTCTTGAAGATATTCCAGGCGAGGCCCTCCGTCAGCTTGAGGATGACGTTGCCCACATAACCGTCGCAGACCACCACGTCCGCGATGCCCATCGGGACGTCCCGCGCTTCGATGTTGCCCACAAAGTTGAGGCCGCCGAACGTGTCCCGGCTTTTTGCAAGAAGCTCCCAGGCGGCTTTCAAGACGGTGGTGCCTTTGTTTTCTTCGGTTCCCATGTTGACCAATCCCACGGTGGGGCGCTTTCTGTCCAGCACTTTTTCCATGTAAATGGAACCCATGGTGGCGAATTCGAGAAGGTTGTTCGGCTTACATTCCGCGTTTGCGCCCGCGTCCACGAGCAGGGACACGCCCTGTCCCAGGATGGGGTAGGTGCTGGCGATGGCCGGCCGGTCGATGCCCTGGATCCGGCCCAGTATGAAGAGCCCGCCCGCCATGATGGCGCCTGTGTTGCCCGCGGAGATGAACACGTCGCCTTCGCCGTCTTTCACCATGTTGATGCCCATGACCAAGGAAGATTTCTGCTTCGTCCGCACCGCTTTCACGGGGGCTTCTTCCCCGAAAATCGCCTCTTCCGCATGGCGCAGCTCGATTTGGGCCGGGTTGAATTTATGCCGTTTCAGCTCTTCCCTGAGTTTATGTTCATCTCCGACGATGCATATTTCATGCTTGATGTGCCCGGCCGCGGCCACGGCGCCTTCCACAATGGCGCCCGGCGCGTTGTCGCCGCCCATGCCGTCAAGGATTATCTTTCTGGGTTTCATAATAATCTCCTCATAGGTTGCTGCGTAGGGAGTCCTGTTTAGCGGAAAGGGGGCGCCGCGGAGGGTATAAGGTTATTGTATCATACCGGGCGGGCAAATGCAATTTTTTCGGGTGGGATGTGTGGGGGCGGCAGTACGTCAGTTACCTTATGCGGGGAGCAATACACAGGCACTGGATTGCTTCGCTGCGCTCGCAACGACGGAGGCGGGACGCTCGCAATGACGGCGGCGGGACGCTCGCAACGACAGAGGCAGCAGCGGGGCGGGCGTCACCCAGAGGCGGGATTGCGGGCATAATGGTCTCGCTCCATTTCTTGCCGTAGGCATGAAATGGCTAAGCGAACCTTATACGGCAGATCTGTTGCCGTATTCCAGCGGAGTGAGCGCAGCGAATGGAGCGCCCGCACAAGCGTCAGCGACCCGACCGGCGGGTTATGCCCGTCCCGTAGCGACGGTTCTACATACCTGAGATTCATAACAGTAACGGGCCGAAATTCGCCATTGCGGGGAACAATGCGGCGAAGAAATACACAGGCACTGGATTGCTTCGCTGCGCTCGCAACGACGGAGGCGGCGGTTCCTTACCGGTTGTTGCACTCCAGAAACCGCACGATTTTATCCAGCGCTTTTTTTGTGTTTTCAAAATCCCTGTAATGCTCTTCCACATGCGCGGCAAAATAATCAAGCTCGTTGAGGATGGCCTTGAATTTGTCGTTTCCGAAATAAGCGCAGATGCCGGGAATCACCGCCGCCAAATTCTTTTTTATCTTCCGGATTTCCGCCTCATAGCCGCTGCGGTTCGTGATGTAGACAAGAAGCGGCTTATAGCGGATCCAGCCTATGGAGGCCTGCAAAAACCGTTTCGTGATGAGCTTCGATTCCGCCCGCATCGACTTCAGCTCATTGGGAAGCACGCCGAGAAGCAGGTGTTCGCAGGTCGAAAATCCGTCGTGGAACGTATAGCACGGGATCTTTCTTATGGTACATTCCGAGAGACAGGTGCTTAAAAAAGCGTCCTCGCCCCTGGCGCCGGGCGGGTTGTAAAACGGGAACAGCTTGTCCGCATCCTTCAGGTTAAAGCCCAGATTCGCCCCGGAGATGAATTTCATCCCGCTGATTTCCTTTACCGTCTCGATTTTCGGGCTCTCAATGATATCCAAGCTTGCATACGTCACGCCGCCGTCCTTCATTTTTTCCTTTACGGACGCCCAGTTTACGATGTCGTTGCTTATGGATTCGATGAATACCCGGAATTCGCGCTCCGACAGCTTGTCGCCGAAGTTCAGGCAAGGTATGGGGGAAATGTAGCCGCAATGGTGTCCGTGCGTCATGTCGCAGTATTCGAGGTTCTCGATATGCGTCGATAAAACCTCCTGCCCCTTCCAGACAATGCTGTCCTTCACTTTGATCGTGGCGACGGGATATTCGTCGTCGTCCAGAAAAATAAGATAGTCCATTTTGTTTTTCAGCGCGAAATACAGCACCGTGTTTCGCTTCATGGCGTAGCCTTCGCCGAATATCAGGTTCGCTTCTTTCCGGTTGATCACCTTGTTCCTGATTAAATATTCAACCTCGGTTTCTACCCCGGAATGCCCGATGTAATGGGCGGAATCCACCGTATCCAATATTTCTTCGTCCGAGATCCGGTAGTCGAACAGCTTTGTGTTTTTGTATGCTAGGTCATAGGCCACAAACAAATGGAGCGCGTAGTTCCTGTTATCGACGACGCCCGATTCGTTCCAGTTGTTCACATAGGTCTTCGCGACGCTCTTGAAGTTTTTGCGCCCCGTCACAAAGCCGATGCCGACGTTTAATTTCTTTTTCTTCGTCATTCAGCTGCACCGGCTTCCCATTTCACCAAGTTGGGCGAGGCGTCCAGAATGGAATCGTATTGCGCCTTGCTTCCGTAAACCGCGTCTGGGTCCAAGGCCTGATAGCGTTTAAACTTCGCTTCCCTGTCCTCTTCCGTAGCCCAGCCGAGGTGCTGGACGCGGGCCGCCGCATCGGATTTTCTGAAAGAAAAAAGATTCATGGGGAATCTTCCGCAGTGCTGGCTGCTTTCGTTCCACAGATAGCGGAACGCGGGCTGGTAGCGCAGCAGGAACGGCCGGTAGCTGCGGTGGGCGTTCCAGTGTTCGTCTTCGCGGTAGTGGGTGGCGTTCCACATGTCATAGAGCCGGAAGCAATACATGTCATAGTCCGTGTCGTCGATTTGCCCTTGGACGCTTTCCCAGAAATTGTCCTCCAGCAGTTCGTCCGCGTCAAGGTTTAAAATCCAGTCCGGCTTCGTTTTGACCGTTTCGTCCCATTGCCGCTTCCGGAGCGCCGATTCGTTCGAAAACAGGGATTCTTTATTCTCGACGACGCGCAGCGGGATGTCCGTCAAAATTCTTTTGCAGATCCCGACGGTGTCGTCCGTGCTGCCGTCGTCGATGATGACCGCTTCGTCTATATGCCCTTTTAAGCCTTCCAGCACCCGGCGCAAATAGCGGTGTTCTTCATCTTTCACGATCATGGAGAGCGTGATTTTGTTCCCTGTTTCTTTATATTCCCTTACAAAAGAAACGTCTGCGGCGTTTTTTTCCACGTAGGCGGAAACGCCGGGCAGATCGCTTTCCCGGTAAATATGGTAGGCGGGATAATGCGTGTCAACGAAAAGATCGAGGCCCAGAACCGCCGCGCGCACACAGAAAAACCGGTCTTCGCCCCAGATCGTCAGGTTTTTTATCGGCGAAAAATTGACGTTTTTCAACAGCGCGTTTCTGCTGAGCAGCGTACAGGCGCCGAGCCCTCCTACCTCATATACGCCGGGGACTTTGAGCTGGTTTAAAAACTTGCGTTGCCTTGTTTCCTTCTCTTTTTCCGTGAGTTCCTCGCCCGGCGTTTTCGGCACCAGGTCATATTCATCGAACAGCCATACGTTGGGTTCAAGGGGTTTGCCGTTGTGCCACCGGCTCCAGAATATTTCCGAAACGATGTCTTTGCGCAAGATTTTCAGATGCTCGATCAGCGTGGGGTGTATGATTAAATCCGAATCCACGAGGAACAGGAAGTCGTAGCCGTTCTGAATCGCGTGCCGGATGATGGCATTTTTGTAATTTGCCACTTTCAGCATAAGGCTGCCGTTCCACGCGTGCGATTCTTCGTTGCACAGATATTGGCCTTTTTCTTCCCCGCGGACCGTAAGGACGGACGAACCCTCCCGCTGGAACGCCGCCAGCATCCGGCTGGACGCTTCGTTGACATTGTCGTCCACAAACATGAAGTCTATGGAAATGCCGCGGCTCAAAAGATTTTTTAAGGAGGCCAAAAACGCTTCTAATATTTCCGGTTTCTGGTAGACCGGGCTGCCGGCCAAAACCCTTTGCTTGTCCGGATTTTTGTCTCCCATTTCGGCGCCTCCCTTTTTCCCGCAATGATACTTATCGGTTAAGTATAACATTTATGGGAGGCAAAGTCAAATTCCTCGCTGTTCCTCGCCGAATCATTTACCTTCCAGCAAATCCCCCGGCTCGCAGCCAAGCGCACGGGCGATCCGGTCGAGCGTAATCGCCTGCGCCACATTGATGTTCTGCTTGCGCTGCTCGTAGAGCTGTATCATCCGAAGCGCGGCGCCGGATTCCCCTGCCAGCTTTTTTTGCGTCATGCCGCTTGCCTTGCGGATTCGCTGCAGATTGCTGCCAACGTCTGCGTTGTGCTTCCCAGCGATCCGGTCGGCGATATTCACGAACTTCGAGATGTCCGCCTCGTGGAGCGCGGGATACAGGGACAGCACCCGCTTCAAACCCAGCCCGGCTTCGCGCATGCGGTCAAACCGCCGCGCCGTGTGCCACTGATAATACGCAAGGCTCCAGCCCGCCCAGTATTCCGCGCTTTTGTCTATATCTTCCGAGGGCGGCGTGTCCGGCCGCGTTCTTTGCGTTCTGAAAATTACCTCGGACGCCAGCTCCGGCCCCGAAAGCCCGGCCACATATTTGGGATTTCCGCGTTCAAACGCCCCGGCAACGCCGGAGACGATGAAATAGCCGAAAAATTCCTCCGGATCATATCCGCAGTCGTTCACGGCGTAGTCGAACATATCGCCCAGATTGTTCATGGCGTCATCCAGATATGTTTCGTCGTATGCGCGCGTCATCGTTTTCCCAGCCTCCTCTCAGAATGTCCACCAGATATATGGATTCAGCCGCACGGCTGGATCCGCGTTCTTTGCGGTAGGAGGCACGGGCTTCCTTGTCTCTCGCGTTCTTCTTCGGGTAATAGATTTCCCTGTCGGCGATCTCGCTACGGATGAAGCAGATTTGCCTGAAAGACTTTTCCGATTTCAACACCGTCTGCTCGCCCAGTTTGCCCAGCACCATCGCGCGCGCAAGCTGCGCCAGGGACAGCGTGTTGTTTAAAAACGCGTTGGCAAACGAAAAATACGAGTCGTTGGCACGGTAGCCGATGATGACATCATAGCTTTGTGCATCCGGCAGAAATTTATCCAGCAGGTACGCCTTGCCCTCCGCCGCGACGTCGTTTGAGATGCGGAAAGTCCTGTTTGCCAGCAGTACCGCGAGCCAGTTGAGTATATTATAGTCCTCGCCCGAAAGCTTCATGACGGACAATCCGGACAGCTCCAGCTCATATTGGTTCGCATGGCCGCTGCTTCCTTCCGTGCATGCCCATTCTTTCGCAAGTTCCAGCCCCTGTGTGCAATAGAACCCCAGGCCATAATCGTTCCGGGGGTTTCCCTCGCCGAACACCGGCTGTTTGATCACGGTTTGCGACCCATGATAGATTGTGATTGCATCCGGCACCATGACCACCTCCCACATGCGATATTATATCGTTACAGCGATACTTTGTCAAGGAGCGATTTTAGTGAAAAAGCTAAACTTGACATAAGGTGTTCTCACGGACGAAGAAGCTGATATTTTAAGAAAGGAACTCCCATATGACCGTTAAAATGCCGAACAGCAGACGAAATCTTGACATAGCCATCAACCAGACCCTCGGCAAGACATCGAACCCGCTGCAAGCCCGCACCGTAATCTTGGGTCTCCTTCTCTGTCTCCCGCAATGCGATCTTCCTGTTCATATCGTAAGCGCATTGATCGGCACGACATAGATGCCGTCGTCCCGCTGTCTGCCAAACCCGCCTCCCGTAACGACCACGAGGCACATCGGCGGACGCGCCCCTTGCGCGAGCATTTTTTCCTTGAGGCGCATGAGCGACCGTGCCGCCGCTTCGACTTGGTATTCTCCCAATTTAATTTCAAGCGCGCACCATTCCGCATCGGGCATTTCAATGACTGCGTCAACTTCAAGACCGCTGTCGTCCCTGTAATGAAACAAGCTCCCGCCGTGATGTTCCGCATAGACGGCAAGATCCCGCAGGCAAAGGTTTTCAAACATGAACCCGTAGGTGTTCAGATCTTTCAACAGGCCGTCCTTATCGATTCCGAGCGCGGCGGCGGCGAGGGACGGATCCGCGAATATTTTTTTCGGCCGCGTCCTCATTCTGGTTTTTGAACGGATATTCGGCATCCAGGCCGGGATGTAATCCCCCGCATCTCTTCCCGCCGAATCGCCCTGCTTTGCAGTGAGGGAAGGATACCGGGCGCGCAGCGTGTCGGCGCAAGCTGGGGCATCCCGGAGGGCGCGGAAAAACCGCCGGACGCCAGGATAAAGAGCGGCAAATATATCAACCCAAAGAAAGCGGGTGCGTCCCAGTGAGTATTCCGACTAACAGTAAATGGGTAATCTTTTTATAAAAGCAACTTGGGCGCGGAAAGCCGCTATGACGGTCTCCATTGCGGCGAGATATTCGCGGTTCGCTGGGGCGAGTCATTCAAAGAGGGGCGTTTGACATTCGCCGTTTCCATGGTATAACCCAAGTTTAACAACTAAATAAGTAGAAATTCTGAAAAAAAGTGCCGGAAATATTGAATTTCCGGCACTTTCTGCTTGCATTTGTGATTTTGATATAGTATAATAGTAAA
>JAITOE010000226.1 GCA_031290135.1 Eubacteriales Family XIII. Incertae Sedis bacterium
CCTCCGTCATTGCGAGCTACGGTGAACTCCTACCCGGCTAAAGCCGGGGAGTTCTCGATTGGCACCTGCCAGCCATTTGCTGCGCAAATGGGGCTAGGTGCGCAAAGCGAAGCAATCCAGCGGCATGTGGATTGCTTCGGCGCTTCGCTTCTCGCAACGACAAAGCGTTTATACTTAAGGTTTCATAACAGTAACAGAATATCAATCATACTTGATGTCGCGCAATTCCGTATGAATATAGGTTGCGTTGTTTTGCTTGCGCAGCGAAAGCTTATGCTTTTGCATTTTACGCGTAAGCGTCGATTGGTCGATTCCAAGTTGAATTGCGGCCTCGCTGAACGCCTTGGCGTGCCTGTGCGCATAGAGGATGCGCTCATATTCCATGCGGTTCAGAAAGTCTTTTAGATTCATGTCTTTGCCCTGTGCCATGCTGAACCCTTGCGTGTCCGGCTGGAGGTAGTCTTCCAATTGATCAAGCATGATGATGTCAGTTGCGCTGAGCGCCATTAGCCGCTCCACGACATTGTTGAGTTCACGAATATTTCCGGGCCAGGCATAGGTTTCGAATTTTTGGAGAACCGCCTTGTCGAAGATGCGGCTGGTTTTGTATTTTTCGTTCAGGCTTTGGAGAAAATGGAGCGCGAGCGGGAAGATGTCTTCCGTGCGTTCGCGAAGCGGCGGAATTTCTACGGAAATAACATTTAGCCGATAAAAAAGATCCTGCCGGAACTCTCCCTTTCTCACTGCGTCAGCAAGATTTTTGTTGGTCGCCGCGATGATTCGAGCGCCCATCTTCATGGGCACCGTCCCGCCGAGAGGAAGGAATTCCCTGTCCTGGATGACGTTGAGCAGTTTAACCTGGAGTTCCAGCGGGAGTTCACCCACTTCATCCAAGAATATGATGCCCGTATCAGCCAGTTCAAAGGCACCGGGCTTCCCGCCCTTGCGCGCGCCTGTAAAAGCGCCTTCTTTGTAACCAAACAGTTCGGATTCCAACAATGCCGATGGAATGGCACCACAGGAAACTTTAACAAAGGGCTGCCACTTGTCTCCGCTGGAAAAGTGCTGAATCAGTTTGGCGTAGTTGTCTTTGCCGACCCCAGATTCGCCCATAATGAGGACGGTGGCGTTGACGCCGGAAATTTTTTCCGCAAGCAGCACAAGCTTGATCATGGAAGGACTTTTTGCCACAAAGGTTTTGTCAATTTCTTTTTTTGCTTTGAGCCTCTCAATTTCAGCCGTCGCGGAAATGTATTTTTTCTTAGCCTTCGCCAATTTTTCCTGAAGGACGCTAAGTTCTGTCATGTCCCGCAAGCAGCAGACAAATGCCATGTATTCCCCGTCTTCGTCAAAAATAGGGATAGCTGTCGCCAGAACGTCTTTGTTGTTGTCGAGATAATCGAGCATCATGGATGTAGGCTTGTGGTCATGATGCACCTGTTCGAAGATGCTATCCGTCAAAACGCCGAGCTCTTTGAGGATCGTGGCGCTTTTTTGGCCGAGATGCTCCGCGCCATTGTAGCCGGTAATCCTTTGATAAGAATCGCTGATAAAAAGCGTGACTCCGTCTTTGTCTGTGATAAACAGGCCGTCGTAAACACATTTTCTCATGATGTCAAGCAGTCTTTTTTCGTCAAATGCCAATTTCAATTTCTTGGTTTTTTGCATTTTAGCCTCCTTGCATAATCTGGTCGCAGAAAAAAATCCGGCAAGCTGCAACATGAGGTGCTGAAAAAGCAGACAACATAAACCGGCACGTAATAAACAAATTCATTATTACCAGTATATCAGATTCGCCGCATTTTGGGCAAGTTTTGTTTTCGGATGAAAGCAAAATCGCCGCCGCTTCCTTGTTTACGGCGGTATTTCGTGCTATAATCTTCAATGAACAGGAAATTTAAGCAGAATCAAAACCGAATTTCGTCTACTGAAAATATACCGCGTCCCTTTGGCGGTGGGAGGAGAAAAGCAATGCGTCAAAAGCTCACCACGACAAACCAGTCTGTCGGGAAGGTGTTGCAAATCATTGAGATCATGTCGCAAAACCGAGGGGCGATGAAGCTTCAGGACATTTCCGTAAAATCGGGACTGCCCGTAAGCACCGCGCTCCGCATGGTGAACACACTGCTTTCCTACGGCTATGTCCGTCAGGATCCTGTGACCCTGCGATACGCACTTACGCTGAAATTCGCGCAGCTTGGCAGCTTGGTCAGCTCCCAGTTTCGCATTACGGACATCATGCGCCCCTATCTGATTGAACTGTCCGACAAAAGCGGGGAGGCCGTCTGTTATGCGGCAGACCAGGACATGGAGCTCATCTATATGGATGTCATTGACGGCCCGGACGGCATACTGAAAGTGATGCAGCGTATTGGGAAACGCGCGCCGCTGCACTGCACGGGCATAGGGAAAATCATGCTTCTTAACTACAGCCAGAAAGAGCTGCGTCATTTTGTGTCAGCAAAGGGTCTGCTCTCCTACACGCCGAAGACGATCGTGACGAAAGAAACGCTGCAGCGGGAGCTGGAAAAGGTCAGGCGCGCAGGTTACGCTATGGATGACGAGGAATGCGAGCTTGGCGCCCGCTGCGTAGCCGCAGGCATCAAAGATTACACAGGGAGGTACATCGGCGGGATCAGCGTGTCCGGCCCCATCTCCCGTCTCACGCTGGAACGAACGGAAATCCTGAAAGGCGCGGTCATGGACGCGGCAAAAAAAATATCCGAGGCGCTGGCGTATCAGGAAGAAACGGAATAAAGGCTGCCGCATAATAAACGTTGCCGTTCGCCCTTTCAGGCGGACGGTTTTTTGTCTTGTCATTCCCCGAAAATCCTCTGTGGAAACGATAAAAAACAAGAAAAAAATGGCAGGAATAATTGACATCCTCGCAGGGGGGTGATATACTTTGCTTGTCACACAGTGACACTGAATTTCAAACAGTGAAATCGAAACGGGTTAGGGCTTCAGAAAGGATCGTGAGTAGATGAACATAGCCGAGGAGAGTTTAAAACTGCATTATGAAAAACGAGGCAAGATAGAAGTGGTCTCCACTGTTCCGGTGCGGGACCGGCAAGATCTGTCTTTGGCCTACACGCCGGGCGTGGCCGCTCCTTGCCTTGAGATCCAAAAAGACGTCAGCAAATCCTACGACCTGACGCGCAGATGGAACATGTGCCTTGTCGTCACGGACGGAACAGCCGTGCTGGGGCTGGGCGACATCGGCCCCGAAGCCGGGATGCCGGTCATGGAGGGAAAGTGCGTTCTTTTCAAAGAGTTCGGCGGCGTTGACGCGTTTCCGCTCTGCATCAAGTCTAAAGACGTGGACGAGATCGTAAAGACCGTTTACCTGATTTCCGGCAGCTTCGGCGGCGTGAACCTGGAAGACATCGCCGCGCCGCGCTGTTTTGAAATTGAAGACAAATTGAAAGCATGCTGCGATATTCCCATCTTCCACGATGATCAGCACGGAACGGCAGTCGTCACGCTGGCAGGTCTGCTCAACGCCTTGAAGGTGGTGGGGAAAAGGATGGATGACATCTCCGTCGTCATCAATGGCGCCGGAGCCGCCGCCATCTCCGTCACGCGCCTCTATCTGGCAGCCGGGGTAAAAAACATCTGCCTTTGCGACCGTACAGGTGCCATATACAAAGGACGCAAGGAGGGGATGAACCCCGTCAAGGAAGCGATGGCCGATGTGACGAACCTGTCCAGGAAACAGGGCGGGCTGGCGGACGCGCTGAAAGGCGCGGACGTATTCCTCGGCGTATCTTCCCCCGGCGTCCTGACCGCTGAGATGGTGGCCACCATGACGAAAGACGCCATCGTGTTCGCCTGCGCGAACCCCTCGCCGGAAATCTTCCCGGACGACGCAAAACGCGGCGGCGCCGCAGTGGTCGCCACCGGACGCAGCGATTTTCCGAACCAGGTCAACAACGTGCTGGCGTTCCCCGGCATTTTCCGGGGCGCTTTTGACGTGCGCGCCAGCGAAATAAACGATGAAATGAAAATGGCGGCGGCACATGCCCTGGCAGCCGTTATTTCCGATGAGGAACTGTGCGCCGACTACATCATGCCTGCCGCCTTTGACAAGCGGGTCGGCGCCGCCGTCGCTGAAGCCGTGGCAGAAACCGCGAGAAAAACGGGCGTCGCGCGCATTTAGCTGGTGCTTGGACAAATACGATGAAAAAGGAGGTTTGATGATGGCGGATGAGATTTTGACCTTCGCGCAGGCCGGAAGCGAAAACAAAGGGGATGCCTTGGTCAGCGTCTCGCCCAACCCGGACGGCGGGATTCAAATTTCCATAGCCGCAAAGGCCATCATCCGGCAACAGTTCGGAGAGCACATTGAAAATCTGCTTCACCGGGCCGCGGCGGAAAAAGGCATCGGCAGCGCACGTATAGAGGTGAAAGATTGCGGCGCGCTGGATTACGTCATACGCGCCCGCCTGTTCTGCGCGATGCGCCGGTCCGGCGTATGATCTGCAATTTAGGTGCGCTTGCGCATTCAATTTCGGACGGAACCAAAATGGTTCAAACACTTCTAAGGAGAAAGCAATGAAAAGCATCTTGATTGTGGACGCTTCCAACCCGAACATGCTTTTAAACGCGCCGCTTTACGGGGCGGACGCCGTCTTGTTTGATCTCACAAAAACGGCCCCGGATGAGCGGGATGCCACCCGCATCCTGCTGGAAGAGGCTTTGTCCTTTTTCGACTACAGCGCCATAGACGTTCTGGTGCAGGTCAACGCGGAGACGGCGGATCTCGTGGCCGACATCCGCGCGGTCTGCGCCGCCCGGCCAAAGGCCGTGGTTCTTCCGTCCGCAGAAGCGGCGGACATGAAACAAGCCGCGGCAGCCCTGTCCGGCGCGGAACGGGACGCAGGCTTGCCGGACGGCTCCATCGGATTGGCTGTCCATATTGCCGCCGGAGGCACGTTCGCACAGGCGCTTGCCGCGCTGAACGCCTCCGGAAGGGACACCCTCATCATCGCCGGGCCGGATGCCTCACCTGGTGTATATCCCCCCAGCATCATCGCTGCAACCCATTTCCCGCCCGGCACCTTGACAAAAGAAAGTCTTTTCGCCGCGAAAACGGCCGGATTCGGCGCCGCCGCCACAGAAGATGCCCGCGCAATAGACCTCATCCACACAGTATTTCAGCAAAACGAATCACCAGCCATAGGGCGGGCGCAGCCCTATGATGGCGGATACGCATAAAAAGGATTTGTCTGATGGAAAACATATTAGGCCGTGAAGTTCCGGATTTCATTGAGGGCTATGGCAGCGTAAAACACTTCACAGGGGCTTTCGCCAACCTGGGCGAAAGAAAAAAGGTCGCCACGAAGATACAAAGCGCCGTTCCGGGCAATCGGAAGCTGCTGTCCTCCGTTACAGAAGCCATCGCCAAAACAGGCGTAAAAGACGGCATGACGCTCTCCTTTCACCACCATCTGAGAAACGGCGATCAAATAGTGAACCTTGTGATGCAAGCCGTTGCGGACATGGGGATCAAAGACATCCATCTGGCCGCTTCCGGCATCTTTGCCTGCCATGAACCTCTGGTGCCCCTTATCGAAAAA
The DNA here is from genome assembly GCA_031290135.1 of Eubacteriales Family XIII. Incertae Sedis bacterium. Classification (GTDB taxonomy): domain Bacteria; phylum Bacillota; class Clostridia; order Peptostreptococcales; family Anaerovoracaceae; genus JAITOE01. The sequence goes on from JAITOE010000226.1 coordinate 5,580, forward strand.
GGCGTCATAACCCAGATCTCCGTCAATACTTTCAACCCGGGTCCCGTGGCCGTCGCCATTTCAAAAGGCAAGCTGCAAAAACCCGCAATCCTGCGGAGCCACGGCGGCCGGCCGAGAGCCATTGAAAGCGGTGAAATGCACATCGACGTGGCTTTTATTGCCGCCCCTTCCTGCGATGAATCCGGAAATCTGAACGGAACCCGCGGGAAATCCGCCTGCGGTTATCTGTCTTATGCCTATTCCGATGCCATTTATGCCGACAAGGTCGTGGCCGTGACCGACAATCTGGAGCCTTATCCCAACTGCCCCATAGAAATCGGGCAGGATCTGGTGGATTACGTCGTGGCGGTGGATTCCATCGGCGACCCCAAAGGCATTGTCTCCGGCACAACCCAGATCACGACGGATCCCATCAATCTGCGCATCGCCAAACAGGCGGCGAAGCTGATAGACAAAGCCGGATACGTGAAAGAGGGCATGTCCCTCCAGACAGGGGCCGGCGGGACGTCCCTGGCCGTGGCGGCCGAAATGCGGGATTACATGCTGCAGCGCGGCATCAAAGGATCGTTCGGCTCCGGCGGCATACACGCCTACTTCGTGGACATGCTGAAAGCAGGGCTGTTCCGGGCGCTTTTCGACGTGCAGTGCTTCGACCTGGCAGCCATTGCCTCGGCAGCGGAAAATCCGAGGCATATGGCCATGAGCGCGTCCATGTACGGCAATCCCCACAACCGCGGCTGCGTTGTCAACAACCTTGACGTGATGCTTTTGGGCGCCACAGAGATAGATACCGCTTTCAACGTAAACGTGATTACCGGATCGGACGGGATCATCCTGGGCGCGTCCGGCGGGCACAACGACTGCGCGGCCGGCGCCAAGCTGACCGTCATCGTCACCAACCTCCTGAAAGGACGGCTCTGCGTGGTAAAGGATTCCGTCACGACGGTCACGACGCCGGGAGAAACCGTGGATGCGCTGGTCACGGAATGGGGCGTCGCCGTCAACCCGCGCCGGGCGGATCTGCTCCGGGCGCTGGAAGGCAGCGGCCTGCCCGTCATAGACATATGCGAACTGCGGAAAAAGGGAGAAAAGCTGACCGGAACGCCCAAAGAACCGGCGTTTACGGACCGGATCGTCGGCGTGGTGGAGTATAGGGACGGCACAGTAATCGACGTGGTACGGCAACCTGCGGGGTAAAGCCGTTGTCGGCAAAAATTCCTGACTGCGGCTTTTTCGAACAGGGAGGTATTTCTTGTTTTTATATATATTATATTTACTTCGGATTTGTTTTATAGTACAATAACCGCAGATGGCCAATGTTTAAACGTAAAATGAACACCGCAATAAACTGCCTTGATGTAAGGATTCCGGATGGAGACAAAATGGAAAGGATACAAAACATGTCCAATGCTATTTTTAAAGAAAGAATCCGTTTTCCTATCTCCGATGCCGAATTAAAGCGTCGCTACGACGCGGTTTCCAAGGTCATGCATGAACAGGACGTTGATTTGATTGTCATGTCCAACGACAACCAGTTTCTGGGCGGCTACGTGCGCTACTTTTTAGACATCCCTACGGAGCAGGCCTACCCGGTATCGGCCATTTACGCCGCCGACGGGGATCTGTTCTCCGTCACCAGCGGCAACCCCGCCAATCCGCTGCCTCCGGAATGGGCAGGCCGTTTCATCAAAGAAAGGCTGGCGGCACCCTATTTCCGTTCCTTGGACTACACCGGGACTTACGACGCGAAGATCATGGTGAAGATCGCAAAAGACAAGAACGCGAAACGCATCGGACTTGTGGGGGCAGACGAGCTGAACTGCGTCATGGTGGATTACATCCGGGAAAACAGCAGCGCGGAAGTGATCAATTTCACGAAGCCCATCGACAAAATCCGTTCGATAAAGAGCCAGGAAGAGATAGAAAAAGTCTTTCTTTCGGCGAAGATGCACGACAAAGGCATCGAATTTGCGCGTTCCATCCTGAAGCCCGGCATTTACGAATATGAAATCCGCGCGGAGGTGAAGTCCTTTCTGGTCAAATTGGGCAGCGAAGAGCAACTGATCATGATGGGGAGCGCGGCCGGCGGCGCTTGGACGCCGTTCCTGCATTCTTTCTATCAAAACCGGCAGTTGCAGGCGGGCGACGATCTGCTCTTCATGATAGAGGCCAACGGTCCGGGCGGCTATTATACGGAAATAGGGCGGACGTTTTCTTTGGGAGAACCATCGGAAAAACTGCTTGAAACTTTCGCCGCGTCGCGGGAAATACAGCACACGCTCGCGAAACGGGCGCTTCCCGGCGCCAAGATACAAGACCTGCACAGGGCGTATCAGGATCTGCTGGCGGAACGCGGCTATCCGGAGGAACACAAGCTGCTCATGCACGGACAGGGCTATGACCTGGTGGAATGGCCGGGCCTCCAGTCGGACGACGCGGGCGTCATAGAAGAAAACATGATCTTGGCCATCCATCCGCATTTGAACAACGAATACGCCAGCGGGTATTGCTGCGATGACTACCTCATTACAAAAGACGGCGCGAAGCGCATGCACAAGACGCCGCAGGAAATCCTCAAAATATAGCAGCAGGAGAAAGAATCCGCGTGGGAGGGAAAACTTTAGGCAGATATCGGAGGTGAGCGAATTGAACGGGTCGAATGATGTTTTGAAGGAACGTCTCCAGCTTCGGGCGGATCTTTTGTCCGGCAAAAAGCCGAAACGCGTTTTTGTCTACCCGCGTTTTATGCTGGAATCCGCCTGCGGCCTGGCGGGCATCAGCCTGATTGAGGCGCATTACAGCCCGGATCTCATGGCGCAGGCTTTTGACAAGGTTTGCGCAACCTTTTACGCTGACGCGAACCCGCTTACAAACACGCGTTATCCCGCCGTATATCAAATATTGGGTTCCAAGAGCTGGATCCTCGGCTCCAACGGCGCCATGCAGCATCCGGAGATCGAAACCATGATGCCGGAAGATTACGACGACTTCATTGCCGCGCCTTATGAAACCATACTCGAACGTTTCCTGCCCAGGGCCTGCGCCGCGATGGATGCGGATCCCATGAGCCAAAGCCTGACCTTGGCGAAAGCCGTCCTCGCGCACAAGAAAATCACCGGTCAGATAAAGGCGTCCGTTGCGGGGCTGCTCCAAAAATACAGCCTCGCCCCCGGCATCGCGAACCATCAGATGATCGAAGCGCCGTTTGACTTCCTTTCGGATCTGCTGCGTGGCTTCCGGGGCGTCACGATGGACGCGCGGCGCATCCCCGACAAGGTGGAAGCCGCCGTGGAAGCCATTTTGCCGCTCATGCTGAAACTGGCGACGCCCGCAACGCCGCGGCCCGGCTTGTGCTGCTTCGTCCCGCTGCACCTCGCGCCGTTCATCGGCATGAAGCAGTTTGAACGCCTGTACTGGCCGACGCTTGAAAAAATGGTGGCGGAGCTGGACAAGCAGGGCATCGCCTGCGCGCTGTTCGCGGAACAGGACTGGACGCGCTACGCGGATTACCTGGCGTCCCTGCCCGCCTCGACGGCTCTCTATTTTGAGGGCGGCGACCCGGAGCTTCTGCTGAAAACAGTCGGGGCAAAGCACCCGGTCGGCGGTTTCTTCGACCCGACCGTCACGCTGACCCGCAGCAAGGAAGACTGCATTGACGAAGCGAAGCGCTTAGTGGAGATCGGCATGAAGAACGATCATTTCTACTTCACGTTCGACCGGCAGGTCATGGACGCAAACAGCCTGGACATCCCCAAACTTCAGGCAGTGCTGGAATGGGTGCGCGAAAACGCGGTTTATTGAGAGTAACAGCTGCGGGGCGGTGATTCGACAAGGAGGAAAACAGCCATGGGCGAAAGCAAATATATACAGAATTTCGATGATTTTTTGGCGCGGCACCCGGAGATAAGCACCGAATGGGGCGATTTCATGAAGCCGCTGATCCAAGGGACGGAAGATGAGATGTTCGCGTTCATTATGAGCTACGTTTTTATGTAGGTTCGTCCTGTTCACCGAGGCAGGGCGGGGGGAACCATGCGGTTTGGATTTTCACGGCTCCCCGCCGAGGCCTCACGGCTTTCCTTACGCTTCCGGCGGAGAGACGAGGACTACCAGCATCTGGCTGGAGGTCGTGCCGGTGTTCACTACGGATTTCTTGGTTCCGGGGCCGCAGTGATAGGAGTCGCCTGCATACAACGTCGTCTTCACTTCATTCGGCGTGTCGGTCTCGCTTTCCAAGTACATCTGCCCTTCGATAATATAGTATATGCTTTCTTTCGGGTTGGAACCGTACTGGCACCCTCCGCCCGGCAGGAAATGGCTCAGGCCGAGCGTGACGCCGCCCTGGTTCACGTCGCCCGGGTCGTGCAGGCGCGTAGTCCGGACATCGTAATGCCCCGGTGCTTCATAGGTATAGCTTTCATCCTTTTTCGTAATTTTGTAACTCATCGTGTTTTCCTTTCCGCCGGCCGCCTGAAAAAGCGTTTGCCCGGCTCTCCTGTTTTGCTCTCGCAACCTTGGCTTCTGTCGCAACACCCTGATTATATCAGAAAAATTTACATTTTTCCACACTATCCTACAACAAAACCAAGAAATTCTGAAAATTCCGAAAGAAATTCCGATATTGATAATTATGCTCGTATAGAATATAATAACCATAGGACGGCTATTATAGATTAAAATTCCCTCTGGCTTTGCCGGAGATGGCGGTATCATAAATGGCAAGCATTTATGAT
>JAITOE010000265.1 GCA_031290135.1 Eubacteriales Family XIII. Incertae Sedis bacterium
CTGCTTTCATGGACATGGATACGATAGCGGAAACGCTCCGGGCTGTTGCGGGGGGGCGTGTCATCCGGGACGCGCCCATGCGGGAATACACCTCGTTTCGGGCAGGGGGGACGGCGGACATTCTGGCGTTTCCCCCGGACGAGGACGCGCTTGTCGCCGCGCTGGCTTTTCTGGCGGAGGCGGGGCTTCCCTGCCTGGTGACGGGAAACGGAAGCAACCTGCTGGTCCGGGACGGCGGTTTCCGGGGGGTCATCGTCCGGATAGGGAAGCCGGTGGGACGCATCGACGTGGACGGCTGCGGGATTTCGGTTCAGGCAGGCGCCTTGCTTTCGGAGCTTGCGGAAGCCGCCGCCGCGGCATCCCTGACGGGACTTGAATTCGCCGGCGGCATTCCGGGCAGCCTGGGCGGCGCCATCTGTATGAACGCGGGTGCCTACGGCGGGGAAATGCGACAGGTTGTAGAAACGGCGCGGGTGTATGCGCCCGGCGCGCCGGGAGCGGGCGTCGCAGAGATAGGCCGCGACGCGCTGCGCCTGTCGTACAGAAGCAGCGCCCTTCAGGAAAACGGGGGCGTAGTCGTGCTGGGCGCGAAGCTGCGCCTTGCGCCCGGGGAACCATCGGAAATTCGCGGGCGCATGGCGGAATTCGCCCGCAGGCGGGCGGAGAAACAGCCTCTGGGGCTGCCCAGCGCGGGGAGCTTTTTCAAGCGGCCGCAGGGGCATTTCGCGGGAAAGCTGATTCAGGATGCCGGGCTTGCCGGGCTTATTTTCGGGGGTGCGCAGATTTCAGGGATGCACGCGGGCTTTATCGTGAACCGGGGCGGCGCGACGGCCGCCGACATCATCGGCCTGATGGAAACCGCGCAGGCGGCCGTGATGGACCGTTTTGGCGTCCTGCTGGAACCGGAGGTGCGGATTGTCGGGGAAATATAGGCTTACCTATGACTGGCACACGCATACGGTCTTTTCCCACGGGACGGGCAGCATTGAGGACAATGTGCGCGCCGCGAAGGACAGGGGGCTGCGCGGCGTCGGGATCTCGGACCATGGGCCGGGGCATCTGTTTTACGGCCTCCGGCGCGCCCGTTTTTCCGAGATGCGCGCGGAGATAGAACGCCTGAAACCCCTGTACCCGGAAACGGAGATTCTCATGGGGGTGGAGGCGAATATCCTGAACGCGTCGGGGAGGTTAGATGTGCGCCCGGAGGAATTCGGCGCGTTCGATTACATCCTCGCGGGCTACCATTACGGGGCTTTGGGGGAAAACCCGCTGCATTCAGTTGTGACGAACTGCGCGAACCTGTTCTATGACAGCACGGGCCGCGCCGCGAAAGGAAGCAAGGCGAAAAATACGGCTCTGGTCGAAAAGGCGCTTTACACGAACGATTTCAAAATGGTCACGCATCCGGGGGACAAGGGCCCGGTGGATCTGCGGGCCGTCGCGGAGGCCTGCGCGAAAACAGGCACGCTTTTTGAAATCAACACGGGGCATGACAGCCTGACAGAGGACGATATAAAAACGGCGGCGCGCACGGACGTGTGCTTTGCCATCAGCAGCGACGCCCACGCGCCCGCGCGGGTGGGGGACTTCATGCCGGCGGTGGAGCTGGCGCTGCGGGCAGGCCTGGATCTTTCGCGCATTGTAAATCTGGAGCGGGCGGAAGCGTGACCCGCAGGGTTACGCCGAAGCATAATTGGAGGGACGCATGGACATCATCATCGTGACGGGCATGTCCGGGGCGGGCAAAAGCTGCGCCATCGACTGTTTTGAGGACCTGGGCTACTACTGCATCGACAACCTTCCCCCGTCGCTGATGCAAAACGTCCTGACGTTGATAGGGCAGGGGAAGCACGAGCTGCGCCATGCCGTGTTTGTCATTGACATCCGGGGCGGCGAATTTTTTGACGATTTGAAAAATGTGCTCACAGAGCTGAAAAGCGCGGGGCAGCGTTATAAAATCCTGTTTTTGGATGCGACGGACGAGGTGCTGCTGCGCCGTTTTAACGAAACCCGGCGCGCGCACCCCTTGGCGGGGCAGAATTCCAACCTGGCGGGCATCGAGGAGGAGCGCAAGCGCCTGCTGGGGATCAAAGAGGCCGCCGACGCCGTCATCGACACGTCCAACATGAAAACCGCGGCGTTGAGCGGGGAAATCAAAAAAATGTTCATTCCGCAGGAAAAAGACGTATTCGGCATACACCTGATGTCTTTCGGCTACAAATTCGGGGTTCCCGCCGAGGCGGACATGGTGTTCGACATGCGCTTCATCCCCAATCCGTTTTATGTGCCGGGCCTCAAGGAATTGTCCGGGAACGACAAAGCGGTGCGGGATTACGTCATGAGCGCCCCGGAAAGCCGTTTCTTCATGGACAGCACGGTCAGGCTCATCGAAGAATTGATACCTAATTTTTCCAGAGAAGGTAAATACAGGATAAATATTGCCTTTGGCTGTACGGGCGGGCGGCACCGTTCCGTCACGATGGCCATCCTCTTCCATGAAGCACTCGCCGGGAGCGGGCGGCAGTTGAGCCTGACGCACAGGGATTTGTGATGACGCCTTATTCTGCGTACAAAGGGCCGCGTATCGTGGTAATCGGCGGCGGGACGGGTCTTTCCGTGCTGCTTCGCGGGCTGAAACGGGACGAAAACAGGCTGGCGGCCGTGGTCACCGTGGCGGACGACGGGGGGAGTTCCGGGATTTTGCGCGAGGATTTGGGCATGCTGCCGCCGGGGGACGTGCGCAGCTGCCTGCTTGCCTTAGCCGATGAAGAGAACGCCATGCAGGAGATCCTCCGGTACCGCTTCAAGGAGGGGCTGGCGGGGCAGAACATCGGCAACCTGATGCTCGCGGCGCTGAACGACATATACGGCAGTTTTGAAGAGGCCGTGGCGCGAACCGCGGACATTTTGAAGGTGCAGGGGCGCGTGATCCCCGTGACCGGCGAGAAAGTCCACCTCGTGGCGGAGCTTCATAACGGCAGCTTTGTGCTGGGGGAATCGCGGATTCCGGGCGTGGCTCTGAAAGAGGCATCGCCCATTAAGCGGGTCTTTCTGTCGCCCGCCGAAGCCTCCGCCTCCGAGGCGGCCTGCCAGGCGGTCGCCGAGGCGGATATTGTCCTGATCGGGCCCGGCAGCCTGTATACCAGCATCATCCCGAATTTTCTGTCACGCGGGCTGCCTGCGGCCTTGTCGCAGTCAAAGGGGCGAAAAATTTACGTGTGCAATGTCATGACGCAGCCGGGGGAAACGGACGGGTACAGCGTGCGTGCGCACGTGGAGGCGCTTCTGGCCTATGTCGGCGAAGGCAATGTGGGGCATGTGCTGGCGAACAACAGGGCGCTGGACGGAAACGCGCTTTCCCCTTACGCGGCCGACGGGGCGCAGCAGGTTTTGCCGGACGGCGAAGACAGGGAATATATGAAAAAAAAGGGAATTACGATGATGGAAAGCGATTTCATTGAAACAAAGAAACGGTATATCCGGCACGATTCGGCGAAAATCGCGGAATTGCTGGCGCAGTTTTCGACATCGGCTTCGTCCGCAATGTAAGCGTATGCTTACATTGCGAAGCAATAAATAGGGAACGGCAGCCAGGCACGGGCGGCGGCCGTAGCGGAAAGACAGAAACAAAAGAAAGGGGTTATAAAATGGAAAAATTGGTTATCACGGCCGCGATCTGCGGCGCGGAGGTCACAAAAGAGAACAACCCTGCGGTGCCTTACACCGTGGAGGAAATCGTGCGTGAGGCAAAATCCGCCTACGCCGCGGGTGCCGCGGTCATTCACCTGCATGTGCGCGAGGACGACGGGACGCCGACGCAGAGCAAGGAGCGCTTTCAGGCGTGTATCGAAGCGATCCTGAAAGAATGTCCGGACGTCATTGTCCAGCCGTCCACGGGCGGCGCCGTGGGCATGACGGATCTGGAACGGCTGCAGTCCACGGAGGTGACGCCGACGCCGGAATTCGCCACGTTGGACTGCGGCACGCTGAACTTCGGCGGAGATGAGATTTTTGTCAATTCCGACAATACCATCTTCAATTTCGCGAAGATCATGAAAGAGCGGGGCATCAAGCCTGAGCTGGAAGTGTTTGACAAGGGGATGATAGACATCGCGCTAAAGGCCGACAAGAAAGGGCTGCTGGTTCATCCGCTGCATTTCGACTTTGTGCTTGGCGTGCAGATGACGGCCACGGTCAGGGATCTGTCCTTCATGGCGGGCAGCATACCCGCAGGCGCCACCTGGACGGCGTCGGGGATCGGGCGCCACGAGTTTGACATGGCGGCGGTTGCCATCGTCATGGGAGGGCACGTCAGGGTCGGCTTCGAAGACAATCTGTATCTGGAAAAGGGCGTCCTGGCGAAGAGCAACGGGGAATTGGTCAAAAAAGCCGCAGAGCTCGCGAAGCTGCTTGGGCGGGAGATCGCCTCCCCGGATGAGGCCAGGCAGATTTTGGGCATCGGCAAGTAAGCCGCTGCCAAAACCGGAGGGACGCATGTCGTTTTCGCTTGAAACCAAAAATGAACTTGCGCGCATAAAGCCTGAAAAAAAATGCTGCCAGCTGGCGGAAATCGCAGGCTTCATACGCATGGGCGGAACCGTGCGCCTGTCCGGGGGCGGGAAGCTGACGCTGATTCTTTCCACGGAGAATCCCGCCGTGGCGCGGCATTACAAAACGCTTTTAAAGGAATATTTCGGCGCCAGTGCAAACCTGCTCGTGGGACACGCGAATTTTCAAAAAAAAGGTCATCTGTACGAGCTTTGTTTAGATGAAGGCATGGACGCGGAGCAGATGCTGCGGGAGACGGGCATTTTGCTGGTCCGCGAGGGCTGCAACTACATCGGCGACGGGATCTACGAAGAGCTTCTCAAGACGAAATGCTGCCGGAAATCCTATCTCAGGGGCGTATTTCTGGGCGCAGGGACGCTCAACGATCCGGAAAAGGGCTATCACCTTGAAATCGTGTGCAGCACGGAGGCACTGGCGGCGGATGTGAAGAAGCTCTTCAACGGCTTTGTGGACATCCACGCGAAAACATGCAAGCGAAAGAACCATTTTGTCGTTTATCTCAAGGGTTCGGAGCAAATTACGGACATCCTGAACATATTGGGGGCGCACGGGCAATTGCTGAAGTTTGAGAACGTCCGGATCGTAAAGGGCATCCGCAACCAGACAAACCGCATCAGCAATTGCGACAACGCCAATCTGGACAAGGCGCTGCGCGCCGCGGAAAAGCAAATTGCGGATATCCGGAAGATCATAGGCGGCCGCGGCATGGAGAGCCTGCCCGAAAAACTGCGCAAGGTGGCGGCGGTCCGGCTCGAACACCCGGATGTTTCCCTGTCTGAACTGGGAGAAATGATGAAACCGCCGTTGAATAAATCGGGGGTATATCGCCGGCTGAAGAAAATTGAAGAGACCGCCGACAAGCTATGACGTGTCGGCGGCCTCTTTTGCGGGGCAAATTTTCCGTCGTTGCGAGCGAAGCGAAGCAATCCAGCGCCTGTGGATTGCTTCGCTTCTTGATCGGACGGTTCAATTTCTGGCGGACCTACGGCCATCAAACCGCAGGCATCCGTCAGGATAAGGTGCCTGCTTCGGAAGAGGCCTCTGCTTTGGAAGAGGCTTCCGTTTTGGACGCCTTTCCATTTTTAGGCGCTGCGGTCTCCGTGTCGCGCTCCGGCCATTGCAGGAAACGGACGTTTTCCGCGATCACCTGGACCGGATACCGCACGATGCCCTCGGAATCGGTGTAGCTGTCGCATCTGAACCTTCCGGTCACGCCTGCCAAAAAACCTTTC
>JAITOE010000042.1 GCA_031290135.1 Eubacteriales Family XIII. Incertae Sedis bacterium
CCCTCACCTCGCTTCCTTATTGAACCGAGGTCTATTTTACACGATTCCGTCCCGCCTGATCAACATCGGGACAAAATCACGTGCGGTATGATGAGACATTATCATATGTGGATCAGAACGCCGTTGCGATTTTCCAAAAATATCTTGTAAAAATATAGAATACATTGTATAATACTCTTACAAATTCATATGTTTTCAGTTCGGACGCGTTTTATGAGACAGAAAGGTGGTTTCATATGAGAATTACTGATGTACGGGTGCGAAAAGTCAGTGACGAAGGCAAAATGAAAGCTGTTGTTTCCGTAACATTCGATGACGAGTTTGTTGTCCATGACATCAAGATCATCGAGGGGCAAAACGGGTTGTTCATCGCGATGCCGAGCAGAAAAATGGGGGAAGGTGACTTCCGGGACATTGCGCACCCTCTTGTTTCCGAAACCAGAAACCGCATCAAAGACGCGATTTTCGCAGAATATGAAAAAGTGCTTGAAGAAAAGCTTGAAGAAAAAGCGATTGAAGAAACGCTGGACGAAGTCCTTGACAGCAGTTCGCCGCAGGATCTGCAAGCCTGACAAAACAACGTTCCCCAGCGTTATTCTGTCGGCCCTACGGGCCGACATCCGGAGTGCCGGGTGGGCCAAAGCCCGCACGGCCATAAACGCGCCGTAAGACAAATGACCGGGACGCCATTCGGCGTCCCTTTTCCCTGCCCGCAGCCTACAATTCTTCTATGCGCACGATGTTGGCGCCTACTTTTCGCAGTTTTTCAATGAAATCCGAATAGCCGCGTTCGATATGGAAAATCTCCGAGATTTCCGTTGCGCCTTTTGCCGCCAGGCCCGCCAGCACAAGCGCGGCGCCCGCCCGCAGATCCGTGGCGAACACCTCCGTGCCCCGCAAGGTTCTCCCGCCCTCTATCATGGCAGCCTTCCCTTCGATTTTTATATGGGCGCCCATGCGGTTCAGCGCGTTGACGTGCATGTACCGGTTTTCGAAAACATTCTCTATCACGAGGCTCGGCCCTTGCACCGTCGTGAGAAACGCCATGAACTGCGACTGTATGTCCGTCGGGAACCCCGGATAGGGCAGGGTTTTGAGATCGGTCGCCACAAGCGCCTTCCCCCTGGCGTCCACGAGCATCCCGTCGCCCGCGTCCTCAATGTGCACGCCGCACTCTTTCAGCTTTGCGGTCACGGGCTTCACATGATCCGGCACCACGTTTTTTATGCAGATGTCGCCGCGGGTTATGGCAGCCGCCAGCATGAACGTGCCGGTCTCGATGCGGTCCGGGATCACCGAATGACGCGTTCCCTTGAGCTGCTTCACCCCTTCGATTTTTATCGTGTCTGTCCCGGCGCCCTTGATGCGCGCGCCCATCTTGTTCAAAAAATTTGCCAAATCCACGATTTCCGGTTCTTCCGCCGCGTTTTCAAGGATCGTCATGCCCTTTGCCAGGGCCGCCGCCATCATGATGTTCTCCGTGGCGCCCACGCTGGGGGAGTCTAAGTAGATGTTGCTGCCGTACAGGCGCGCCGCGCTGGCAACCACAAAGCCTTCCTCCGTCTCAATCCGCGCGCCTAACGCTTTAAGCCCTTTCAGGTGGAGATCGATGGGCCTTGTCCCTATGGCACAGCCTCCCGGAAGCGCGATCCGCGCGCGGCCGGTCCTGGCCAGCAGGGGACCCATGACCAAAATAGAGGCGCGCATTTTTTTCACGAGCTCATTGGGCGCTTCTTCCTGCGCGATCGTTTTCGTCGTAATTTCTATTGTGTTGTGGTCATAAAATTCTTTTATCTCAGAGCCGATGCTGCGCAGCAGCCTGCACATCACGTCCACGTCCAGCAAAACCGGGACGTCCAGAATTTCGCAAGTCCCTTCCGTCAACAGCGCGGCCGCCATGATAGGCAGCACCGCGTTCTTCGACCCGCTGACCTCTACCTCGCCATGCAAGGGGCCGTTCGGATTGATTAAGTATTTCGCCACCCTACGCCTCCAATTCGTTTATTGTAATTTATTATACCGCCATAGTGGGTAAATTACAATGAATTTTAAAAACGCGCAAAAAAATCGCCAAAAAATAGCGATCGATTGCAAAAATTTGTTGTATTTTTATCGAATTTAGTAGATAATATAGTTATTGTTCTAGCAAGGAAAGGGGATACAGCATGGACGCCACAATTACGATCAAAGACGCGGGTTTGATCCTTCTTGGGATCGGGCTTATCATTTTGGTTTTTTACCTTGCGTACCTCGTCCGGAATTTGGTGACCACAATCAAATCCGTCAACAGAATACTTGCCGACACGGAGGTCATTTCCGACATCGCCGCAAAGCGCAGCAAGGATGTTGACAAGATCATCGCCGACGTGTCCGCATCGGTTGGCGACATTTCCGAGATTCTCAAGGGGAATCAAAACACTATCGCGGCACTTACATCCATTGTCAATAGCCTGGGTTCGTTAAAAAACCTCTTCGCGGGATTTTCTAAAAAGGCTGGTAAAAAGGATGTGAAGCAGCCCCCTCACCATGAAAAGGGGAAGGTGAATCCTTAATTGGAAATTAATTGGAATTTTTCAAAAAGTGGGTTGACTTTATTCTGGTTTGGTGGTAAGCTATATTTATAAGTCAATTTTTTCAATGATTGGCAACAAAAGGGTTATGAAAGGGGAATCAAAATGAAAGCAACAGGTATTGTACGAAAAGTGGACGAGCTCGGCCGGGTCGTTCTTCCGGTGGAACTGAGAAAGACCTTTGACATCAAAAAAGAGGATCCGCTTGAAATCTACGTGGACGGCGACAGCATCATATTGAAAAAATACGAGCCGGCCTGCGTGTTCTGCGGAAACGCGAAAAACGTCAAGAGGGTTCACGAAAAGATTGTCTGCGACGTCTGCATCGAAGAAATGAAAGCGATGTAACCGGCACGGAAGCAAGGATTTTTCAAGGCATTTTTAAAAGCGCGGGGAAACCCGCGCTTTTTTTGTGCCGGTTGCTGTTATGAATCTTAGGTACATAGGATTCATAACATTCATAACAGTCAATCACGACGGGTTCCGTCACCATACGGAACGAAACTCCCCAGCTGCGGGGCGGGCGTCACCCGTCCGTCGTTGCGAGCAACGCGAAGCAATCCAGAGCGCAGTATGGATTGCTTCGTCGCTTCGCTTCTCGCAATGACGGAGGTAACGTTTATTCTTCCAGCAAAGCCTTTATTTCCTCTGGCAGCGCAACCGCCATTCTTGGTTCCTCTTCCTTGCGGCCGCTCTTCTTTTTGCCGATGATGCGTTTTATGTCGTCCTTTTTGTAAGCATAGAATTCCGTGCTTAGCTTTTGCGGGGACGTGGCGGTTTTTTCCTCCAGCACCAGGCGTGTTTTCACGTGGCTCATAAGGACGTTGGATTCCAGCACCAGGGCAAGGCCGTCCTGCGTCTCGATGCGGTCGCCGACATTGGGCATCCCCTTTTTCAGCTCCTGGTATGTGTCGTTTTCATATTTCAGGCAGCACATGAGTCTGCCGCATGCGCCTGATATCTTTACGGGGTTCAGCGAAAGGTTCTGTATCTTGGCCATTTTTATCGAAACGGGCGCAAAATCTGACTGCCAGGAGTGGCAGCACAGGCTTCTGCCGCAGGTGCCGATTCCGCCCAGCATCTTCGCTTCGTCACGGACCCCGATCTGCCGCAGTTCGATGCGCGTCCTGAAAATGGTCGCCAAGTCTTTTACCAGATCGCGGAAATCCACCCGGCCTTCCGCCGAGAAATAAAATATGATCTTTGTGTTGTCAAAGGTATGCTCCACGTCAATGAGCTTCATCCCCAGGTTATGCTTTTCTATCTTCTCCTGGCACAGCGCGAGGGCCCTTGCCTTTTTGCTTAGGTTTTTTTCGTTCTGTGCTATGTCTTTTTCCGTGGCAACGCGGACCACTTTTTTCAGCGGCGCCACGATCTCGTTTCCGGAAACTTCGCGGACGCAGCCCTTCACATGTCCGAATTCGAGACCTCTGGCCGTTTCCACGATAACCTTGTCGCCGCATTTCAGATTAAAATTGCCGGGATTAAAAAAATAGACTTTTCCGATCCTTTTGAAGCAGACGCCGATTATTTTAACCATGTTGTTCTCTTTCTCCTTGCATATCCAACACCATGTTTTTCATGGCATATTTGCAATTGATCCCCATGTTTAAATCCCGTCTGGCCGTCCCGGCCGGCTCCATGAGCATTCCGGGGCTGACAACCGCGCCGTTTTGTTTTGCGGCCTGCGAAACGGCAAGATCGCGGATCCGGCGTTCCAGCGCGTCTAAAAACAGGTTCGCCGCGTCCCGGTCTTCCATGACAGGCAAAAGAAGTTCCGAAAGCGCATAATACGCTGCGCCGTCCAAAAGCTGCCTCATGAAAACTTCCGCCAGATCCGCATACGTGCTGTCCACCTGCGACGCCGCTTCCAATTTCAGCAAAACGCATCTTGACTGAATGGTTTTCAGCAGCAGCTCCGGGTTTTCGGACAGCTATATCAAAATATTGCCCGGATTGGGTTCTTCTAATGTTTTCAGCAGCTTATTCTGGCTCTGGGGCGTCATTTTGTCCGCGTCTTCGATGACGGCGCTTATGCGTTCCGAGGCATAGGGTTTGTTCCGGAGCCGTTGCTGCAGGTCTTCTATCTGCTTTACCCCTATGCTGCTCCCTTCCCTTTGCACGTACAGCAGGTCTTCGTGGTTGCCATGTTCTATTTTCGTGCACATGATGCAATGGCCGCAGGGACGCGCGTCCTCCGCGAGGCAATACGCCGTTTTCAGAAAGGCCCTGGCAGCGCCCATTTTATCGGCTTCGGGGGGACCCGCAAATATGTACGCATGGGAAAATGCCTCACGCTCCGTCCATGCGTGAAGCCGTTTCAAGGTGCGCGCACTAAGATTTATTCCCTGAAATTCCATTTTTCGCACACAACAGAGGTTCCACGCGTTCGCGGATCATCCGGCTGATCTCCTGCACGTCCTGGGTCCCGTCAATGCCTACAATCCGCTGCGGATATCGTTTTTCCAGCGCCAGATAGGCTTCGTACACCGCCTTGTGGTATGCCGGCTTTTCATTTTCAATACGGTCGTTTTCCCTGGACTGGCGGCGGTCTGCCCCCGTTTCCGGATTGACCTTCAGCAGAAAGGTCACGTCCGGCACGCAATCCCGCACGGCATAGGCGTTTATCGTTTCCACGGCGTCATTGCCCAGGCCTCTCCCTTGTCCCTGGTAGACTAAGCTCGAATCCACAAACCGGTCACAGACCACGGTAATGCCCTGCTCCAGGGCCGGACGTATGATTTCCGCCACAATTTGCGCCCGCGCCGCCGCGTAAAGCATGGCTTCGGCGACGGAATCCATTTTCACGTTCGCCTTATCTAAAATGATGTTTCTGATTTGTTCCCCTATGTCGGTGCCACCGGGTTCGCGGGTGACGACCACGTTGTGCCCGCTTCCCGTAAGATGTTCCCGCAGCAGCTGCGCCTGTGTGGTTTTTCCTGATGAATCAGGCCCTTCAAAGGTTATAAACAGCCCTTTTTTCATGCGTGTTTCATATCCCGGTTCCTTTGCTTCTGGCTATGACGCCTTCGCAAAGTTTTCCAAGCAAAACAACCGCCAAATAAAGAAGCGGCGCACAAACCAGTGCTACAAAGATTACTTTCAATGTAATCATTTCTTCCATGCTCCTAAATTTGCATAAAAATAAAATAATACAAAAAATAAAAAACTGGCGACGACCTATTTTCCCGGGCGGCTTCCCACCAAGTATCGTCGGCGCTGGCGAGCTTAACTGCTGTGTTCGGGATGGGAACAGGTGTTGCCTCGCCGCCATGGTCA
>JAITOE010000106.1 GCA_031290135.1 Eubacteriales Family XIII. Incertae Sedis bacterium
GCGAGTATGACGATTTCCGCGTTTCGCTTAAAGCGGCGCTCTATACGGTCAAGGTTAATCTGAAAATCGACGTCACGACCGGGGACGTGATTATTATGACGCTTATCTCCTGCTTTCGATGAACCGCGAAAACATATCGAGACAGGAACTGCTTCGCGCGCTCAACCAAAAAGCAATTGACAGAGACAGTCTCGCTTATGTTGAAAACCACAAACAGCACCTGAAAGACATTGCGGAAAGCCCGGATATCGACGTGATATGGAGCGTGTACTCCAAGAAATATCCCTACGCGAAAGGGATTGCCCTGCCAAGCATTCTTGAGTTGATTTTATGGGCATTTGAACAAGACGAATAAAAATAGAACTTAACTGAAAGGATTGTTACCATCGTGCCAACCGTAAAAACCATAACGCTGTCGAACGTCAAGCGGCGCAATATATCTTGGCTTTGGGAGCAATATATTCCGCTTGAGCGCGACTTGTTTAGAAACCTGCGCTATAGTATAATATCCTTGTTGAGCATCGATGATTTTTTCTTATTACGAAAGGCGGCGGCGCAATGATTACCAAGCAACAAACCAATATCATCAACTACCTTGTTGTCTGTATTGATGACTTTGCGGAGCGGTTCACGATGAACAACAAGGCGGCCTATGATTTCCTCGCCCAATATGGCGGGATTGATTTTTTGATGCAGCACTATGACATCGAACACACCCTAAGCCTTGACGATGCCGTTGAGGATTTAGAAAAGGTCTGCCGGAATAACGGAGGCGTTCTGCAATGATTCTCTACCACGGTTCCAACATAAAGGTCGCCTATGCCGATCTTGCAAAGTGCCGCCCATACAAAGACTTCGGGCAGGGCTTTTATCTGACCGACATTCGCGAACAGGCCGTGCAGATGGCCGGACGCGTCGTTCATCTGTACGGAGGCGCGCCGTGGGTTTCGGCTTTCAGCTTTGATGAGACGGTTTTTACCCGGAGCGACCTGCGCACGTTAACGTTTGATAAGCCTGGCAAAGATTGGAGCATGTTTGTTTACAACAACAGAAACAGGAAGTTCCGGGATTTCAGCGATGTGCTGTGCAACCATGACAACAAGTATGACATTGTCAGCGGCCCGGTTGCCAATGACGACATAGCCTATTTGTTCAGGACGTTTGCCAATGGTCTGATTGACATTGAAACTCTAATTCACGGTTTGGAATATAAGTCGTTGACCACGCAATACTCCTTTCACACGAAAAAAGCATTGGAATATTTACAGCCGATGGAGGATTGATTCATGTATAAGGTCAAAGCGTTAATTGAAGGCGTGACACAAGATGTGATAGCGTACTTGGTTGAAGAAGATAATGCCCCGATTGAGAAAGCAATGGAAATTATGTATAATTCAGAGGTGTTCAACAAGCTGTCCGACAGCGGAACAGGGCTTTACAGGGAAAGCTCTGCCTATGTTGCCGCACTGTTGAAGGACGAACTCGCAAAAGGCAGTTTCATGCAAGAAGAAGTGTAAATTTTATTTTTTGCCGCCCAGAGGCGAGATCTATTCCTTCACGCGGCTGCCGTCGGCGACGGTTCCGTCCAGGGACAGAATTACGCGCTCGCCCGCTTCTATGCCCGAAAGGATTTCGTATGCGTCCTCCCCTTTCAGGCCGATGCTAATCTCCCGCAGCTCAGCCGTCCCCTCCGCGACCACGTAGACATAGTCCGCCCCGTTTTGGGAAAACACGGCTTTTTTGGGAATCGTCGCCACACCGTCCCGCTCGTCCGTGACGATCTTCACGTCCATGTCCCCGCCCAGGGCAAGCCCCGTCCGGTCCGCGACGGAAACCCTGATTTCGACGCGTTTTTGCAAAATGCCCAGTTCAGACATCTCTTCCGAAACCTTCGGCGATATCCACGCTATCGCGCAGGGTTCCTCCGGCGACGCCTCCAAAATGACCCGGTCGCCCACGCGCACCTTCGCCGCGTCGTCCGCCAGCAGATCCGCGCGGACGTACAGCCTGTCCAGATCTGAGATTTCCGCCAGCGGCATCCCCATGACCACCGTGTCGCCCGTCGTGACGAACATCTCCGTCACGACGCCGGAGACGGGGGCTTCCACCCGGTTTGTCCCCGCGTTGCTTTCCATGCTCCGGATCGTATATTGCAGGGACTGCAGCTGCGCGGAGAGTTCCTGTTCCTGCGTGTCGGCCACGTCGGATTCGATCTTGCTGACGGCGCCGTTTTCGTACAGTTCCCGCAAGGTCCGCGCATGGTTCTGCGCCTGCGAAAGCTGCGCCCGCAGCCCCTCCGCCTGCGCCCGGAGGCTCATGACGTCCGCGTTGCCGACCTTCGTATCCGTGGTCAGGAGCAAATCCCCTGCGGCGACGGGCGTCCCGACCTCGCACAGGACGGATGTGACGCCGTAGTTGCTTTGCGCCGCGATGACGCTGACCTGCTCCGAGGTCACCGTTCCCGTGTCTTCTATGACTGCACGCACGCTGCCCAAGGCGACGGGGACCGTATGCACCTGGATCACGGCGGACTGCGTCCAGATGTACGCCCCGCCCGCCGCCAGCAGGATCATGACTGCCGCCGCCAGAAGAACCCCTTTCGCGGCGTTCTTTTTCTTTTTCATCGCGTTTGTCCTCCTTTTACGGTTTTACTTTCATACGGCCGCAAAGCTGCCGCATAAGGTTCGCTTAGCTATTTCTGGCGCCTGCGGCAAGAAATAGAGCGAGACCATTACGCCCGGTTTTTGAGCGCCGCCATGAAGTCCAGCTTTTGTATCCTCCGGTAGGTCGCGGCCTGCGCCAGCACGACGAACAGGACGGCCGCCAGGACGCCCGCCGCGTAATGCACGGGGGCGGCCTGCAGGCGCATCGTGTACTGCTCCGTGCTGAACACGTCCGAGCTGTAGCGCAGGAAAAGCCCCGCCAGAGGGATGCCGGCGATGAGCCCTGCCGCCGTAATCATGTTGTTCTCCCTAAGCAGGAGCCTGAATATCTCGCCTCTGGAAAAACCCAGCACGCGCAAGACCGAAAACTCCGTTTCCCGCTCACCGATGCTCACGATGGTCGCGTTGTATACGATGGCGAAGCCCAGCAGGCCTGCCAGGCCCGCCAAAAGGAAAATGGTCACGTTCATAACCTGCGTATATTCCTGAAAGCTTTCCTTCGTCGCCGCCAGCGACATGACGG
>JAITOE010000120.1 GCA_031290135.1 Eubacteriales Family XIII. Incertae Sedis bacterium
ACCACCGCGTTCCTGGAAGGCGACTATTACATCCTGAACGGCGGGAAGATATTCATCACCAACGCGGACAAGGCGGACACCTATGTTGTGTTTGCCGTCACCACGCCGGATATCGGCACACGCGGCATCAGCGCCTTTATCGTGGAAAAAGGCTGGGAAGGGTTTACGTTCGGCGACCATTACGATAAGCTGGGCATCCGTTCTTCGTCCACTGCAGAGCTTGTTTTTAACGACGTGAAAATTCCGAAGGAAAACCTTCTGGGCAAAGAGGGCGAAGGCTTCCGGATCGCCATGGCCACGCTGGACGGCGGGCGCATCGGCATCGCTTCACAGGCGCTCGGCATTGCGCAGGGAGCCTATGAAGCCGCGCTGGAATACGCGAAAGAGCGCGTCCAGTTCGGCAAGCCGATCTGCTTCCAACAGGTCATTTCCTTTAAACTTGCGGATATGGCGACGAAGCTGCGGGCTGCCCGTCTTTTGATCTACAGCGCGGCTGAGCTGAAAGAGCACCACGCGTCTTACGCCATGGAGTCTGCCATGGCCAAGCAGTACGCTTCCGACGTCGGCCTGGAAATCGTCAACGACGCGCTCCAGATTTTCGGCGGGAACGGCTACCTCAAGGGCATGGACGTGGAACGCGCCTACCGCGACGCCAAGATATGCACCATTTACGAAGGCACGAACGAAATTCAGCGCATCGTAATCGCGTCCCATATCATCGGGAAGCCGCCGAAAGAAGAATTCGCCGCCAAGAAGAAAGGCGGCCCCATCACCGGTGTGCGCAAGAAGATGATCCTGAAGGACGGATCGCCGGCAGAGCGGGTTTCCGCAGTGGTGGCAGCCCTCAAGACGGACGGCTACGACTTCACCGTCGGCAGCGACATAGACACCCCCATCGTGCTGGCGGAACGCGTGGTCAGCGCGGGCAAGGGCATCGGCGAAAAGAAGAACCTGGATCTTGTCAAGGCGCTGGCGGTGCAGGCGGGCGCGGCTTTGGGTTCGTCCCGTCCCGTGGCAGAGACGCTGAAATACGTGCCGCTGAACCGCTACGTCGGGATGTCCGGGCAGAAGTTCACCGGGAACCTGTACATCGCCTGCGGCATTTCAGGCGCCGGACAGCATTTGAAAGGCATCAAGAACGCCGCCACCATCGTCGCCATCAACAACAACGCGAACGCCCCCATTTTCAAGAACTGCGACTACGGCATCGTGGGGGACGTCCTGGAAATCCTCCCGATCCTCACCGCCGCGCTGGATAACGGCGAGCCCAAGCAGCCGGCGCCGCCGATGAAGAAGATGAAGCGGCCCACGCCCAAGAAGCTTGCGCCGTCCTGGAAGCTCTACGTATGCAGCGGCTGCGGTTACGAATACGATCCCGCCGTCGGCGACACCGAGAACGATGTTTTCCCGAACACGTTATTTGACAAGCTGCCTGACGGGTGGATTTGCCCGGAATGCGGCGAAGAAAAAGATCAGTTCATAGAATCCTGAGCCGGGCGGAGGTTTGAATAGCCATCCACGGCGGCGGCGTTCATACCTGGGATTCATAATAGTAACTTACGGTTTACTGAAAAAGGAGGAGTAACACGATGCATACCTATAGAAAAGTGACGGAAGATCTGTATTGGGTGGGAGCGAATGACCGTCGCCTTGCGCTCTTTGAAAACATTCATCCCATACCGCGCGGCGTTTCGTACAATTCTTACCTGCTGCTTGACAAGAAGACCGTGCTGTTTGACACGGTGGACTGGTCTGTCTGCCGCGAATTCCTGCAAAACGTCGATGCGCTTTTGGCCGGCCGGCCGCTGGATTATCTGGTGATCAACCATCTGGAGCCGGATCATGCCGCGTCCATCGACGAGATCCTGCTGCGCTACCCGAAAGTCATAGTGATCAGCAATGAAAAGGCGTTCATGTTCATGCGGCAGTTCGGTTTCGGCATTGACGACCGCACGGAAGAAGTGCAGGAATTCGACACGCGTTCTTTCGGCAAGCACGAAGTGATCTTCGTCGCGGCGCCCATGGTCCACTGGCCGGAAGCGATGGTGACGTTCGACACGACCAACGGGGTGCTGTTCGCGGCGGACGCGTTTGGATCTTTCGGCGCCCTCAACGGCAAGCTTTTCAACGACGAGGTGAATTTCGACCGGGACTGGATCGACGACGCTCGGCGTTATTTCACGAACATCGTAGGGAAATACGGACCGCATGTCCAGGCCGTGCTGAAAAAGGCCGGCACCATCGACATCAAGATCGTCTGTCCCCTGCACGGTCCGGTCTGGCGCACAGACCTCGGCTATATTCTGGACAAATATGACAAGTGGAGCCGTTATGAGCCGGAGGAAAAAGGCGTCCTGCTCATCTACGCGTCCATGTACGGCAACACGGAGAGCGCGGCCAACGCCTTGGCAACGGCGCTGGTTGAAAGAGGGATGACCAACGTCGCCATGTACGACGTCTCCAACACGCATGTTTCGTACCTGATTTCCGAAACGTTCCGCCTGAGCCATGTGGTGCTGGCTTCGGTCACGTACAATTTGGGCATGTACCCGCTGATCCACAATTACCTGATGGACATGAAAGCCCTGAACCTGCAAAAACGCACATTTGCCATCATCGAGAACGGTTCCTGGGCCTGTAAGTCCGGCACGCTGATCCGTGAGTTCTTAGACAAGGAATTGAAGGAAATCACGGTTCTGAATGAGCAGCTTACGCTGAACTCCGCCATGAATGAGATGAATTTGCCGGAGCTGGCTACGCTTGCCGACAGCATTATCGAATCCATGAAATAGTTTTTCGGTTTTTTCCGCGCGAACGTCCGACGGCTTTATTGCCGCCGGGCGTTTTTGTATCGTCGCCAGGGGCGGGCATGTCATTGCGAGGAGTGAAACGACGAAGCAATCCATGCTACACACTGGATTGCTTCGCGTTGCTCGCAATGACGGAAGGGGGCGGGCATGACCCTTCCAAAATCATCCAAAATAATACGACAAAAAAGCCTATTCAACGGACAGTTTTTCTGCTATATTATTAGGTAGAGACACTGATTGCAAAATGGAGGTACCGCATGTATTACGACAGCACGGTCTTGTTGCTCATTCCCGCGTTTGTTTTTACGCTCATCGTACAGTTCCGCGTGAAGCATATCTACAAAAAATATGCCGCGGAGCCGAACAGGCGCGGGTGCTCGGGGGCGGAGACGGCGCGGCAGCTCTTGGACCGCAACGGACTTGCGGATGTGCCCGTCGAACAGGTTTCCGGCAGGCTGAGCGACCACTACCATCCGCGGAAGCGGGCGGTTCGCCTTTCTGAAGAGGTCTATTACGGCAGGAGCATCGCCGCCGTCAGCATCGCGGCACATGAGACGGGTCATGCCATCCAGCACAGCCAGCGGTATGCCGCCTTGGTGTTTCGCAATATTTTTGCCCCGGTCGCCTCTGTTTCTTCGAAATTTTCGTGGATTCTTTTGGTGGGCGGGCTGTTTCTCGCGGCGTCGAATACCGGCTACTGGCGCTTTGGAATGTGGCTCTTTGACATCGGGATCGTTTTCTACGTCGCCGTGCTGCTGTTTCAGGTCATCACCTTGCCGGTGGAATTCAACGCCAGCAAACGCGCGCGCGAGCAGCTGAATCTCAGCGGGATCGTTTACGAGGAGGAAAATGCAGGCGTGAAACGGGTTCTGTCCGCCGCCGCGCTTACCTATGTGGCAGCCATGGCCACGGCGCTTTTGACGCTCGTGCGTCTGCTGCTGATTCGCGGAAGGAATTGAAATTTTGGACTTATTAATTGTTCCGGTGCCTCTGTTCGGCGCGGAAAACACGGTAGAAGCCTACCTGTTCCAATACAGAAAAGGCAACGACTTGCTCTCGGCCGCCGCAGACAGCATCCAGTTTGACGGCGCCATGCATTCCCCGCTTCTGGAAATGATGCGGACGGTCGGCTTGGACGCGCTGACCATGGGAAAACCCATATTCGTCCCGGTGAACAAATACATGCTCATGGCGAATTTGGAAA
>JAITOE010000199.1 GCA_031290135.1 Eubacteriales Family XIII. Incertae Sedis bacterium
CGGCAGGGGCTTATGTCCAACGCCGAGCGCTATGAAAAGGCGGTCAACATATGGAACAAGGCGACGGAAGACGTCGCCGACGCCCTGATGAAATCCCTCGGCACGCTGAACAACCTGTATATCATGGCACATTCCGGCGCCAGGGGCAGCAAGAACCAGATCCGCCAGATCGGCGGCATGCGCGGCCTCATGGCGAACGCGTCGGGGAAAACAATAGAAATTCCCATAAAAGCTAATTTCAGGGAGGGGCTTTCGGTGCTGGAGTATTTCATCTCCACAAACGGCGCGCGGAAAGGCCTTGCCGACACGGCGCTGCGGACTGCCGAATCGGGCTACCTGACCAGAAGGCTCGTAGACGTCTCCCATAACGTAATCGTCCGGGAATTAGACTGCTACACGGACGAGGGCATCGAAGTCAAGGCGTTTACCAACGGAAAAGAGATCATCGAACCGCTGAAGCACCGGATCATCGGGCGCACCTCCCTCGCGGGCATCGAACACCCCGCCACGGGTGAAATCATCGTGGAGCAAAACGAAGAGATTTCCGGGGACGCGGCGGACGCGATTGAAGCCGCGGGCATAGAGGCGGTGGCCATCCGCTCGGTCATGACCTGCCACAGCGAAACCGGCATCTGCGCCAAATGCTACGGCAGAAACCTGGCGACGGGCGAAATCGTCAACATCGGAGAAGCCGTGGGCATCACGGCGGCGCAGTCCATCGGCGAACCGGGCACGCAGCTGACGATGCGGACCTTCCACACGGGCGGCGTCGCCGGCGGCGACATCACCCACGGCCTTCCGAGGGTAGAAGAGCTGTTTGAAGCGCGCAAGCCCAAAAATCTGGCGGAAATCTGCGAGTCCGACGGCACCGTGATTTCCATCGCGCACAGAAAGGACAACAAGACCGAGGTCAGGATACGCGGCGAAGAGGAGCGCGCTTACGTAATCCCTTACGGCGCGGTGCTGACGGTAAAAGAGGGCGACTATATCCAGGCGGGCGACCAGATCACGACAGGTCCCCTCAACCCCCACGACATTCTGCGCCTGAAAGACGTGGAGGGCGTTTACCAGTATCTGCTGAAAGAAGTGCAGCGGGTTTACAAGATGCAGGGCGTTGACATCAACGACAAGCACGTTGAAGTCATCGTCAGCCAGATGCTTTCGAAATACAAGCTGGACGACGTGGGGGATACCTCGCTGCTGCCGGGCGGCCTGTACGGCAAAGCGGAAATAGACGAGGCGAACGGACAGGTTCCCGAAGGCGGGGAACTGGCGGCGGGCAAGCGCATCCTGCTGGGCATCACCAAGGCGTCGCTGGCGACCAGCTCCTTCCTGTCGGCGGCTTCGTTCCAGGAAACCACGCGCGTCCTGACGGACGCGGCCATCAAAGGGAAGAAGGACCGCCTGCTGGGGCTCAAGGAAAACGTCATCATCGGCAAGCTGATCCCTGCGGGAACGGGCATGAAGCGCTACAAGAACATAGGCGTGGACTACGGAATCAACACGGAATACATGGAATCCTTCGCGAATTACGCATACGATGAAGACGAGGAAGAGAACGAAGCGGCCATCATGGAACTGGCGGACATGGTCGAAGTGCCGGATGAGATGATTCCCGGCACGGAGATCATAGAAGCGGAAATGGAATTGGAGTAATATTGCTTGCATTGTCATGGTGCATTGTGGTATAATATTTATCGGTCTGCAATCAAAAAACAAAGGAAAGGAGGAAAAAGCAATGCCAACAATCAACCAGCTGGTAAGGGAAGGCAGAAGCAGGGCGGTGAAAAAATCAACGGCCCCGGCGCTCCTGAAAGGGATCAACACCCTGCGGCGGGTGCCGACGGATCAAGCGTCCCCGCAAAAACGCGGCGTATGCACGTCCGTAAAAACCGTGACGCCCAAGAAACCGAATTCGGCGCTCAGAAAGGTCGCCAGGGTCCGGCTTTCAAACGGCATCGAAGTCATCGCCTACATTCCCGGCATCGGCCACAACTTGCAGGAACACAGTGTTGTTCTCATAAGGGGCGGCAGGGTCAAGGATCTCCCCGGCGTGCGGTATCACATCATCCGGGGCATACTTGATGCGTCAGGCGTGGCAAACAGGGGCCAGGCCCGTTCAAAATACGGCGCCAAACGCCCGAAGAAAGCAAAATAATCGGAGCAGGCAGCGGCAGCGGACGGCATTGCGCCGGACCGCGAAGCAGCTGAAGCGTGCCGTGATATAGACTGCTGAAAAAATATCACAAGGCGCCGCGGCAACGAAAATTGTCGAGTACCGATAAACAGATTGTTTATGTAAGATTTGCGCAGGATTTTTTCCGTCCGGGAACGGAACCGGATCCGGACGGGGGGAATACAAGCAAGGAGGGAAGAGACGTGCCAAGAAAAGGAGGCGTCCCCAAGCGGGACGTGCTCCCTGATCCAATCTACAACAGTGTGGTTGTCGCAAAATTGATCAACAGCATCATGTTGGATGGAAAAAAGGGAGTGGCGCAGCGCATCGTGTACGACGCGTTTGAGCGCATTAAGACAGTGACAGGAAATGAACCGCTGGAGGTTTTCCAGAAAGCCATAAACAACATCATGCCCGTGCTGGAAGTCAAAGCAAGGCGCGTGGGCGGCGCCAACTATCAGGTGCCCATGGAAGTCAGGACGGACAGACGCCAGACGCTGGGCCTGCGGTGGCTTACAAAATACACCCGGTCAAGAGGCGAAAAAACCATGTCCGAACGGCTTGCGAAAGAACTGATGGACGCGGCAAACAATACGGGCGCCTCCATCAAGAAAAAAGAAGACACCCATAAGATGGCGGAAGCCAACAGGGCCTTTGCGCATTACAGGTGGTAATGCATCGCCTGACAGGCAAAAATCACAAGAAAGGAGGTAAAACTGATGCCAAGACCATTTTCTTTGGAGAAAACGCGAAACATCGGAATCATGGCGCACATTGACGCCGGAAAGACTACCACGACCGAAAGAATATTATTCTATACGGGAAAAACCCATAAACTGGGGGAGGTGCATGAAGGCGCCGCAACAATGGACTGGATGGAGCAGGAGCAGGAAAGAGGCATTACAATTACCTCCGCCGCCACCACGGCCCAATGGAAAGACACCCGGATCAACATCATCGACACGCCGGGACATGTGGACTTCACCGTCGAGGTGGAACGTTCCCTGCGCGTCTTGGACAGCGCCGTCACCGTGCTTTGCGCCAAAGGCGGCGTGGAGCCCCAGTCCGAGACCGTCTGGCGGCAGGCGGAAAAATACGGTGTCCCCCGGATGATCTTCATCAACAAGATGGATATCATGGGCGCGGATTTCTACCGCGTCGTGAACATGGTGAAAGACCGCCTGAAAGCCAACGCGGTCCCCATCCAGCTGCCCGTCGGCGCCGAAGAGAGCTTCATCGGGATTATCGATCTGGTTGCAATGAAAGCGGAGATTTACAAGGATGATCTCGGCAAGGAATATTCCGCAGAGGAAATCCCCGCGCATTTAAAAGACAAAGCGGACGAATGGCGCCACAATCTCCTGGAATCGGTCGCGGAAGCGGACGAAGCCCTCCTTGAAAAATATTTGGATGGCGGGGAGCTTACGCAGCAAGAAATCAGGGCGGCCATCAGAAAACTGACGATCAACGGGGAGCTGGTTCCCGTCACCTGCGGGTCCGCCTATAAAAACAAAGGCGTGCAGATGATGCTGGACGCGGTGGTCGATTATCTGCCGTCGCCCTTGGACATCCCCGCGATCAAAGGCGTCGATCCGCACTCGGAAGAAGAGGTGGAGCGCCCCGCTGACGACGGCGGGCATTTTTCGGCGCTGGCGTTCAAGATCATGGTGGATCCTTTCGTGGGCAAACTGGCGTTCTTCAGGGTTTATTCGGGAAGCCTGAAAGCCGGCTCCCATGTGTACAATTCGACGAAAGGCAAAAAAGAGCGCATCGGCAGGATTCTGCAGATGCACGCGAACCGCCGGGAAGAATTGGATGAGGCGTATTCCGGCGACATCGCCGCGGCGGTAGGGCTGAAAGACACGACGACAGGCGACACCCTTTGCGACGACGCCCACCCGGTCATACTGGAATCCATGGTATTCCCGGATCCCGTGATCGAAATCGCCATCGAACCCAAGACGAAGGCAGGGCAGGAAAAAATGGGGTCCGCGCTGGCAAAACTGGCGGAAGAAGACCCCACGTTCAAGACCTATACGAACGAAGACACCGGCCAGACCATCATCGCGGGCATGGGCGAGCTGCACTTGGAAATCATCGTGGACAGGCTGCTTCGTGAATACAAGGTGGAAGCGAACGTGGGCAAGCCCCAGGTGTCCTACAAGGAAACCATTACGCGGGACGCGGAATCGGATTTCAAATACGCGAAACAGTCCGGCGGCCACGGC
Source organism: Eubacteriales Family XIII. Incertae Sedis bacterium (assembly GCA_031290135.1). GTDB lineage: Bacteria > Bacillota > Clostridia > Peptostreptococcales > Anaerovoracaceae > JAITOE01. Next base: position 4,405 of record JAITOE010000199.1, read on the forward strand.
CAGTACGGGCATGTCAAGATCCGCATCTTTCCCAGAGAGGCGGGAAGCGGGTTCGAATTCAAAAATTCAATCATCGGCGGCGCGATCCCCAAAGAGTATATCCCCAAGGTCGAAGACGGGATCAAAGAAGCCATGCAGAACGGCCCGCTGGCCGGTTACCAAACCGTGGATCTGGGCGTGGAACTGTACGACGGCTCGTTCCACGAGGTGGACTCTTCGGAACTGGCGTTCAAGATCGCGGGTTCCATGGCGTTCCGTGACGCGGTGCGGAGAGCAGGCGCGATCCTGCTGGAACCGGTCTTCAAAATAGAAGTCACGGTTCCGGAGGAGTACATGGGCGACGTCATCGGCGACATCAGCTCCAGGAGAGGCCGGATCGAAGGCTCGGACATGGCTGCCGGCGCCGTTACGGTAAAAGCGCAGGTGCCCTTGTCGGAAATGTTCGGCTATGCGACAGATTTACGTTCCAAAACGCAAGGAAGAGGCGTATATGTCATGCAGTTTGACCATTTTGAAAAACTGCCGGACGGCCTGGTGGATAAAATCAACAAGTAATGGGAGGATAAAATAAAATGGGAAAAGCGAAATTTGAAAGGACGAAGCCGCACGTGAACATCGGGACGATAGGGCACGTGGACCACGGGAAGACGACGCTGACGGCGGCGATAACGAAGACGCTGTTCAC
>JAITOE010000224.1 GCA_031290135.1 Eubacteriales Family XIII. Incertae Sedis bacterium
ACGGCGGCCTTGACAGCGGAATGCCCGCGTATTTCGCCCTTTGCATCATCCTGATCTTCCTTTTGGCGAAAGGCCGTACCCGCGTGGTTCTCCTGTGCGTGCATATCGCCATCCTGCTCGCGGGATATCTCGTCAGCTACGCTTTCCCCGCCTTGATACTCCCCCTGAACTTCTCCCAGCGGATCATCGACCACGTCCAATCCTCCCTTGTCGTGGGTTTTTTCGTGGGCTTCGTCCTCATTTTCCAGAACAGGATATATCTGGCGGAAAAAGAGAAGACGGACGCCGCGAACCAGGAAATCGCCAAGCAGGACGCGCTGCTGCACGTGGTGCATGTGGTGGCGACAATGCTCCTGACCGCGGAGAAAGAACAATTCGACGAAATGATGCAGGTGAGCATGGAGATACTGGGCCGGAGCGTGGACGCCCACCGCGTATGCATCTGGAAAAAATGCGTGACGGACGGCCAGACCCATTACGCCCGGGAATTCGAATGGTTAGACGACACAGTCCCGTCCCGGCATTCCGGGATGGATTCCGCGCGCATAAAAAGCATCCCCGCGTGGGAAGAAAAGTTCGCCGAGGACCAGACCGTGAACGGCCCGCTGCGCACGCTCTCGGAGGATGAACAGACGCAGCTGGCGGCCCGCGGCCTCGTTTCCATCCTCATCATCCCCGTGTTCCTGCAAAACGTATTCTGGGGCTTTGTCAGCTTTGCCGACTGCGACAAAGAACGCGTGTTCTCGGACGACGAAGTGAACATCCTGCGTTCCTGCAGCCTGTTGATGTCCAACGCCATTTCACGCCATGAAATAACAAACCATCTGGTGAAGGCCCGCGAAGACGCGCTTTCCAGCGCACAGGCAAAGAGCGATTTCCTGGCGAACATGAGCCATGAGATCCGCACGCCCATGAACGCCGTGATAGGGATGACCTCCATAGGGAAATCCGCGGCCGACATGGAGCGGAAGAACTACGCTTTCGGGAAGATAGAGGACGCTTCGACGCACCTGCTGGGCATCATCAACGACATTCTGGACATGTCGAAGATCGATGCGAACAAATTCGATCTCTCCCCCGTGGAATTCAACTTCGAAAAGATGCTCCGGCGGGTGGTCAACGTGATCAATTTCCGCGTGGACGAAAAAAAGCAGAAACTCACCGTGCACATTGACCGCGAAGTCCCCAATGTCCTCATCGGGGACGACCAGAGGCTCGCGCAGGTGATCACCAACCTGCTGGGCAACGCGGTGAAATTCACGCCTGAGCAAGGTTCCATCCGCCTGGCGGCGCGGCTGGCCGGGGAAGAAAACGGTGTCTGCACCCTCCGGGTAGAGGTGGGCGACACCGGCATCGGCATCAGCGAGGCGCAGCAGGCGCGCCTGTTCCAGTCCTTTGAGCAGGCGGAGAGCGGGACGTCGCGCAAGTTCGGCGGCACCGGCCTCGGCCTCTCGATATCCAAGCGCATCGTCGAAATGATGGGCGGGCGGATATGGGTCGAGTCCAAGCTGGGCGAGGGTTCGACGTTCATCTTCACCGTGCAGGCCGCCCGGGGCGCGGAACAGAGCGGCGGCCTGCTTGCCCCCGGCGTGAGCTGGGAGAACGTCCGCGTGCTCGCCGTGGATGACGACCCGGACGTGCGGATGTATTTCACGGAGTTCGCCCATCAGATCGGCCTCGCCTGCGACGTGGCGGCGGGCGGCCGCGAGGCGCTCTCTCTCATGGCGGGCGGCGGCTACGACATATGCTTTGTGGACTGGAAGATGCCCGGCATGGACGGCATCGCGTTCACGCGGGAGGTCAAGGGACTCGCGGACGGCAGCCCCGTCGTCATTATGATCTCCGCGGCGGGGTGGAGCGCGGCGGAGGACGAGGCGAAGAACGCGGGCGTGGACAAATTTCTGCCCAAGCCGCTGTTCCCGTCCTCCATCGCCGACGTCATCAACGAGTGTCTCGGCGCGCAGGTTCCCCAGAGGAGCGAAGCCGCGCCGGACGAAACCGGCGCTTTCCGGGGGCGCCGGCTCCTGCTGGCGGAGGACGTCGAAATCAACCGCGAGATCGTGCTGGCGCTGCTGGAACCCACCCTGCTGGAGGTGGACTGCGCGGAGAACGGCGCGGAGGCCGTGCGGATGTTCGGCGCGGCGCCGGACCGCTACGACATGATCTTCATGGACGTGCAGATGCCTGAGATGGACGGCTACGAAGCCACGCGGCAAATCCGCGCCATGGACGTGCCCGCCGCGAAGCGGATCCCCATCATCGCCATGACGGCCAACGTGTTCCGGGAAGACGTCGAACGCTGCCTCGCCGCCGGCATGGACGGCCATGTGGGCAAGCCGCTGGATTTTGACGACGTACTGGCGAAGCTGCACACGTATCTGCCGCACGCAGAGAAAGTCGCCGGGCAGGCCGGCGACTGACAGGCAGATCCGCCCCGCCTCATCCCAAGGGCGCGCAGGCGCCCACGGACGGCGTCTGTTCCACAAAGGCGGTATAGATCGCGCGTATGGCGGCTTCGAAATCCTTGTTCTCCACGCCGATGATGATGTTCATCTCGCTGGAGCCCTGGTCGATCATGCGGATGTTGACGCCCGCTTCAAACAGCGCCGCGAACAGCGTGGCGGAAACGCCGGGGCGCGACGCCATGCCCCGCCCGACCGTGGCAATCAGCGCCATGTCCTCAAAGACCTCTATGCTGTCCGGCTGCGCCTTGCGCTCGAAATCCTCCAGGATGTCGGAGAGCTTGTCCCCCAGGTTCGATTTTGACAATACGATGGAAACCGTGTCCACGCCGCTGGGTATATGCTCGACGGGGACGCTGTAGTCTTCCAGGACGCCCAGCAGGCGCCGGATGAAGCCCACTTCCGTGCTCATCATGTTTTTGTACACGGCGATGACCGAAAAATCCTTGCTGCCCGCGATGCCCTTGATGATAGGGCCGCTTTCGTCCCAGGCGTCTTCCCCGGCCGTTATGACGGTGCCGGGATCCTCCGGTTTGTTGGTGTTCCGGATATTGATGGGGATATTGGCCTGCCGCGCCGGGTAAATCGCGTTTTCATGCAGCACGGACGCGCCCATGTAGGACAGTTCCCGCAGCTCCATGTAAGAAATGGCGCTGATGGCCTGCGGGTTTTTCACGATCCGCGGATCCGCCATGAGAAATCCCGACACATCCGTCCAGTTTTCGTAGACGTCCGCCCGCACCGCGCTCGCCACGATGGCGCCGGTAATATCCGAGCCGCCGCGTGAAAAGGTTTTGATCCTGCCGTCGGGATAGGTGCCGTAAAAGCCCGGCAGCACGGCTTTCTCATGTTTCGCCAGCTCCGCTTTCAGCGCGGCATCCGTTTCGTCGTGTAAAAACTTCCCTTTTTTGTCAAATAAAACAAGTCCTGCGGCATCCACGAAATCATAGCCGAGGTAGGCCGCGATGATCCGCGCGTTCAGATATTCACCCCGGCTGGCGATATAGTCCTCCGACGGGCTGTTCTTCAGGTTCTCCTGAATTTCGTCGAAGCAGCCCTCCAGATCCGCCTGGACGCCCAGGGTGTGCGCGGTGGCCGTGAACCTGTCGTAAATCACCTGAAAAACCTGGTCGTAAGGCGCGTTGTGGTCGATGTGCGCCTTGCACAGGTAAAGCATGTCCGTGATTTTGTTGTCGCCGTTAAAGCGCTTCCCCGGCGCGGAGACTACGATATAACGCCGCTCCGGGTCCGCGTCGATGATTTTTTTCGTCTTTTCAATCTGAATGGCGTCCGCAACGGAGGATCCGCCGAATTTTGCCGTTTTTATGCCCATTGTGCCGTGTCCTTCTTTCGTTTTATGATGTTGTGCCGCAATCCGCAAATGCCCAATGGGTTATTCTACCAAAAAAGCCGCCCTGCGTCAACTGCCATGGCGGCTTTTTCTTCCGTTTGGTGACGGAAGACGGAACCGAGCGAAGCGAAGCAACCCAGTGCCTGTGGATTGCTTCGGCGCTTCGCTCCTCGCAATGACGGGGGCCTGTCTTTGCGAGCGAAGCGAAGCAATCCAGGGGCGCTTCGCGGCCAGTCTAAACCGTCCAGACCGGCACGATTGCCGTTTGGCGGTCAATCGCCGAAAATTCCGGTTTCGTGCAGATGATTGCGCCATTCCCGCGCGGAACGCTGCCTTTGTCAAGCACCGCGAAAGTCCTCACAAGCTCAGGCGCGGGCGACGCCGTTTTTTTGATTTCAAGCGGATGCAGTTCGCCGCCGCTTTCTAAAATTAAATCCACTTCCTTGTTATCCTTGTCGCGGTAGTAATGAACAAAGCATTCCGCGCCGTTGTTTGTATAGCTTTTGATAATTTCAGCCACGACATAATTTTCGAGAATTGCGCCGTTTATCGCGCCGTTCATAAGTATTTCCGAAGACCCGTATTTTGTTAAATACGCCACCAGCCCCGTATCGAAAAAATACATTTTCGGCATTTTTACAGTTCGCTTCAGCAGATTATTTGAGTACGGACGCAGGAAAAATATCACGCCGGACTTCTCCAGCATTTGAAGCCAGCGCCTCGCCGTATCGTCGGTTACGCCTATGTCCAGCGCAATGTCGTGGGTATTCAGCATCTGTCCTGCCCGGCAAGCGGCGGCGCGGATGAAATCCGCAAACTGCAGCGCGTCAACCTTAGACATCATATCCCCGATATCGCGTTCAATGTACGAGTTGACATAGCTTGAATAAAACACTTCGCGGTTGGGATATTTTCCGCTCACAAAGCTAGGCATGGAACCGCGCCAAACGCGTTCATACTGCCCTTTCGTATCGGTTTGCGCGGCGTTTTTCGCGCGCGTTTTGACATTGTCAAAACTTGGTTCAAAAGGCGGATGTCCGCCGTTTCCGTAAATTTCGTGCTGCGACAATGAGGACATTTTCAAAATTGCCGCCCGTCCCGCGAGCGACTCCTGCGCCAGTTCCATCAGACGAAACGCCTGCGAGCCGGTCATCCAGAACGAACCCGGCCGCGCCCCGTTGTCGATGGCGATTTTGATGTACGAAAACAACTCCGGCGCGTATTGAACCTCGTCAATCAGCAGCGGCGCCGGGTTTATGTCAAGGAAAAGTTCCGGGTCGGACCGAGCCATGCGGCGGGATTCCATATCGTCGAGCGTGACATGGCGGCGGTTCTCGTCCGCAATCCGCCTTAATGTAGTGGTCTTCCCGACCTGGCGCGGTCCGGTCAGAAGCACCGCCGAATACGACTGCGAAACTTCAAGTATCGTTTTTTCGATATCGCGTTTGATGTAGCTCATTCAAGTCCCTCTTTCGTCAATAATTCGATTTAATCTTATTATAGCCGAAAGCGAGGCGTTTGTCAAGCATGGCAGCTTATGTCATTGCGAGCGAAGCGAAGCAATCCAGTTCACCGCCGCTCGCAATGATGTTCCCGGCGGCATGCGATTCACATTTGCCGCGATGAAGCCGTGTAGATTTGATGCTCGCGTCAACGGCGGCCTGTAGCTCCGGCGTGTTAGCAATAAGAGCCTGGACGCGCTCGAACTCGCTATTTATCCTCATAATGTGTTTTGCATTGATCGACATCAATATAATCCCCGTTGACTTTGTACACCAGCCGATTTTTTTCGTCAATGCGTCTGCTCCATTGTCCGGATAAATCTCCGCTCAATGCTTCCGGTTTTCCGATACCGTCATACGGACTTCTCTCTATGTCCTTTAATAGAACATGTATCCTCTTTAACGTCTTTTTGTCTTGTGTCTGCCACCAAAGATAATCATCCCATGCGTTATTGCTAAATGAAATTCTACTCATTAGCAACCAGCTCCTCCATCGTCTTCACGATGACATCACCGTTTTCCCGTTGAATCGCGGATTCCCGCAGTTTTTTTTGATTATGCTCGTTGTAAAAGTCGTCAAGTTTAACGCTGATTTCAAACGGAATTTTCCCCGTCCTGACAACAGCTTTCGCAAAGACCGTAAACGCGGTTGTCATATTCATTCCAAATTCATTAAACAATCTTTCCGATTGTTTTTTTAATTCTTCGTCCATCCTGATATTAACGGTCGTCTGTGCCATCTAAATCACCTCCTCGCATACTCCGGTTATATTCAACATAGCAGATTATATCTACAATGTCAATACTATGTCTTGAAATTTTAATACAAATCCTCTCGTGCGCACACCGGAAACTTAAGCGCAACCCCTGGGAGCATTTCCGCCGCGAGAGGTGAGGTCTACTGTTTTGAGCCGCTGTAAAAAATATTCGCGGCGGTGTATAATGGGGGTTATAAGGCGGTGATGAAATGCCGAATGAGGAAGCTACAAATCCGGATCTGCGCGAAGTAGTCGGAGAACTCTTCGACGAACGGAAGTCTATCATGTTGCGCCTCGCGCTGGATATGTTGGCGGCGCAGCGGGCCGAAAGCTTCGATGACTCAAATGACATAATCCCAGAATTCGCCCTGCTGGAATTCCACGCTTTGGTTTTTTTCGTCCATTTTGAACTGCAATTCGGGGTTTCGGATGCTTACGCGGGTTTTTTCCGGCACGCTTTTGGTAATAAAGGCGTTGGAGCCGATGACGACGCCTTCGCCAATGACGGTGTCGCCGCCGAAGATGGAGGCGCCGGAGTAGATCGTGACATGGTTTTCTATGGTCGGGTGGCGCTTCACGCCGTTCAGGATCTGCCCGCCCCGCGTGGAGAGGGCGCCCAGCGTGACGCCTTGGTATACTTTTACATAATCTCCAATTATTGTCGTTTCGCCGACGACGATGCCTGTGCCGTGGTCGAGGAAGAAATGGTGGCCTATGCTGGCGCCGGGGTGGATGTCTATCCCCGTCAGGCTGTGCGCGTGCTCGGTCATCATGCGCGGAATCAGCGGCACGTCAAGCTGGTACAGTTCATGCGCGAGCCGGCTGACCAGAATGGCGTAGATGCCGGGATAGGAAAGGATGATCTCGTCTTTGCTCGAAGCGGCGGGGTCGCCGTCGAAGGAGGAATCCACGTCCGTGGCCATCATGGAGCGGATGCGGGGCAGCTTCCCCAGAAACACATGCGTGATGCGTTCTGCTTCCGCGGCGATGCGCACTTCCCTGCCGCCGCGCGTCCGGAGCGCCCGGCGGATCTGTTTTTCCAGGTTGTAGAGCAGGTTTTCAAGCAGTTCGCCGACGTAATATTCAAGCCCGTCTTCTTTCAGGCGTTTTCTGCCGAAAAATCCCGCGAATATAAGGCATCTGAGGTCTTCTATGATGTCTACGACGACGGCTTTGTTGATCTGGTTTTTGGCTTCGATTTTTATGATGTCCGCTTCTTCGCGGTAGCTTTTTACCAGCATTTCCACCAAGTTTTGGATTTTATTGTCCGCTTGCGGGCTCATGGCGCGACCTCCCTCGTTTTTGTTTTATGACTATTTGAATATTGCAATAGTTATACCCAAAATGGAACCGGTCGAAACTTTTTTGTTCATTATCGCACACAGGCCGGGCAGATGCAGAAGCTCTTACGTGCTGTTAACGCCACCGTTGACGCGAAAGCGTTAACATTTTATTGGCGGCGCGTCGTAAAGTATAGCGTCTTTCTTTGGTTGTGGTCAGGCCGCGAAAATATTTGCGGCCGTTGACGTCAAATACTTGACGTCAGTGTTTAATAAAGATATAATAACCACAGTGCGGTTATTACATTATAACACTTCACATTCATTTTGAACAGGAGAACGCAATGAAAAAAGTGGTCGATTTATTCGCGGGCTGCGGCGGGCTGTCATCGGGTTTCCAAAATGCCGGATACGAAATTGTCGCGGCGTTTGAGTATTGGGACGTCGCGGCTTCCTGTTACCAGACGGGCTGTTTTTTCGGTAGATGAACCCGCGCCTACGATCCGGGGCGTGAACCGTCCGGTGCCGCAAGGGTATCCGGGACATCCCAACGACGCCTGTAAGCTCGATGGGTCCGTCCGCGCACTGACCACGCTTGAAAGGGCCCTTATCCAGACATTCCGAGCCGATTATAAATGGTCAGGCACCAAGACTGACATGGAGCAAATGATAGGCAACGCGGTACCCGTGAAGCTCGCGGAGTTCGTTGCAAAGGCATTGCGGGACCACATCAAGGAATGTGAATCCGGAACTGTCGATTATCAGCGGTTTTTATCCTGGCTCCATAAATCACATTCGTTATCCGAAAGGACAGTGCGTGACACGGTGTCGCGTTTAAAAAGAGCAAATGCAATATGTGAAATCAAAGCGGTTCCGGATACTTATTATGTTTTTAAACTTGAACAGTCCCCGGAATACAAGTCCCTTGCTGCAACTGTGCGCTCACAGGTGAAACGGGCGGTTTCGCTGTATGCCGGCTATTGCGAAGACACGCAGAAGCAGGGGGGAGGTTCCTGCGCTTCATGAATCACGGTGGCGGCCGGCAAGACGCCGCTGAGCCTTGTCCGTTACTGCGGCAGGTTCCTATCCGGCTGAATCCGGGGAACCCTACGGCAACAAAGCTGCCGTAGGGTTCCTTTCGTTATTTCCTGCCTTCGGCAAGAATAGAGCGAAACCATTATCGCATGGCGTTGTTTCGCAATGACGGTGCGCAACGTCCCTATATTCTCGCGATTTCGAAAATGGCGCGGGCCAGCTGGTCTACTTCCTGCGCCGTGTTGTAAAACGCCAGGGAGGGGCGGACGGTCCCTTCCAGGCCGAAATGCCGGAGGATGGGCTGCGCGCAATGATGCCCCGCGCGCACGGCAATGCCGGCGTCGCTGAGATGGCGCCCTACGTCCTCCACCGAATGTCCGTCCAAGACGAAGGACAGCACGCTGGCTTTCTGCGCCGCCGTGCCTATCAGGCGCAGGCCGGGCACGCGCAGCAGCTCTTCCGTGGCGTAGGCAAGGAGGGCGTGTTCATAGGCGGCGATATTTTCCATGCCGATTGCGCTTACATAGTCGATGGCGGCGCCCAGCCCTACCGCGTCGGCGATATTTCCGGTGCCCGCCTCAAATTTCTGCGGCACTTTTTGATAGAGCGTCTTTTCGAAGGTGACGTCGGCGATCATGTTGCCGCCGCCCTGATAGGGTTTTGCCGCCTCCAGCAGTTCCTGCTTGCCGTACACGACGCCGATGCCGGTGGGTCCGAAGACTTTATGCCCGGAAAAAATGAAGAAGTCCGCGTCCATGGCGGATACGTTTACCGGCATGTGCGAGACGGACTGCGCCCCGTCCACGCAGAAAGGCACGCCGTAGCCGTGGGCAACGGCTATCATCTCCTGGACCGGTGCCACTGTCCCCAGGGCGTTGGACACTTGCGCGGCGGACACGCAGCGGGTTCTGGGGTTGAAGAGCCGGGCGTATTCGCACAGGCGGAACTGCCCCGTTTCGTCCACGGGGGCCACGCGCAGCACGGCGCCTGTT
>JAITOE010000005.1 GCA_031290135.1 Eubacteriales Family XIII. Incertae Sedis bacterium
GAGGGCTCAAACAGCAGCACGGGTTCCTTGGTCAGGACGTTCCGGGCGCCGTCCGCAATGGCTTCTATATAGGGAAGATAATCTTCATAGGTCGTGACGGGCGCCTGTTTTTGATAATCCTCCAGTGTTTTGACCGTGTCAAAGCGGTGTGCCCGCCCATAGACGGTATCCCGGTTCTTCGCCACGATTTGCCGCAGTTTTCTATTTTCCAAGCATTCTTCGCCCCGCTCTGTTTAAATTGTCCGCGCTCAGCTTCGCCAGGCAAACGAGTTCGTCGCCTTTTGCGTACCCCGGATTTTTCGCGAGGAAAAACTGCGTGTGCCTGTCTTTCCGGTGCGCCGCGCCGATCGACGCGATTTCCGCCTTGAGGAAATCCTTGCCCGCTTTCACGACGCCGCCTTGGTATTTCTCGCCGTAACGCTCCCGGCAGAAGGCGTCCATCAGGCTCTGTTCAAAGTCCGGCGTCTCCGCGTCCGCGCAGGGGTAAAACGCGCGAAGAAAGACGGGGAGGTATTTATAGGTCTTGTAGCCCTTGGAAAGCAGGAGCCAATAGGTGTCGCCCGCGTGCTTTCCGACATGCACAAGGGCATTGTTGAGCCAGGCGCGGATCAGGTCGTTCGCGCCCCAGTAGTTCTGTTCCACGATGGTATCCCCCGAAAAAAGCAGCTGGGCGCCGCCGGCGGCGTAGACGGCAAGCGTCGTAAAGCCGCGGATCACCTCGTCCGCGTCGCGGAGGAGGATCACGTCGCGCTTGGCGTCCAGGTCGCTGACGAAGCTTTCCCATTGGATATTTTCGTAGTATTTTTGCATGATCGCAAACATCGCCCGGATCTGCTCCGGGCGCAGCGCGTCCCTTGCCACCACGGTTCCGTGCGCCGCCATATTGTTCACCTTTCCCGCGCGAGATGCCGCGCATAATATTGAAAGCCGAGGTTCGCCATGAGCTTCAGGGCGCGGTTCTTCCGCGTATGCCCGATCCGCCGCAGAATCCGCTTTGTTTCATAGGCTTTTTTCCAGATGCCGTAAAAGGTCTGCTGCAGCGCGTCCGCGTCCATGCGGCGCGGCGCGAACACGACGTGCATCGTGTCGTAGGCGTCCCAGTCTTTCGTCAAAATGCGCCCCTGTTTTTCATAGGCGTCGTAAAGCGGCGTGCCGGGAAAGGGCGTCAGGACGGAGAAACGCGGCAGGTCAACGCCGATCTCGTCGATGACGTCGATCATCTCATACAGGCTCTGCGCCGTGTCGTGGTCGAAACCGGCGACGAAACAGCCCAGCACCGGGATGCCCGCGGCGTGGAACCTCCGGACGGCGCGGCGGTACCCGTCCACGCGGTTCGTCTTTTTGCCCACCTGCGCCAGGTCGGCGGCGTTCAGGCTTTCAAAGCCGCTTAAAATGCCCTCGCAGCCGCTTTGCGGCAGCAGGGAAAAAAGCGCGTCATCCTCCGCGATGTCTATGGAGGCGAGCCCGGACCAGGTGATTTTAAGCGGGATCAGGGCATGCAGCAGTTCTTTCGCGTATTCGGGATCGGACGAAAAACTGGGATCCAGCAATATGTAACGCTTCCGCCCCAGCCTTTTGATTTCGTCCACCACTTCCCCGACCGGCCGCGCGACGCCGCTGCCGCCCCACAGCCGGGGGATGCAGCAATAGCTGCAATGGTTGGAACAGCCGCGGTTCGCAAGGATCGTCGGGATGTTCATGTAGCGGCGGCTGATCAGGTCGCGGCGGGGATCCGGCAGGGGCAGACAGGCGCCGGGGGCGGAGGCGTCGTAGCGTTTTTGCGGGGCGCCGTGCGCAAGATCCCTGAAAAACTGCGGAAAGGTGTATTCCGCGAAACCCACGAAGACGCTGTCCGCGTGCAGCGCCGCTTCCGCCGGCATGAAGGTCGGGTGGGCGCCCCCCAGCACGACGTAGCTTCCTTTTTTGCGCCAAAATTCGCACAGCGCATAGGCGCGGTTCGCGGCGGAGGTGGTGCAGGTGATCGCCACGAGGTCGAAGCGTCCCGCCGTGGCGGGTTTTTGCACCCCTTCATCCACGAGGGTCATCCGGGCGTTTAATTCGGGCGGAACCAGCGCCGCCAACGTGCTTAAGGTAAGGGGCGCGTAGGAAATCGAACGCGTAAAACCGCCCTTGTAGCGATAACTGCAGTCATACGGCAGAATGAAGAGGATGTCCATAAATAGTCCCCATGATGGTCGTTTTGTCATGACGCGGGACGAATCACGCGGCGGCGCTCATATGCGGGGCAGGTGGTAATATAAGCGCTTGAGCGATAAATTCATGATGAGCGGGAAGAAGAAATTGGTCTTCGCCCCGATGATCCGCTTTATGATGGAGCGCAGGGCGTGGATCTTTTTCGCGGTATGGTAGCGGCCGTCCTGAAGCTCCTGCGCCGTCATATTTTTGGGCGTGAACACGACGTGCTGAAAATCGTAGTCCGCCCAGTTCGTATGCAGCAGCCGCCCCTGCTCCCGGAACGCGTCAAAGAACACGGTGCCCGGCAGCGGCGTCAAAACGGAAAACATGGCGTATTCAAGGCAGTTGTTTTCCACGAAGCGCAGGGTGTTTTCAAATACGTCTTTCCCGTCCGTGTCAAAACCGAAGATAAACAGCCCGAAAACCGCGATTCTGTGCCGGTGGATCAAGCGGACCGCCTGTCTGTGCTGCGCGACCGTGCCCGCGTTTTTGTTCGCCTGCTCCAGGCTTTCATCGGACACGGATTCCAGCCCGATCGCCAGCGCGACACAGCCGCTTTCCCGCGCAATCCGCAGGAGTTCTTCGTCTTCCGCAATCGAAATGGAACACTGGCTGCCCCAGCGGACGCGCAGGGGGATCAGCCGGGTGAACAGGTCCTTTGCGTAGGCGGGATCGCCGCAGATGTTGTCGTCGCTGAAAAACACCATGTTCCATTTCAGCTGCCGCGTCTTTTTCAGGTGCCGGATTTCCGAAATCACGTCATCGACCGGCCGCAGGCGGTAGCTGTCCCCGAAAAATTTTATAACGGAACAGAACGAACAGGCGTTCGGGCAGCCGCGGCTTGTCTGGATGAAATTCTTTACGCCGAAGCGTTTTTCGCGGACGAGGCTGCGCCTGGGCCAAGGGGCGTCTTTCAGGTCGATCAGCGTTTCCGCCTTATATATGCCCGCCAGCGCGCCCTGCGCCGCGTCGTCAAGGATGCGCCGCCAGACGGTCTCCCCCTCGCCGACGCAGACCGCGTCACAGTGCAGCAAAGCCTCGTCCGGCAGGACGGAGGCATGGTAGCCGCCGATCACCACCTTCACGCCGCGCTGCCGGAACCTGTCCGCGATCCTGTACCCACGGGAAGACTGCGCCGTCATCATGGAGATGCCGACCAGATCCCAGTCCGTGCCGTAATTAGGTTTTTCGTTGATCGTTTCGTCCACGATCCGAATCTCGTGTTCCGCCGGGGTCAAAGCTGCCAGAAGCTGCAGCCCGCAGGTGGAAAACATGATGGGGTACGGGATGGTAAAGCCCCGTTCGGATTTTTTGAATTTGCTTTCCAGATCGGGGGCGACCAGCAAAATTTTCATTATGAAGTGAATTTAACTAGGTCTTTGTCCGCGACGTCTGTGTTTATCAATATCATGGTTTTCCTCCTAGGGTTTAGCGATTATGAATCTTAGGCATGAACGGGGCGCACCGGGACGGGCGAAACCCTCCGGCCGGGCTATTCCCCGCAGGCCGCCAGAACCTCCCTTGCGAAAGCGCCCGCCTTCTCGCAGTCGTTCGCGTCGGGACGGCTTCCGTGCAGGGGACCGAACTTTCCGAAGCTGTGGAAGTTTTGCGCGGCGACGGGGATGCCCTGCGCGTCCAGCAATTTTTTGATCTGCGGGTACGCGGACGGCACAATCGCCGTCGTGCTGAACACCGCCGCTTTCCTTGCCGTTTCCGGCGTCAGCCCCCGGATAAAGTCTTTCAGCGGCGCGTCAATGTCAAAGCCGTAGAGCGCGCCGCCCAGAAACAGCAGATCCGCCGGCTCCCGGAGCGCTTCCGAAACCGGCAGCGCAGGGACACCCGCGGCCGCGCCGACCGCCTCCGCTAATTTTTTTGTATTTCCCGCGCGCGTGAAATACCGTACCGCAACGTTCATGGGTTTGCCTTTCTTTTTTCACAATCGCCGCCACGGGGCGGGCGAAGCCTTGTGGGTTCGCAATCCCGCCCTGACCGGGTTATATTCAAATTATACATCGAAATGAGAGGAAAAGCAATATGTTGGAAAAAACATGTCCATATGGGCGGACAGCAGCTTGTCCGCCCGCTTTACGATGTTTCCTGCGTCAAATTGCTTCATTGCGCGTGTTCCTCGTCCAAGAAAGCGCTTTGGAAAATCGTCAGGAATTCCGCTTCCCCGGCCCTTCGCGGGTTGCTGCCCACGGAAACGTTGACGGAAGCGCGTTTCGCGAGCTCCGGCAGATCTTCCACGTTCGCGCCGACGTCAAACAGCGACGGGATGTTCAGGTCCGCGTTCAGCTTCAGCACCGCCGTCACGGAGGCATAGGCCAGATCCCGCATGGAAAGCGTTTCCCCGCGCTCGCCCAGGGCTTTCGCCACCTCCGCGAACTTGTCCAGATCCGACACGAAGTTGTATTTCATGACGTGCGGCAGCAGGATGGCGTTGGCAATCCCGTGGGGCGTGTCGTACAGGCCGCCCAGCGCCTCCGCCATGCAGTGGACGCCGGCGATGTCCGAGTTGCCGAAGCAGATCCCGGCGATGAGGCTCCCCAGGAGCATGTTGGCGCGGGCTTCGACGGCAACGGCGGGACCGCCATATACCGCGTCGCGCAGGTTTTCCGATATCATGCGGATGGCATACAGGCCGCAGGCGTCCGTGATGGGTTCCGCCAGGGCGCAGGTGTAGCCTTCAATGGCGTGCGTCAGGGCGTCCATGCCGGTGGAGGCGACGATGGTCGGCGGCAGGCTCTGCACGAGGTCGGGATCCACCAGCGCCAACTTAGGCGCGATCAGCGGGCTGCCGACGCTCATTTTGAAATGCCGTTTCGTGTCCGTGATCACGGCCCAGAACGTCACCTCGCTGCCCGTGCCCACCGTGGTGGGGATCGCGATCAGGTCAGTGACCGGCTTCGTGACCTTGCCCAGCCCCTCGTAATCGTGGATCGAGCCGCCGTGGCTCAGGAGGACGGCCGCGCCCTTCGCCGTGTCCATGGAGCTTCCGCCGCCCAATGCCACCAGGACGTCCGCGCCCCATTCCTTCGCTTTTTCGCAGGCATGCTGCACGGTCGTGTCGCGGGGGTTGGGCTCGGTTTCGTCAAAGACGAAATAATCCGTGAAACCGCCGTCTTTCAGGGCCTTGGCGACCCGGTCCGCAAGTCCCGCCCTGACAATGCCTTCGTCGGTGATGATAAACGGGCGTTTTTTGCCCATCGCATGGATCTCCGCCGCGATTTCCTTGGAAATGCCCGCGCCGAAGCGAATCCGCGTGGGAAGCACAAATTCAAAGTTCTGCATCATGGCCACCGTCCTTTACTGTGCGTCCTGTTTGGCAGGCTCGTCGTCAAAACGCACCTTCACGCCCGCCAGTTCCGTGATAGGCACGCTTTCAAAGCAGTTTTTCTTCATCCTGAACTTCACCCAGAGCGTGGAATAGAGGAAAATCGGTGTTTGCATAATATTGCACCGACAACTAAACCTTGGAGTCGTGACGGTCTTTTTTCCGTCAGGCTTCGTTGGCGGAACCCGTTGATACAGCCAGTATCAGCGGAACCCGCCGCCTTGCCTGGCGAAAAAAATCCTCGCCACT
>JAITOE010000035.1 GCA_031290135.1 Eubacteriales Family XIII. Incertae Sedis bacterium
GGGTTCTCCGGACCCTCTGCGCCTTCCATGTCGGCATCCGGCTTCCGGCGAAGCAGTTCCGCCACCACGGGGTTCTCTATGATCCCCGTCACAAGATTCACGTTGTCCAATGCCTCGCACATGTCGTCGGCGGTCTTGAAACGGTTGATCTGGTATTTTTCCGTAGCTTTCATGATGATCTGTTCAAGCCCCGGCGGAATCCCGGAGACCAACTGCGACGGCGGCGTCGGTTTGTCGTTCATATGCATGACCGCCACGGTGACGGGGTTTTCCGCGTCGAAAGGAACCTTGCCGGTCAGCATCTCATAAAGCACGATCCCCAGGGAATAGATGTCCGATTTTTCGTCCACGTAGCCGCCGCGCGCCTGCTCCGGCGAAAAATAATGTACCGAGCCCATGATCATCTCTTCGCCCTTGCCGACGAGCGTGGCGTCGGTGATCGCCTTGGCGATGCCGAAATCCGTTATTTTGGCGCTGCCGTCCGGCATGATGAGGACGTTATGCGGTTTCACGTCCCTGTGTATGATGTTGTTCTTATGCGCCATGCTCAGCGCGGACGCGATCTGCTTTGCGATGCCGATGGCGCGTTTATAGTCCATCGGCCCGTCTTCCCGGATGATTTCGCTGAGCGTTTTTCCCTCTACCAGCTCCATGACGATATAATGGACGTTGCTTTCTTTTCCCACGTCGTATACGTTGACAATGGAAGGATGGTTGAGCCGGGCGGCCGCCTGGGACTCTTTTTTGAAATTTTCCACAAAGGAGGAATCTTTCGTATATTCCGGCCGCAGCACTTTTATCGCCACAAAGCGGTTTAACAGGCGGTCTCTGCCTTTATAGACGACGGCCATTCCGCCGTCCCCTATTTTTTCCATTATTTCGTATCTGCCGGCAAGAATTTTTTCACTCATCTCATCAAGCACCTTTCAGCTTCTGCTGCTGCTGTTATTATTATTATTATTAAATTACCCAGCTACGGGGCGGGCGTCACCCAGAGGCGGGACGGGCATCACACTTCCAGACAAATCACGGTGATGTTGTCTTTTCCCCCTTTGGCATTCGCGCGGTCTACCAAGTTTTTGCACGCCTCGTTTAAATCCGGGTTCCCGGCGACGATGCCGCAGATCTCGTCGTCCCCCAGTTCCCCGTGGAGACCGTCCGTACACAGAAGGATGCGGTCGCCCTGCCGGATCTCCGTGACAAAAAAATCCGGGAGAATTTCGCTCTCTGCACCCAAAGCGCGCGTAATCTCGTTCTTTCTTGGGTGGACCCGCGCTTCTTCTTCCGTCAGTTCGCCCGTGTAGACCAGCCGGTTCACCGTCGTGTGATCCACGGTGATCTGGCTGATGCCCCCGTTTCGTACCATGTAGGCCCTGCTGTCCCCCACATTCACCACGTACAGGCGATTTTCGAAAACATGCGCCAGCACGGCGGTGGTCGCCATTCCGGCATTGCTCGGTTCCGCGGCTGAAACAGCAAGGATCTCCGCGTTGATTTCCCGGAGGCATCTCAAAAAATATTCCATCAGCCCCGCATCGGCTTGCCCGCTGTCGTGGACGGCATCGACCGGGTGGCTCCTTACATACTTTTCTATGCCGTTTACGGCTTTCCTGCTGGCAATTTCGCCGGAATTCCGTCCGCCGACGCCGTCCGCCACCACATAGATCTGGAATTTGGGCAAAACAAGCAAAGCATCCTCGTTGTTGCCCCGAAACCTGCCCCTGTCCGTCCTGAAGCCCGCTCTCGCCATTTGATTATCCTCAATCAATGATGCTCTCTGATTTCCGCATTTTGCAGACGAAGAAACCGTCCGTGTGGTCAATGTGCGGCAGAAGCTGTACTGTTTCTTGTCGTTCAAAGCTTTTGTTCTTTCTCAGAAAATCGCTCACGACCTTTTGGTTTTCCTGTCTCGAAATGGTGCAGGTCGCGTATATCAGGAAGCCGCCTGATTTCACGTAATTGGAGGACGCTTCCAAAATATCCAATTGCTTCTTTTGCAGCTCTTTCATGTTGTCCGGGCTTTCTTTGTATTTTATCTCTGGCTTCCGCCTGACGACGCCCAGCCCGGAGCAGGGGGCGTCCACCAGCACGCGGTCGGCCTTGCCTACCAGATCCGGGTTGACGCGGGTCGCGTCCCAGGTCTGGGTCTGCACGATGCTGACGCCGAGGCGTTTTGCCTCCTGTTCGACCTGGTGGAGCTTTCTTTTGTAGATGTCCCAGGCGTGGATGATCCCGCGGTTCCCCATTTTTTCAGCCATGGCAAAGCTCTTGCCGCCCGGCGCGGCGCACACGTCCACGATGGTCTCGCCCTTTTGGGGCGCGACGATCCCCGCCGCGATCTGGGAGCTTTCGTCCTGGACGGAGAAGAGGCCGTTTTTGTATCCCCGGCTGCCCAGAAGGTTGGAACCGCGGACCAGAAGCCCCTGCGGTGCCCGTTCGCTGATCCGCACCTCAAAGCCTTCCTGCGTTATCTGGCGGAGAAGCTCTTCCCGCGTCACTTTCAGCGGGTTGACGCGTATGGTGAAATCGGGCGTTTGGTTCCCTGCGGCCAGCAAGGCCTCCGTCTCGGCGGAATTGTAGCTTTCCAGAAAAAGCTTGACGATCCAGGGCGCGTAGGAATATTTGACGGAAAGGTACTCGACTTCGTCTTTTTCCCGGTCCGGCGGATTTACATATTCTCTGTCCCGCAGGAATTGGCGCAGGACGCCGTTGACAAAACCGTCGTGCCCGGTCGAAAAGCGCCTGGCAAGGTCCACGCTTTCGTTGACCGCCGCGTAATCCGGCACGGAATTCATGAACAGGATCTGGTAAAGCCCCATGCGCAGGATGGTGAGATCGCTCAATTTCAGTTTGTCGATGGGTGTTTTTACGAAGTTCCCGATGACATAGTCCAGAAAAATCCTGTTTTTCAAAACACCGTAGGTCAGTTCCCGCACGAATGCGGGCGTGTCCGGTTTTCCCCTGCGAATGTGGCTTCTGAGCGCGATGTTTGAGTAGGCCAGATTGTTTTCGATGTCCATTAAGGTGTAATACGCCGACGTTCTGTTGTTGTCCATTTTTGCTTCTTCTCCCTTTCCCCTGTTCTTAGTTATATAAGATCGCCGCCGCAGGGCGGGCGTACCCTATGTTAAGACTGCCTGAATTTCCAGTTTGTTCCCCCTCATGAAATCTGCCGCCTGCATGGCTTTCTTCCCCTGCGCCTGTATGACGGTCAGCCGGACTGCCCTGCCGCCGGCGGCGACGGTTATTCCTTCCCCTGACGCGGCGAGTATGGTTCCCGCGGGTTTTTCACAGGGTTCTTCCGATGGAACCGCCTCCCATATTTTCAAAACGCTTCCTTTATATAGGGCGTATGCGCCCGGCCATGCGTTCATGCCCCGGATGAGCCGTTCTATTTCCTCCGGGCTTTTGGAAAAATCGATATGCGCCTCTTCTTTCCGGATCCGGGGCGCGTATGTGGCCTGCGCCTCGTCCTGCGCCGCCCCCGGCGCGCCTGCCGCGATGTCGGGGAGCTTGTCGCGCAGCAACGCGGCACCCATCTGCGAAAGTTCGCCGAACAGTTCCGCCGTCGTTTTGCGTCCTATCGGGGTTTTTCGCGCCGCGATCACGTTGCCGGCATCCATTTTTTCCGCCATGCGCATGAGGCTCACGCCGGTCTCCGCCCCTCCGTCCAGAACCGCCCGCTGTATTGGCGCCGCGCCCCTGTATTTCGGCAGAAGGGACGCGTGGATGTTCACGCAGCCAAGACCCGGCAAATTCAGGATCTCTTCCGGGAGAAGGGCGCCGTAAGCCGCCACTACGATCAGATCCGGCTTTTCCGCGCGCAGGCGTTCCGCGAATTCCGCGTTTCCGCGAAGGCTTTCCGGCTGAAGCACCGGTATCCCCTGCGCCTCCGCCCACGCTTTCACGGGCGGGCTCTGCACGCGTTTCCCGCGGTCCCTGGGCTGATCCGGCCGGGTCACGGCCAAGGGCACCGCGTAGCCTTCTTTGCAGAGCATCTCCAGCGGCGGGAGCGCAAAATCCGGCGTACCCATGTATACGACCCGCGTCAGGTTTTTCACGCGTCATCCTCCAGGGATCTCACGTCCGTCGCTTTGTCGATGAAGAGAATCCCGTCTAAATGGTCCAGCTCATGGCAAAGCGCTTTCGCCAGCAGGCCCTCCCCTTCCATGGCCACGGTTTCGCCCTGCCGGTTCAGCGCTTCGACGCGGACGCGCTCCGGCCGGTTCACGGTTCCCACGAAGCCGGGAATGCTCAGGCATCCCTCTTCTTCCTCCGCCGTTCCGCTTGATTCCGTGATGCGCGGGTTGATCAGCTCCACTTTTACGCCGTCCTCTCCCGTGTTCACTACGGCAATCCGGCGCAGCACGCCCACCTGGGGCGCCGCAAGCCCCACCCCGTTATGTTCTTCCAGCGTTTCCCACATGTCGTCGAGAAGTTCGCAGATCCTGCCGTTGATTTCTTTTACGTCCTTTGTTTTTTTCCGGAGGATCTCATCGCCCTCCAGAACGATTTTTCTCAATGCCATTTTGTATTGCGCTCCTTGCTGTTTATTGGTTGCTGCTATGAGTCTTGGGTACCATGGGATCGCCGCCGGCAGGTCGCCACCCACGGTGGGTTTTACCCAGCTGCGGGGCGGGCGCCCCGCAGCGGCGGCCTTATGCACCTTACATGAAGCTGTGCGGGTTCACGTCCGCCGTGACGCCGCACTTCTTCCCGCCTTCGCCGGCCGCCTTTTTCTGCCCTGACAGAAAGCTCTCGAACGCCTCCCTGTCGCCATGCGCCACTTTTACGCAAATCTGATAGCGGAACAGCGCGCCGGACTTGTAGATCTGCGCCCTCCCCGGCCCCAGAACGCGGTTTCCCTGCGCCGCCTCCACGCGCCCCCGCAGCGAAACCGCCAGCGCCTCCGCCCTTTCCGCAGCGGCCTGTTCGTCCTCCGC
Organism: Eubacteriales Family XIII. Incertae Sedis bacterium; assembly: GCA_031290135.1. GTDB lineage: Bacteria > Bacillota > Clostridia > Peptostreptococcales > Anaerovoracaceae > JAITOE01. The sequence goes on from JAITOE010000035.1 coordinate 4,944, forward strand.
GCTCACGGTGATCTGCACCAAGTCGCAGAACGGCGGGTACTCCATCGCTTTCCGCACGAGAAGTTCCGTGCCGTAAAATTCCGCGTAGTCATGTTTCGCGGCGGAGCGGACAGCGTAGTGATCCGGCTTATAGGACTGGATGATCACCGCGCCGGTCTTGTCGCCCCGCCCGGCCCTGCCCGCCGCCTGCGTGATCAGCTGAAACGCCCGCTCCGAGGAACGGAAGTCCGGTATGTTCAGGGTCACGTCCGCGGAGACGATGCCCACAAGCCCGACATTGCTGAAATCCAGCCCCTTGGCGACCAATTGCGTGCCTATCAGGATCTGCGTTTTCCCTTTTCTGAAACGCGCCAGGATTGCGTCCATGCTGCCTTTCTTCCGCGCCGTGTCCAGATCCAGCCGCTCCATGGAAGCGTCCGGGAAAAGCTCCCGCGCCGTTTCCTCCACCTTTTCTGTGCCCGCTCCGAAGAATTTTAAATATTTACTTTGGCATTCCGGGCATAAATCCGGTATGCCGCGCCGCGCCCCGCACATGTGGCAACGCGCTTCGTCCCCGGTTTTATGGTAGGTGAGCGATATGCCGCAGTCCCCGCACTTCATCACGTAGCCGCAGCTACGGCATGAAATGAACGTCGAATGTCCCCTGCGGTTCAGGAAAAGGATGACCTGCCGCCCGGCGCCGAGATTCTCCGCCACGGCCCGGTACAGCGCGGCGCTGAAAATGGTCTTGTTCCCCATCTGCAGCTCCTCCCGCATATCCACGACGCGCACCGCCGGCAGCGGGTTTTTATTGAAGCGCTCCCGCAGGCTGATCCGCTCATACAGGCGCGTTTCCACCCGGAAGGAGGATACTAAGGACGGGGTCGCGCTGCCCAGCAGCACGGTCGCGCCGTTTTGCCTGGCGCGTTTGATCGCCACCTCGACGGTGTCGTACTTCGGCGATTTGTCGGACTTGTACGTCGCCTCGTGTTCCTCGTCGATGACGATCAGGCCGATGTTTCCGCAGGGGGCGAATACCGCCGAACGCGCGCCGATGACGATGCGGGCCTCTTCCTTTTTCACGCGCATCCATTCGTCGTAGCGCTCCCCGGACGAAAGCCGGCTGTGGAGCACTGCCACGTCGTCCTGCCCGAAGCGGGCGATAAAACGCCCGATGGTCTGCGGCGTAAGGGAAATCTCCGGCACTAAGATCATCGCCTTTTTCCCTTGTTCCAGCGCCAGCGCCGCGGAGCGCAGGTATATTTCCGTTTTTCCGCTGCCCGTGACGCCGTGGATCAGAAAGGTCCTGTGCCTGTTTTCCTCGATCCACGGGGCAATGCGCTTCATCGCCGCGTCCTGTTCGCCCGTAAGCGCGGAAGGGCGTTCCTCCGGGATTTCTTCAAAGGCGGGCTTCCTCTGTTTCCCTCTTTTGGAGGCCGACCCGGCAGGCAGGAAGCAGCGCACGGCCTCGATGTATCTGCAATAGTAGCGTTTTTTCATCCAGATACAGATCTCCATGGAGTCCGCGTCCAGCGACCATTCCGCGTCCATGCGTTCCACGTACTTGAGCCCTTTGACCGCCGTTTCCTGCTCGTCCCTGACCGCCGCCACGAAAGCCGCTTTCTCGCGGTTGTTCCGGGTAAAGGGGACGAACACCCGGTTTCCGGCCGCCACCTCGTCAAATTCACAGCCGTAGGTATAAAAAGCGTCCGTGTTATCCGTATTGTTATCGACGATCACGTCTACGTATTTCATGCTGCCCCTGTTCGATTTCCGGCTCCGGCGTTACTATTCAAACATCCGCCCAAGGAGGGGCGGCACGTCGGGGACGGGCGAACCCTGCGAGTCAAGGCGCGAAACGGCACCCGCATCCCGTCTGCCGGTAAAGCCCGTACTGCTTCGACAGTTCCACGGAGCGTCGGAACCCGTCCTGTTTTTTAAAATCCTCCGCCAGAAAGCAAATCCGGTAACGCAGCCCCAGTTCCATCCCGATCCGCGCAATGGTTTCGTAATTTTTGTGGGGACTCACGGACAAGGTCGTGGCGAAAAAATCAAAGCCCGCCAGAACGGCCGTTTCCGCCGTTTTTTCCAGACGCAGCCGGAAGCAGACGTCGCAGCGCGCGCCGCCCTCCGGCAGCGACTCCTTGCCGCGGACCGCTTTTTCGAACAATCCGGGCTCATAGGCGCCTTCCATGAACAGAAGGGTGTCCGGCGCGTTTACGTTCCTATTGTATTGCTCTATGAAATCGTTCTGCGCGTCCCTGCGTCTTCCGTATTCTGCCCGGTCCGAAATGTTCGGGTTGTAAAAGAACACGGTGATTTTGTATGTCCGGACCAAGCGCTCAATGACCGCCGTGCTGCAAGGGCCGCAGCAGCTGTGCAGCAGCAGCGCGGGCTTCATTAAGGATTCCTCCCGGTTCGCGTTGAAATGAAACGCGCTTTCGTTCTCCATTTCCCCTGCCGTCACGGCATTTTCGGCATATGCGTTTTTTTTCGTGTCCAAAGCGCCGCACCCCACATTCACGTTCCTGCTGATATTATACAATATCACAGGGGAATAATCAATCCGCCAAAAACAATCTTTGCCACCGTACTCATGTGCTCATGTCGGCGGCACTGCGGGGCGATAATAATATCACCGTTCGGCCGGACGGGTTTTTTCGTCGCCCAGCCTGCCGTCGTTGTAATGCTTCCTGCAAAGCGAAACGTACATATTGTTCCCGCCGACGACGATCTGCTCCCCGGCTTTCACGAATTTGCCGTCCGCCACGCGCGCCACCATGGTGGCCTTCCGCCCGCACCAGCAGATGGTTTTGATTTCCTCTATTTTGTCGGCGTAAACCAGCAAATAGTACGAACCCTCAAAAAGCTCGTTGCGGAAATCGTTTTTCAGCCCGTATACCATCACCGGCGTGTCGCAGCTGTCCACGATCTCCGTCAGCTCCTGCACATGGTGCTTCTTCAGGAATTGCCCCTCGTCTATGAGGACGCAGCTGATCTCCTCTTTCTCGTTTTCCGCCAGAAACAGCGTCAGAAGGTTCGCTTCCTCGTGGAAAGGGAAGGCGTCGCGCTTGATCCCCGTCCTTGAAACGACGCGCCCCACGCCGCCGCGGTTGTCGATGTCGGGTATGAGGACCAGGACGCGTTTGCCTCTTTCTTCATAATTATACGCCACTTTGATGAGTTCGAGGGATTTCCCCGCGTTCATCGTGCTGTACCGGAAATATAGCTGGGCCACGTTTGAAGTTCTCCTTTCTTTGGTGTTATTGTATGACAACCGCCGCCGCAGGACGAGCGAACCCTCCGGGTCAGGGCGGCTGACGCCTATGCGGGCGGCGCAGAGCGCCTTGTATGCCCGCAATCCCGCCCTCCGGGTTGCGCCCGCCCTGTGGCTGGATCCACACTTGTGACCCTCGTTACAGCAGCCCCGAAAGCAGCCTGGATACGCCTTCTTTGAATTTAATGACGGCGGAGCGGTTCCTGTACAGGGCTTTTGTCAATTCGTGGCTCTGTGTCATGTCTGTTTCGAAAATGGCTTCGAGCTTGTAGGTTTCCGACGCGTCGTAGATGAACGCGTTTCCCTCGAAATTCAGCCGGAAGCTCCGGATGTCGAAATTGGCGGAACCGATGGATGCCACCTCCCCGTCCACCGTCATGGTTTTGGCATGCAGGAAACCGTTGTCATAAATGTAAACTTTTGCCCCGGCGTTCAGGAGGACGCCCACATAAGAACAGGTCGCCCAGTACACGAACATGTGATCCGGCATGCGCGGAATCATGATGCGGACGTCCACGCCGGACAGCGCGGCTGTTTTCAGCGATTCCATGATGCACACGTCCGGGACGAAGTAAGGCGTCTGGATGTAGATGTTCTTCCGCGCGGAGGCGATCATTTTGAGATACCCGTGCTTCACTTCCTCCCGCGACGAATCCGGGCCGGATGCCACGATCTGGATGGCTGTCACGCCCGCGTTTTCCGGCTCGTCGTAATACGCCTGCGCGATGAACAGTTTCTCCTTGGCGGCAAAACGCCAGTCCAAGATGAAGCGCGCGTTCATGTCCTGTACGCAGCTGCCCATGAGGCGCAGGTGGGTATCGCGCCAGTATCCGAATTTTTTCACCTTGCCGAGGTATTCGTTGCCGATATTGAAACCGCCCAGATACCCGATCCGTCCGTCAATGATCACTAATTTTCTGTGGTTGCGGTAATTCAGCTTCATGCTGAATATCTTGAGCCTCGGCGGAAAGAAGAACGCAAATTTCCCGCCGGCCTCTTTAAGCTCCCGCATATGCCCTTCGTTGAATTGCCTGCCGCCCATGGCGTCGATGAGCAGGCGCACCTCCAGTCCCTCCTTGGCTTTTTCCGTCATCGCCGAAAGCAGCGCCCGGCCCGCGGTGTCGTTCTTAATGATGAAATATTCCACATTGACCGAGCTGCGGGCGTTTTGGATGTCGTTCAGCAGGGCGTTGAGCATGTGTTTGCCGTCGGTTATGATGGAAATATGGTTATCCTGCGTCAAAAATGACCGGGCGTAGGTTTGGTGCAGGTGTATCATGCTCTGCCATTTCCGCGCCTCCGGGTTTATGAATTCAAAGCGGCCGTGTTTCACCTGGGAGATCTGTTCCTGCAGCGCCTGGTCCATGACGGATTCTTCATATTGGGAAAGCCTGAATATCCTCTGTCTGGAAATGTTCTGCGAAAACAAAAAATAGAAAACGATTCCCATCGCCGGCACCAGAAACAGGATCATGATCCAAGCCAATGTGGCGGAGGGGTCTTTTCTCTCTAAGAATATAATTGTAAAAGCAATCCCTAAATTGATCACGAACAGAACGCTTACCAAGTTCGAAAGTGTGTTTTCTATCATATTGCTCCGCCAACTAAACCTTGCACAGTCGCGACGGCATATGCGGCGTTTCGATTTTTTGCAGGGCAAAAATCACGCTACAGCAGCGCGTCAAGCCTCCCGGCAAGCTGCGTGGCGTCAAGCGCCCCCGATACCCTGTCCGCCTGCTCTCCGTTTTTAAAAAACAACAGGGTGGGGATGCTCATCACCTTGTTGCTTATCGCCAGTTTTTTCTGTTCGTCTACGTTGATTTTCGCGAAACGAACCTTGCCGCCGTAGTTCAGCGCGGCCTCGTCGAACGCAGGCGCCATCGCCTTGCACGGCCCGCACCAGTCCGCGTAAAAATCGATCACGATGGGCTCCGGGGTCTGCAGTACCTCTTGTTCGTAATTGTCTTCCGTCAGAAATATGATTCCGTCACTCATGGTGGCCTCCTTTCTGTCACAATGCAGCACGTCAGGCAACACAGGAACGTTTTTGCTGCCTGCTTCTTTTTTTCATTATAACACACTATCTGAAAAATGAAAACAGGAATTCTATAACACACTATCTGAAAAATGAAAACAGGAATTCTGCAATAACTTTCGCAGCTTCTGAAACAGCTTTTGAAGCTCAAAAAAAGAGCGGGACGATTGTCCGCCCCGCCCTGCTTTTTCTTTTTTCGCCGCGAAATCATGTTTACAGGTTTTCGGCCCTCCACGCGAGCATCGCTTCTTTCAGGGCAATCCCTTCGGGGCCGACGGTCTGGTCAATCTCGGCGTAGACCGTATCGATGGTCGCCAAAAATGCGGCGCACTCCTCGTCCGTAAGGATGTATGGCTCGACGTTTGCGTCGATCACCGACTGCACGGCGTCGTCATAGAACTGTTCGGAGATGTCCAGACACGCCTGCATCCACTCCTCCACCGTGCTGTCCACGCAAGCGCGCTGTGCATCGGTCAGCGCGTCCCAGGTGGCGCCGTTCATAACTAAGGCGCCTACGCTGTCCACCTCTGCCAGGATAGAGCAATAGTCCACCACTTCCCCCAGCATCGTGCTGCGCACCTGCTCTATGCCGGTTATGCAGGAATCCACCGTTTTTCTTTGCAGGGCGGTCGCCAGTTCGGAGACAGGCACGGTGGCGGTCGCCAGATCCAAGGAAACCGCCAGTTTTCCCATCCAGGTGCCGGCGACGCGGACGATTTTGCCTTTCAGCTGGGCGGGAGATGTCACGGCCTCCCCGGTGCCGACCACGGCCATCTTGGCGGGGACGCGCAGGCCTAAGTAATGGATATCGTAGTTTTCATAAACGGCCGCCAGTTCATCCCGCAGCTTCGCCTCGAAATCAAGGAAAAGCGCCGCGTTTTCCGTGAACCGGAAACAGCCCGGCATGCCCAGGTAAGCGACTTCCGAAACCGTGGTGGAAGCGGCTCCTGAACCAAGGTAGACGATGTCGATGATGTTGGTCATCAGTTCATCTAACGCCTGTTTTTCCACATATGCGTTGTCGTTCAGAAAATCGGTCGTGAACGCGCCGTCGCTGTTGGTTTCCAGAAGCTCGCACAGCAGCGTCATGACCGCGACCATGCTGCTGGACGGACTGCTGCCGCAAGTGATGCGGAAGGTGTAGGGTTCTATCGCGGCGGCCGAATCCGTGTCGGCGCCGGCGTCGGCGGGGGGCGGCTCGGCAGCGGTTCCGGAACCCGAACCGGCGTTGCCGCCGCAGGCAGCCAGAAGCAGAAGCAATGTACAGCTGAGGAACATGGCGAACACACGTTTTGTTTTTCTGAATTTCATGGTACTCCTCCTTTTTTGTATGGTGCTTTATAATAGGGTTACATTATGAATCTCAGGTATAGGCGATTCGCTACATCAGCCTCGGAAGCAGGGTGGCGATCCCCGGAAATACGCACAGGATGACTAAGCCTATGCTGAGAACTATGATTTGAGGGATGGCCCCTTTGATGATGACGCCGATGTCAAGGCCTGTGGTCTGTTTTAGGATAAACAGGTTGTTGCCCACCGGCGGCGTGATCATGCCGACCTCCACGCAAAGGGTGGAAACGATGCCCAGCCAGACGGGATCGAAGCCGATCTCCGTCAGCGGGGTGAACACAAACGGGATGGTGAGCGTCACCATGGCCGTTGGGGACATGATCGTGCCAAGGAAATACCAGAGGGCGAACAGAAGGATCATGACGACCCAACGGTTCACGCCAATGCCGGTAATGCCTTTCGCCATGGTGGTGGCAATGCCCAGGCGGCTGATGACGTTGGTCAGCATCAGCGCCGCCGAAAGCATCAGGATCATCATGGAGCTGCTCTTGATGGTGGACGACATGGCGCCCAAAAATACGTCTTTCTTCATCTTTCGCTTGAATAGCACGATGAAGAACGCCGCGATGGCGCCGAGACCCGCACATTCGGTCGCCGTGGCGGCGCCGGAGTACATGCCGTATATGATGATCACGATCAGGATGAGCGCCGGGGCCGCTTTTCCTGCGTCCTGCAGGAACGTGGTATTGTATTCTTCAAAGACCGGCGGGGCCTGTCTGGCGCCGCCCTTGCCCCGTTTTTGCCCGCCGATGAGTTCCGGGTTCACATGCGCCCGCACGATGGAAGAGACGCACATCAGGGCTGACAGCAGCAAACCGGGCAGAATGCCTGCCATCAGCAGCTTGAGTATGGAGGTCTGCGTCAGGATGCCGTACATGACCAAGGTGATGCTGGGCGGAATCATGATGCCCAGGGTGCCGCCGCCTGCCACGGTGCCGATGGCGAAATCCTCACGGTAGCCGCGTTTCCGCATGGCGTCTAAGGAAACCTTGCCCACCGTGGCCGCCGTTGCGGGCGAAGAGCCGCAAAGAGCCGCGAAAATGGTACATGCCAAGGTCGTGGCGACAGCTAAGCCGCCTTTGAGCTTCCGCAGATGTTTCGCCATAACATAATAGATGTCTTCCGCGATGCCGCCCTTGGCCATGAACTCCGCCATCATGATAAACAGCGGGACGATGACGTTGCTGGAGGAGATGGCGTTGGCGTAGATGGTAGTCCCCAGAAACGACAGGTGGGCCGCGCTCAGGAAAAAAAGCGTCGCGATCGCGGCGGTAAAGCCCAACGTAGTGGAAATAGGTCCTCCGATGGCAATGGAGATGAGCAAAACGACTAGTATGATAAGCAATGCATATAACATATGCCCTCCTTTGTCAGTGTTTACTCAACATACGTTTCGCTCTTCGTGAAAAGCGACAGGAGTATAAAGACGATCACGACCAGCATCAAAATGCATCCGATGCTCATGATCAGATACAGCCAGAACTGGGGAATCGGGTAAGTAGCCTCTGTCATGCTGCCGAACTTGTACGTGCGCCTGCACATGTCAACGGTGGCATAGGCCAGCAAGCCGATGAAGAAGAGCGTCTGAAGATAGCCGATGACGGCCATGGCGCGCACGCCCAGCCGCTTGCCGTCCCCTTTTGCCCCGCCCCTTTTGTCCACCATCTTACGGAACAGGTCAACCCCCACATGCCCGCGTTCCTGAAACGTATACGCACAGCCCAGAAACAGCGCCAGGGCGTGCAGGTAACAGGCGTAATCCGTCAGAAACGACGTGGGGCTGCGGAACACGTACCGCAATATGGCTTCCAGCAGGAACATCGCAGCTACGCCGAAACACAGAACACCTCCGATTTTTCCCAAAGCGGCATTCAGTTTTCGCAAAAATTCCGGATATGCCATGGTCTTCTCTCCAATCAGCCGTGGAATCGGCCCAAGAAAGACTTGTCAGTACAGGAACGACTGCGTGCCGGGGATGAACTCCACGCCCTCGGGCCACGCGTAGGCCGCCCTGGCGGTCACCTCGGAGGACTCCAGGACCTCGCGCGGCGGGATGTTCAGGTCGGGGCGGCCGGCGCAGAAGGTCACGGCCGGGGGGACGGGCAGCCCGTACAGCCGCGCGGCGTTGCCGCCGACGATCAGGTTGA
>JAITOE010000061.1 GCA_031290135.1 Eubacteriales Family XIII. Incertae Sedis bacterium
AAGCAGCCCCACGTCCGAGAAGAAAATTTTAAAGCTGTCGATGTTTTTATATTCCTCCAAGGGTTTTTTTGCCGCATCTACGTTGTAGACCCTTGAGACGATGCCCGACAAAACAAGCCTCTCGATTGCGTTTTCAAACTCGCTTGCCCTGCCGCCTTTCTTCACCAGCTTATACTGAAACCGCGTGTTTTTCTTTGAAAGCTGGGCAGACAGGCACGAATAGGCCAGCCGCGTCTTTTTGATTTCATTTCCCGTGTTGTACTTGCTCATATCGTTCAGGTAATCGGCCAAAATCCCGCTTTGTATCTCCCGGATAAGGATAAAATCATGTGTGTCGTGGAACAAAGCGACGCAGGACGGCATGCCGCCTACGACCAAATACGTGCGATAACGGTCAAGCAGTTCCCGGTGAATCCATGAATCCATTGCGGCGTTGTTTTCAAAACACTCCTTGATTTTGACCGTCAGTTCCTGTTCGCCGGCGGCGATTAAAAATTCCTCAAAATCCATCGGGTACAGCGTTTTCGTGTTTACCTTGCCGACGGGAAAGGTGTATTTGCCATGCGATGCCGCGACGCCGAGCAGGCTCCCGGCGGCTATCACATGATAATCGTTGGCGCTCTCATGAAAGTATTTGAGCGAAGTAAGCGCGGGCGGGCACGCTTGGATTTCGTCGAGGAAAATCAAAGTGCGCCCCTTCGTTATGGATTGCTTTTTGTTTTGGGCAAGGCGCGGAATAAGCTTTTCCGGGTCTATGCCCGCTTCAAAAATCTTCCGTGCGTCCGGTTCACGCTCAAAATTTACGGAAACGACGTTGTCATAATGGTTTCTGGCGAATTCCAAAACGATATAGGTCTTGCCGACCTGCCTTGCACCCTGCAAAATCAGCGGTTTTCTGTAAGGGCTTTCCCGCCACGCTTCAAGCTCCGCCGTAATTTTTCTGAACATTCATGCCACCTCAATACCTATATTGGCATAAAAATGCACAAAAGTCAACGACTTTTTATTGTAAAATCGCACTTTTCCGAATCACTTTCTGTTGTTATGAATCTTAGGTATGCAGAGCCGTCGCGCCCTTGTCGTTGCGAGGAGCGAAGCGACGAAGCAATCCAGTGTTGATTGCGTCCGCGCTTGAACGCGGGTGCGACTATCTGCTTTCTGAGGATATGGCGGACGGGCAAGTGATAGAGGGTACGCTGACGATTAAAAACATATTTGCGTGAAGGCACTTTCACCCGTACAAAACATCCCACAGTGCCTGATATGCCTCGTCCCAGCGGTTGTTTGGCTTTAGCTGGAACAGTTCCTTGGGGAGGCTGACGTACCGGTTGTTTTTCACCGCGGACAGGCCGCCCCAGGCCGGATTCGACGTCAGCGTTTCCCGCAGCGTTTCCTGCGCCTCCTCCTCCGAATCTCCCTGCGTCGCCACAAAAATGAAATCAGGGTCCTCTTTGATGATCACCTCCATGCTCAGGCGGTCCAGCAGGCCGGTTTCGCTGTCGGCGATGTTGACGCAGCCCATGTCCCGCAGCATGGCGCCGGCCATGGTGTCGCTGTTTCTGGCGGTCACTTTGCCGGCTCCTGCCCGTATGAACAGTATTTTCGGGGAAGGTTTGTCTTTGGTCCTCGCGACGATGCCGTCAATGGCGGACCTGAGCCTGAGCCCGTTTTGCTCATATAAATCGCCCCGGCCGGTAATGTCCGTGCAGATTTTCAGCATGTCCAAATATTCGTCAAAGGATTCGACCGAAAAGTATGCCGCGGTGATCTTCGCGGAGCGGAGCGGCTCCGCCAGATCCGTTTGTCCGCTGATGTCCGCCGAAAGGATCACCAGATCGGGATCCAAGGCAAGGATGGCTTCGAAGCCGGGAGCCATCAGGCTTCCGACGCTGGCCGCGCTTTCCGGGATGCCTTCGAAATTTTTGAACGCGTCGTCCGTGGTTCCGGCCAAGGCGCCCCCGGAAAGCAGCCACAGCTGCGCGAAGCTGCCGGACGCGACAACAACCCTGTCGCATCCCGTCACGCGGACTTCCCGGCCCAAGGCATCGGTAAACACCCTTGCAGCCTCCGCCCCTGACGGCGGCGCCTTCGGCGAACAGCCTGTAGTAAAAGCCATGGCGATGGCAAGCATAAGGATAAAAACGTGCGGTTTCTTCATACGATCTCCAGAAGCTGCTGCGCGACGGTTCCGTCCACAATCTCAAAGGCGTTGAGCACCGGCGCTTCCCCGGCCAATGAAAGGATCAGGTATTTTGCCTTGGGGTCATGCGCCAGCCGGATATCCTCCGCCGAAGGGCGGGAAGGCGTTGACGGATGGGAATGGAAATTTCCCAGAGGCGTTAAGCCGGCCTTGCGCATATCCCTGACCGCGCATAGCTGCTCGGCGGGGTCGATGGAGAAATGCTCCGGGCTTTGGTCGGGGTTGGAGAGCAGATAGATTTTTTCGACGACCGCCGTGCCGTTTTCTATTTTGCCGGCGATCAGCCCGCAGGCCTCATTTGGAAGCCCGGACCGGGCATGGGCCGCCATGGCGTCAAAATCCGCCTGCTTCAGTCTAATGGCCATTCAAATCACACACGGCCTGCTCGTAGTCAAACGGAGCCAAAATCGCGGGATGTTCCCCGCAGACGGCGCAGCTCTTGTCCAAAGGCAGCTTAATTTTGCGAAAATCCATTTTCAGCGCGTCATAGGTAAGCAGAAATCCGGTCAGCAGGTCGCCCTTGCTTAGGATGTATTTGACCGCCTCCATGGCCTGAAGGGAGCCGATGACGCCGCCCACCGCGCCGATCACCCCGGCCTGCCTGCATGTGGGCACGGCGTCCGGCGGAGGGGGCTGTTTGAACACGCAGCGGTAACACGGCCCCTGCCCCGGCACATAGGTCGTCAGCTGTCCCTTGAAACGGATGATCCCCGCGTGGGAGAAAGGCTTTTTCCCCAGCACGCAGGCGTCGTTGATTAAAAACTTCGCCGGGAAATTGTCCGTGCCGTCGATGATGAAATCGTAACCGGAGATCAGATCCATGACATTGCCCGCGTTGACGAACATTCGGCAGGCGTTGACCGTGACATCCGGGTTGATGGCCTCCATGGTCTCTTTTGCCGAAATGACCTTGGCCTTGCCCACGTCCGGCGTGGCGTGTATGACCTGACGCTGGAGATTGGACAGATCCACCGCGTCCGCATCGGCGATGCCTATGGTCCCGACCCCGGCCGCGGCAAGATAAAGCGCGGCAGGTGCGCCCAGGCCGCCGGCGCCGATGATCAGAACCTTGGCGCTTTGCAGCTTCTTTTGCCCTTTGACGCCGACCTCCGAAAGGAGGATATGGCGGGAATACCGCTCCAATTGCGCATCGGTAAAAGCCATCAGCGTCCACCCCCCATGAAGTAGAGGAATTCCACGACGTCGCCGTCCTCCAGAACGGTTTCCGCGAAGGTGCCGCCCTGGATGAATTTGTCGTTGACCGAGACTGTGACGTACTCCGGCGTTTCCACCTGTTGGAGCGCAATCAGCCCGGCAACTGTCAAGCCCTCTTCATATTCCTTTTTTTCGCCCGCCAGGGTTATTTTCATTCTAATCGCCCGCCTTTCTTACAATCAGGTTATAGGTGCCGTCGCCGTTGTCAAGCAGCTTCAATATTTGGTGCCCTTCCTCCTTGACGCTGCGGGGAATGTTCTGTACCGGTTCGCCGTCGTTCAGGCGGATGGACAGTATCTGCCCGTCGTCCAATTCCTCCAGCGCCACCTTTGCCTTGACGAAGGTGAGCGGGCAGACCGCGTCGGTGATGTCCGCTGTTTCGTCGATTTCGAAATCATCCATTGTAAGCCGCCTCCATTTCCGTTTTGAACGCATCCCATCCGGCGCGGTCAACCGCCACGCGGAACCGTTCGCCGGGGTTTGCGTGTCCGTCAAAAAACGCGAGCGCCGCGTCTGCTACGCGGAACAAAGCCGCTTTGTCGCGCAGAATCGGCAGAACCCCCCTGCCTTTTGCGATAAGGTTTCCGAATGTGCCGCCGAAAGAAAGGATGTATCCCGATTCGCCCCTCCATGCGTCAAAGGGACAGGCTTTCACGCACCTGCCGCAGTTGTTGCATTTGCTTTCATCCAGGATGATTTCCGTTTCGGTTTGGCTTATCGCGCCCTCGCGGCAGGCTTTGGCGCACACGCCGCATAAGGTGCAGGATCCGGGGAGCCATTCGACGGCATAGCCCCCCTTGACTCCCAGATCGTTTTCCTCGGCCTTGAGACAGTTGTTCATGCATCCGGTGACGCCGAATTTGAACTTGTGCGGCAGCTCGCGGCCGAAATACCTGTCTGAAATCTCCTGCGCCAGCGGATAGGTGTCAATGCAGCCGGACGGGCAGACCGCGCTGCCCTGGCAGGCCGTGACCGTGCGCACGCGGGAGCCGCACACGCCGGTGTTTACCCCGCCGCTTTCCAGCCCGGCCTTGACCTCCTCCACGTTTTCAAGCTTGACAAAGGGAATCTCCACCCCCTGCCGGGAGGTGAGATGCACATGCCCGTCGCCATATTTTTTGCTGATTTCAGCGATGGTGGCCAACTGTTCCGCCGTGAGGTTGCCGCCTACCACCTTCAGCCGCAGGGAAAAATGATTCTTTTGCGTCTGCCGCATAAAACCGCCGTTTTTCAGTGCCTTGTAATCAACCGTCATGTCCGTCACCGCTTTCTTTATGCCATCCTAAACAGATACTGTTCGCCGCGCTTTATTTTTATCCCGAAAGCGTCCTCCAGCGAACCGGACGCCGCCGCTTCCTCCGGGGAGCCGGCAAAGGTCAGCGTTCCTTCCCGCATCACCGCCATCATGTCCGCGAATTCAAACGCAAGGCGCAAATCGTGGACGACGGCGGCGACCGCTTTGTTTTCCGCTTTGATGGCGGCAAGGATATTCATCAGCTCCAGCTGCGACGAGATATCCAGAAACGTAGTCGGCTCGTCAAGCAGCAGGTTTCCCGTGCTTTGGGCAAGGTTCATGGCGATATACGCCTTTTGCCGTTCGCCGCCGGAAAGCCGGGACATCATGAACCCGCGTTTTTCAAAAATCCCCGCTTTCCGCATGGCATTTTCGGCAATGTCCTGGTCCTCCTGGCGGTAGGTCCGGGGATAGCCTATCCACGGGAACCGCCCGTGAAGCACAAGGCGCGCAACCGATATTTCCGGGGTGTCGCGGTTCTGGTTCAGAAAAGAAACGCTTCGCGCAAGCGGTTTGGCGCCCAATGCTTTCATCTCTTTTCCGTCTATAAAAACCTGTCCTGTCTTGACCGGAACGGCGGCGCAGAGCATTTTCAACAGGGTGCTCTTGCCGCAGCCGTTCGGGCCTACGACCGCCGTAAGCTTGCCGTCCGGAATTTCGAACGACAAACCATGTATGATTTCTTTCCCGTCATATCCCCCGCTGATGTTCTTGGCCTCAATCACGGCGTTTTCTCCTCTCGCAGCAGATGAGCCACAGGAAGAACGGGGCTCCGAGAAAGGAAACGAAAATGCCCACGGGCAATTCATAGGGGGCGAACAGCGTCCGGGAAAGGGTGTCGCACACCAGGAGCAGGGCGGCCCCCGCCAGCGCCGCAAGGGATAGGAGAGCGCGCTTGGAGCCGTCCCGCAGAAGCAGCCGGGACATATGCGGCGCAATCAGCCCGACAAAGCTGACCAGCCCGCAAAAGCTTACCGCGCAGCCCGCCAGCGCCGCCGCCAAAACCAAAAATGCCGTGCGCCAGGCTTTTACCCGGAGGCCGAGGGCTTGCGCCGTGTCTTCGCCCAGGCCCAATATCTCCAGTTCCCCCGACGTCAAAAGGGCTATGACCAGCCCGGCTATGATCGCAATCCCCGGCAGCGAGATTATTTTAAATGACACGCCCGAAAATCCGCCGTTTTGAAAATCGTGGATGCTGCCGAGCAGATGCGGGAAAACCGTCGCCAGCGTGTTGGTTCCGGCGTTCATGAGCGCGGACACGGCGACGCCGGAGAGGATCAGCGTGATTTTCGAGGCGCCCGTTTTGCGCGCGATCCCATAAACCGCCAGCACGGAAACCGTCGCGCCCAGAAAAGCGGCCAGCGGAAAAACAGAGACGGCGCCGGGGATAAAGGCCGCACATAGGGCGGTGAACAGC
>JAITOE010000078.1 GCA_031290135.1 Eubacteriales Family XIII. Incertae Sedis bacterium
ATTTCCGTGGCGTTTTGCCACCTGTCCTGCTTGTGGAACGCGCCCGCCTTCAGGATGATTTTTGTGAATTCGGACAGCTCCGGGATGTCAAAACCCGCCAGCTGCGGCAAGGGAAGCACGGCAGCATTCATCCTTTGCTGAAAAGCTTCATTCCTGTCCTTGCTCAGGTCTTCTATTTCCTGCGGCCATGGCGGCATAAAAGGCGCCCTGTTGCCGTTAAACAGGCGGTACAGCGCCATGCCAAGGGCGTACAGGTCTATGCCTCCGGTTTCCGTGGGATCCCTGTAGCATTCGGGCGGCATGTAATCCTGCGTGACGCCTATGATGCCTCGGAGGTTTTCTTTGAGTTCATAGAAGCCCCCGCTGTCCCTGGTGATATGCGCCAAGTCAACGCAGCCGTGTACCGACTGGGCTTCTTCCAGTATCTCCAGCGCGCCGCAGACGTCTATGCCCGCGTTGAGCGCTTCCATGATGTTCAGCCCTGTTTTATTATATTTCTTGTTCAGCGTCTCCATGCAGCGCCTCCGGCAAAGCCTGTTTATCTCTGGGAAATCTCAATCTTTCCTTTGTCCTGCACCTCGTATTCCCCGAAGCTGGTTAAAAACAGCAAGCTTGGAAGAATCACGAGATCTTTCGAAGCGCCGCGTTTTTCGATGTGAAACAGGTCTTCAATGTAGAGCAGCAGATCCCTGCGTTTAAACGCCGCCTCCACCGGATATGCCTCAAAGCAGTCCTTGCAGGACGTTTTGCAGATATAGTAGGCCGGTGCGGCATTTTCCTTTTTCCGCATCCGCAGATACCCGTCCGTTCCGGTTATCTCGAACGCGGCGGCGTCAAAATCCCCCGGCAGGCGCCCTGCGCCGCCGAGGAACGCGTTATACGCCGCGATGCGCGCCGGATCCGCTTTGTATTCCGCTTTTGGCGGGAACGGTGAGGCGGGCGGGGACGCCGGGGGCGAGGTTTCGCGTTTGTGCGTTTCTTCGGCAGCCGCCGCCGGTTTTTCCGCTTTGCCGCCCTGCTGCGGCGTTGCGGGTTCCCGGTTCAGCCCTTTTTCCAAGACCCCGTACCGCGCTTCCATCTCGGACATTTTGCGTTTCAGGGCTTCGTTTTCCTGATGAAACGATGCCTGCATGGCTTGCATGTCCTTTTTTTGCTGCGCCAGTTCGCCTTGGATCTGCATCCACTGGCCGTCGTTGACGCTTGTTTGCTGCCGGGCGTCTGCCGGTCCCGGCGTCCCCTGTGCACTGCCGGCGGACGCCATGCGCGCGTCCATGTCCCGGAGGATTTCTGTCAGGCACGTGTCCAGCATTTGGGAAAGAGCTTCTCCGGGAGGGATCGTATGTTGTCTGCAAGGGCATTCTATGCCGTTCGTATTATAGCGAATGAAGCCATATTGACGTATAGCATTGATCAGATAGCTCATTCGAATATCTATTCCGCATGCCGGGCATTGCCCTACCACCCTGTCGTTCATAAAATCTCACTATCCTTTGCCTTGCCGGCTCTTTTACAGGGACAGTTTCCCCTTTTGGTCAATCTCATACAGCCCCCTTGATGTTTTGAACAGTTTGCACGGCCGGACAAGCTGCATGGCCGGCGCGGAATCCGCGTTGGGCGGAAGCTCGAACAAAATCTCGATTCGAAGCCGTTCGGCCCTGCTGTTCAGGCAGTGCGCCGCCGGGTACACGTCGAATTGCTCCTTGCCCTTGTCTATTTTATAAAAGGGTTTGACGTTGGCGTTTTCGTCTTCATGGACGCCGCCTGACGCCAGCACGAAGCTGGCCGGCTTAAAGCTGTCCGTAAGCTGCGCCGACTGTTTCAAGTGGGCGTTGAACAAGTCCTGCTCGTTTCCGTAGTGTTGTCTGCCGGACGGCGCGTTCCGGTTTGGCTCCGGGGTTTTCTGCGGGGCATCCGCGCGTCCGCCGCCGGACAGCTGTCCGGACTGGATCTCTCTCAGCATGTGTACCATCTCGCGGATGGCTTCCGCCGTTTTTTCGTCCCGCTGTGCCGCCTCCTGCCTTGCCCGTTCCATGCTGTTGGGAAATCCCGTGTTTCTTTGCGCGTCGTTGTCGCTTGTGTTCGATTTTTCGAGTTTGTTCAGCTTTTTTAAGATATTTTTGTTGACCATATACGATATAACTGCCACTGCTAATATGACTATCAAAAGAATATAGGTGAGGAGTTTATCCAGTCCCCCGAAAATGCCCGATTTATCCGTTAGCTCGTTTAACTTATCCGTTAGCTCGTTTAACTTATCTGTTAACCCATTTAACTTATTTGCATAGAGATCTTGAAGCAATGGTGACGCATCTCCTCCATCCACGTCCAAACTGACGTTATCTGTCTGCGGTTCAGGAGAAGGATTAGTATCTGGCTCTGTGGACGCATTGGATTCTTCGATGTACTGCCCACCGCCGACATTGCTTTCATCCCCTACTTCTGACGAAGCCTCGCCTCCGGGTAATATACCGCCCACAGCTTCTTTACATCCGCCCAGCGCCGCCGCAAGAACCACCGCCAGCAAAATAACAGAAATCTTCTTCATACCCTTATTTCCTTCCTCCGTCGATTTTGGCATATGGATCGCTTCGCTCCGCCCGCAATGACGCAGAACGCCGCAGCATCCCGCCTGAAAAAGCCTACAGATTGTCCAAAATCGCTTTGACCGCAACGACGAACACGGGGATCTCCTTTTCATCGTTCATGTTTTTGTCGATCCTGTCCCGGATCCTATCCCATTTCTCGCCGGAAGCGTCAATGCGGAGAAGCTCATCGTCTTTGTGCGACATGACCTGCTCGTTATAGGCAAGGATGAACGCTTTGATGTGCGGCAGCTCCGGGTCGATTTCTATTTTGGCGCCGGAGTCCTCTTCAAAATATTCCCTGATCTCGTCGCTGACTTCTTCGTTGTAGGCGATTCTTTTCTTCGTCCCGCCGGCCAAAACGTCCATGTCTTCCCCGTTCATGATCTTTTCGTTGCCGGCAAACGCGTTTTCTGCGGTGCCCGTCAGGTTCAACAAGCCTATGGCCGCCTCCGTTTTCAGGTTGGCTTCGCCCATATAGCGGATATTGACCGTGCGCCCCGCCATTTCGCTGATAAATTTCCCCATGTTCCGGATGTGTTCGGAGTCTATCCAGTTGTAAAGCATGGAGCCGTTCCCGGCCAGATACAGATCCAAGGTCCGGGCGCCGGACCGGTTCAGCGCGTCCCTGATCAGTTCTAAGCTCCCGACGCTGTAGTAGAGGATGGCAAAGAAGCCGAAAGTGATCCGTTTCATGAATTTGATGTAGGCCGGGTATGTCATGCTCATGCTGGCATTGATGCACTTCTGGAACTCGTCTTTGTATTTCAGGATCGCCGACTCCATTTCGCCGCTGAATTTCCGGATCTGCTGCCGGCTCTCCCCGCGTTCTATCTCCCGTTTCGTGTCCTCGATGAGCTGCTTAAGCCCGCCGCCAAGCTCTTTGATATCTGTCTGCAGCTGCTCAATGGCTTTGCTTTCCGCCGGGGACCGGTCGGGCGAGATGATCAGCTCTCCTACGGCGGGCACAAAGATCACGCGTGACGCCAGGCGGACGGAGGACTGGATCAGGTTTTCCGGCCTGCCGTTCACGACCTGCCAGAACGAAACATCCGAGGAACCGCCTCCTATGTCAACGCAGCCGTACAGGCTGGCGCCCGCCTCCGCCTTGAAATACCTTGCCGAGGCAATGCTTTCCGGGTAATAGCTCGTTCTGCCGTCCGGATTGCAGCGTATGCCGGTGCGTTCCTGAATGTTTTTTATGATGAGGTTCGTATTGTTCCTGTAGTCGCTCAGCGTGTTCCGGCGCAGGGAGGTGGGATACGAGAATTTCCAGTTGATGGTTCCCGCGCTTTTTTCCGTGGCGAGTTTCAGCGCGATGGTGGTCATGATTTGTTCCAGATACAGCTTCTGAAAGGCTGCCTCCGCGCCGTCCCACTTGAGGTTGTTTTTGATGTAGTCGTTGTTGTACATCGTTTTGGTTTCAAACATGCAGTTGCCGTTCAGCAGCGCACCCGCGTCCGTGTAGACGCTGGCATTGCTCTGAAAAAGGCTGGGGTACGCCTTGCGGTCCAGATAGGCTTCCGGGACAAAGCACTCGTAGATGTCCTTGCCGGTACGCGTGGCGCCGATGACGACATGTAGGAAATTTTCGTCCGTCTTTCTTACCGGGATCTTCCCCGTGATGCCGTTGTCATGGCCTTTCCATTCGTAGGTGTTTCCGAAATAGACGAAATCCGGCATCCCGTCGTCATGGGACGTCTTTCTGAAAAAGGCCGTTGTGGAGGTCGTGCCGAAATCCAGCCCCACGTCGTAGCTTTCGTTTCCTGCGGGAATTTTTTTCGGCGGTTCCAGAAGGATGTATCCCAGATCCGAAAGGCTGTCTTCGTTCCTGAATTGGATATAGGTAGGCAAGCTGTTGAATTTGCTGACTTCCCGGACGACATCTTTCAGAATGGACTCGTCCGCCACCCGTTCCACGTTGTCCAGGGCGTTGCTTCGCCCAAGGGTGAGGTTCCGGTCAAAGAGGATTTTATATCTTGCGGCCTCCTTCCGCCGTTCCTGCGCCGTAAATACATAGTATTCGCCCCAGTTGCCGCCCTCCAGGAGCATGTAAGGCCAGATCGCGATGCTGGGCAGGTCGATTTCGTCAATCGCCGTCCCGTAGTCCGCGTTCAGCACGTCCGCGCGCAGCGGATAGGTCTTGCTGAGACGGCAAGTCTGCCCCTGCATGGGAACCTCCAGGGAAATTGTCAGGTTGTCCCCCTCGCGCACGGTCTGCCCCGCCTTGTCGTGGGACAGCCAGCCGTAAAGCGTTTCTGCGGGCAGAATATCCAACAGCCGGTTCTTCAAAGGCCACAGGATTTGAAACGCCATCTCCCCGTTGTCGTCATCGTCCACGCGGATCGTATTGTTGTTCGTCGCCATCTGCGTCGCGCCGATCCTGCAGTTGATCAGCGTGATCTTGTCCATGAAAATCTCGTCGGCGGTGATGTAAGCATCTTTTGGCGCGGCGTTTTTGAGCAGCGCCTGGTTATTCAAAATGTTCCGCAGGGCAGGGCTTAACTCATCCAGCAAATAAAGCTCTGCGGCGTTTGCCTTGATCCGGTTTTTGATATAGTCTATGGTAAAGTCGAAAAGCGGTTTGAGCGAACCCAGAAGTTCCTCTATGTTCCGAAAGCTGCCGCCTGCCGCGCTGAACGTGATGAAGTCCTCCTCTTCTAAGGCTTGTGCCAGCTGGGAGACCCTGCTTCGGACGTTTTCCTGCAGCGCCTCCGCGAAATCCTGCGTCCTGCGGATCAGCTTGTTCAGGTACTTCCCTTTCAGGCCGCAGTTCTTCAGGCGGTCCAAAAGGGCTTCCAGCCACTTTTGCATATGCAGGTACCGGATGCCGTTTTCCGTGACGTAGGCAACCGGATCCGCCAGTTCGTAGTTACCCGCGGGGCTTCGTCCCATCAGTCCAAGCTCTGTCAGAAACTCGTTCAGCACGTCGTCCTCATGTGCGTATGGCGGGCAGACCAACGCGGAATTTGACAGGATCCCCAGGACCCTTCCCCGGCGCCGGAGCAAAACAAAATCATCCCAGCAGGCATTGCTTTCGTCGTTGAAGATGTTGTTCCTCGGCTTTGTGTGGGAAAGCACCTGCAAGAAATCCGCGTCGTGGGCTGTATGGGCGGCAGGTTTCAGGCTTACGCTGTCAAACTGGATGCCGAAGCCTTCCAGGTCATTGAGGGCGATCATGGCCAGCAGCGCCCGCCATGAATCGACTGCCTGCCGGCTCAGCGCGCCAAAGGTGTCCGTGTGCAGCTTTTCGCTTTCGTCCAGCAAAAACATGTCGAAGGTTATGACGGCAGACCATGGCGAAGGCGCGGAAACGGCACTCCTGTCGTTAAAAACGACGCCGCCGTCGTCCACTGCGGGCAGATCGTCCAGCATCTGCTGCAGGCTTGTTATATGGTTCGGCTGCGCCGACTCCACCAAGGAGCTTCCGCTGACGGAATTTGTCCCCAGCGTCACGGCCGCCGTGTCGGTCCTTGCAGTAATGTATACGCTCATGATGAAACTCCTATCTGTATTTTCCGCAGAGTCCCAGAACCCTGCTCATAAACAACGCCATAGGCTGTGTGGCGGCGGCTTTTGCCTTGACATTGGAAAGCCTGGCGATGATCTCCCCGCCGCTGTGGCGCCGCGCTCTGCCTTCAAATTCATCCTTTACCACGGTCTGGAAAAATTCCAACGCTTTGGCGTCATAGCGCTTTATGCCTTTTTTATTGGCATTCGAATTGGAAAGTTCGCTGCACCTGTACAGCTCCGCGTAGTTGCCCGCGCTCTGCAGCCAGAAAACAGCGGGGTTGTTTTTCGCGTACAGGGTTACGCCCTTGCCGTCTGTTTCCGCCAGAAGTTCCCGCATCCAGTTGACAAATTTTTCACAATATCTGTATGCCGCTTTGTTTGCCTGCTCTTCGATTTTACTGTTATCCCCTTTTTCCAATTTTTTCACCCAGTCTCCCTCGCAGGCGGCGCCGCCGGCCGCGATGCTGTGGTACAGGTATTTGACATATAGGGACGAGAACAGGAAAAAATCCGTCAATTTATCGAATATGTTCGCGTTTTCCGTCACCGTGTTCAGCATTTCCGAGGAGATGTACGCGTTGATTCGCTGTTTGTCATAAATTTTTTCGACTTCTTTAAGCCCGTAAAAACGCACGCGGAAAACATCGTCGGCCTGGAAAAAATCCGCCAGAAAGGCTGCGGCGTGCGCTTCAATGACGTGCGCCTTGTTCCGCTGCGCCGGTCCGTCTTCCGCGTTTTTCACATACATGAAGCGATCCTGCATTTCGCCGATGAAATACATTCTCCTGAAAACGCTGTCGAAGCCCTGGTCCATATAATATGAAAGCGCCGCCTGCGCCTTGGTGTTGAAAGTCTGCCAGTCTATGGCCAAAGGGTTTCCGCCGGGACGTTCCTCTGCGTCCGAGGGCCGGAAATAGGGCATGACCAAGGCCGCTCCGATGGGCGTGTTTTTGGTAAGGGGCATCTGCTTCAAGATTCTCGAAATGCTTGGGATGCCCGACGCGCCGGTTCCCCCGAACATGGATCCGATGATGAAGATCCTGTCGTCCGCCGTGATCCCGCCGAAAAAATTGTCCCATGCGGCATCAAATTTTACTGCCAGATTGTCGTCCACAAGTTCCCGCGTGATAAAATACGAGCCGATGGACGTGTGTCCGTAAAACCCGCCTTTCAGTTTTTTGTTCCGTTCTTCTTTTGTATAAAGAAACTGATAAACGTCCTGCACGTCGTCGCTCATCTGCCCGGAGTGAATCAGCTCGTCCATATGCTCCGTCTGCTCCGGCAGCGGCGACCAGATCCCGTTTTCCCCGCCCATCTCGATTTCCGGCAGAAGCGTGGCTGCTTCTTTTTGCAGCGCGCCGTAGCTGCCCAATGTCTCTTTCAGCACTTCTTTGTCGCCGTTGGCGCCGTCCGAATCCACGCACATGACCTTGAAGCCGCTGAAATTCGGCGTCTGGTTGAAACAGCCGGCCGCGCACAGGTGCACCAAAGAGCGCATGACGCGGATTCCCGTTCCTCCGATGGGCAGTATGTAACATTTCATTTCGACACCTCTCTATTCTTGGTTGTATATGGCCGCCGCAGGGCAGGCGTACCCCGCAGACCGGCTCTGTTTCCATGTTCAGCGGCTAAACGGAAAGTATCCGTTTCGCCATATGCTTGACGCAAAGAAAGACGAAGAGAAGAAAATGAGGATATGTTCCGCCACAAAAAAGCCGGCGGCCCAAACGTCATAGCCCATCTCTTCCGGATACCGCAGCAGGATATACACGGCAAAGGCCGCCCCCAGCAGCACACATTCCATTAGGCGGAGCCACCAGCGCAGCCTGCTTGGGTTTTGGGAACGAATCACGTTAATCAGCGTCGCGACGAGGTTGTATAAAAAGGCCGCCGCCACGGATATGAGAGACAGCACCAAAAATATCCATGCCCAGTCGTCCGGCAGGAGGTCGAAGTCTGCCGGCAGGGCATTGTCCCTGAAATAGGTGTACAGGACCAACATTCCCAGAAGGGCAAAGATCACGGTTGAAAAAAAAGTGGCGATGATGCTTTTTACCGAGCTTACAAGTCTGGTCTTCATTATTTCCCCCTTATCTGCCGCCGGCTCTTTCAATGTAAATAGTGAAACTGTTTTCCGTGCTGTTGATCTCTTCCTGCAACGCGTAGATCGAGTAGAAGAGATTCAGGAGATCCGGCAGTCCGGCATCCCATTCTTTCACCCATGCGGCTACGTTTTCCTTGGAAGAAAAATGTTTCAGCGTCACGTCGAGTTTATACAGGTCGCTTTTGGACGGGAACGACCCCGCGTTGGGCAGGATGATGTTAAAGATAATGGAATCGTTCGCGTCGCTCACGCGCCACTTCCCCTGCTCCGGTATCACGCCTACCGCAATGCTCGCCTGAAAATATTCGGATACGTTCCCCGTGTACGGAACGAATTTCTTTCCGTTCTGCATGGACATGCTTGACTGTACCGTGCAGTCCAGATTGCTCAGCTGTACGCCGTCAATGACGTGAAACGGTATTTCCAGTTTGATTTTTCCGGCAAGCTGAAGGCCGTTTTGCGCAACCAGCGACTGTACCGCCAGATATTTGTAGTTCCGTACATTGCGTTCTTCTCCGGTGCCTTGCGGATTGATCAGGACCTTTCTTTGCGCGGCGTCCGATGTGTCTTTGATGTTCACGCTGCCTTCGACGGTATTTGTCTTATCCTTGGTGTATTCTTCATTGATTTCATCGAAGCTCCCATCGGTTTCGTTCCGCTTGATGAACCTTCCGTCGTCGGACAGTTCCACGTCTTGGGGTATGATTTCAGGCGCGGCTTTATAATAAATGCCGTTCTCAACCACGCGTATGTTCTGGTAGTCAATCCCCTGTATGCCGCTCCTTCCTGCCATGATCTGGTAATTGATCCGCCGCACTTCGTCGATCTGAAGTTCCGTGTCCTTCCCGGCATAGGCTATGATGTCCGGTTTTTCTTTGAACGCGCTTATAAATCTTGAAACCTCATAGTTGATTCCGACGACGAAGATGAAAAACGATTGAATGCCCGCGCTGGTTTCCACGCCCGCGCCGGCGTCATTTTCCGCGTCCGTGTTCAGGTTCACGCCGATAACGGCAAGTTCCAGCCCCTTGTCAAAAACCTGGTTTTTAAATGTCTGCGCAATGTCCGCGTAAGAGTGCAGCTGATCCGACAGTTCCGTGATGATGACCGCCAGCTTTTCTTCTTTGACCTGCTTCAGCGCCTCTGTCAGGGCATATTCCCCTGAACCTCCGTAGGCTTGCGCGTCATTTACGGTCCCGTTGAAAAAGCTTTGGGAAATATCCGTTCCGGGATCCGCGATGCTGTACACGGGCGGCTTTTCGGCATTGGCGCTGGCGTTTATATCGACGGCGGTGCTGTAGGCAGAATAGACGATATGGTAAAAATCTGTGTTTTCGGCGTATCCGGCCATATGCGCGCCCATGTCATAATAAAAATCGATGCCTTCCACCGCTTCGATTTCCGCCGGCAGTTCATAATTTTTATTGTCTTTGTCCTGCGGGCGGCTGTTGCCGCAGCCGCCGAGAAGAAACAGTACCATTGTAAAACAGATGACCGACGCGCAGCCTTTCCTTTTTGCAGAATGTTCAAACATTCTTTTCATTCCTCTCCATTTGCCGGCAGCGGCCCGTTTACGGCGGCCTCCCCCGCGCTCCCGGCAGATCCGCGGCCGGGAAGCGCATTGTTTAAACGAAAATAAATTGGAAGCAAAATAAAAAGCCGGTCATGCTGCAGGTATTCCCACAACACAATCGGCTGTTCAATGCTTCAGCGCCGGCACAAAATCAAAAGACTTGAAAAGCCATACGGCTATCAAGTATAATGAGTATGCTGGTTTCGAGCAATCGAATGCTGTTGGTGATTACCGCACCTTCGGTGATGGCGGGCGTGTTTGCGGCACCCCGCCTACCGGCATTTATTTACTTTGCTTCCATGCAATATGTTACCACACAATTTCTTCCTTTGCAAGCATGTAAAAATTCACATGCAAAAATGTAAATATTCGCATTCAGCCTTTCACCGTGTCCGTAAAATCCGTGTCGAAAACGACGACGAGGAAATAGTTCGGGTTTTCGGCCGTGAGCCCTGCTTCAAGCCGCTGCCGGATTTCCTCCCGCGGCAGGCTGCATGCGGGGGACAGCACCACGTCAAATACGACGTTCGTGTGCGTGAAGCCTTTCACGAGCCGCAGGTCATGGATGCCGACAACGCCGTCCATTCCCAAGATCAGCGTTTCAAGAAGCGCTCTTATTTCCAGCGTCAGGGGGTCGGTCGTGTCGGTGGGATCCATATGGATGACCAGCGATATCCCCAGCTTGCCGGCGGCCTCGCGCTCAACATTGTCAATGATGTCGTGACATTTCAGAAAATCATCGTGGACGTCCACTTCCGCGTGGACGGACGCGAACGTCCGGCCGGGGCCGTAGTCGTGAATGACTAAGTCGTGCATCCCCACAACGGCTTCCGCTTTCAGGATCATGTCTTTTATCGCCGCCACAAGCGCGGGATCCGGCGCTTTTCCCAGCAAGGGGTCGCTGGTTTCCCGGATGAGCTGAATCCCCGCGACGATGATGAAAACAGCCACGAAACAGCCGAGCCAGCCATCTATGCGCAGTCCCGTAAAATGTCCGGCCAACAGCCCAGCGAGCACGGCGGACGTCGCGATGACGTCGTTCCGGCTGTCGGCGCCGGCCGCTTTCAGCGTACCGGATTGTATGGTTTTCCCGATTTTGACGGTGAAGCGCGCCAGCCAGACTTTGACCGGAATTGCCGCCGCCAGAACAATCAGCGCGGCATAGCTGAATTCCACGGACACCGGGTGCAGGATCCGTTCAAAGGAGCTTGTCAGGAGCTTCGCCCCTATGAGGATGATGATCACGGAAATGAACAGCCCCGTCAGGTATTCGATGCGCGCGTGGCCGTAGGGATGCTGTTTGTCGCCGGGCGCCGCCGCCAGACGGAAGCCGACCAACAGGATCGCCGAAGAAGCCGCGTCGGACAGGTTGTTGACGCCGTCCGCGACAATGGCGATGCTGCCCGAAAGGAAGCCTATGAGGATTTTTGCGGCGAAGAGAATCAAATTCGCGCAGATGCCCGTTATGCCGGCAAGCTTGCCGTAACGGATCCTGACCCTCGGATCGGCGGCGTTTTCATAGCCAGGAATTATTTTTTTCAGCAAAAATACAGGCATGTCGGCAAATCCTATTCGTTACTGTTATGAAACTTAGGTATGTAGAACCGCCGCCCCTTCTCCGTCCCTTTCCAGCGCAGCGCGCAGCGCGGCTGCCAGCTGATCCGGGCAGGACGTCGGCTTGCCCCCGCATTGTATGCCTGAAAGCCTTTTTATGACTTCGCGGGCGGGCATCCCTGCCACCAACCGCCCTATTCCCTGCGCATTGCCGTTGCAGCCTCCATAGAACGCCACATCCTGCACCAGCCCGTCCTCAATTTGAAAGTCTATGCGCTGCGAACAGACGCCTCTCGGTTCAAAAGAATATTTCATTTCGTTTTATCCTCCGGTTTTATCGTTACAGCAAAGTATATCATAAATTTCGGAGACAATCAAAAAAACGCCAAAGAAAAAAACGTCAAAAATGGAAGTTATATTGCTTTCCCTCACGTTTTGATGTATAATTTAAACGAAGCTATGCCGGGGAGCGGCGCCGGATCGCGCCGCTCCCCGTTCGGCCCCCTGCACGGAAACCGCCCCAACGCGAAGGACTGCGAGAGGGCGGGCGCTTTCGCGAAGGAGGTTCTGGCGGACTGCGGGCAATAATCCGGATTGCCGCGTGACGGGCGCAGCAAGGGTTCACCTTAGCGCCGTTCGCAATTATCATCATTATTATTGTAGGAGGAGAAAAGAGAAAAATGATATTAGTAAACACAGATTACATCGCAGGCAAAGACCTGCAGACACTCGGGCTTGTGACGGGCAGCACCGTCCAGTCCAGAAACATCGCAAGGGACTTCACGCAGGGCCTGAAAACCATCATCGGCGGGGAACTGGGCGCCTACAACGAAATGATGAAAAAGGCGCGGGCGCTGGCTACGGAACGCATGTCCAAGGAAGCGGAGACGCTGGGCGCGGACGCCGTCGTGAACGTCCGCTACGTCTCCTCGGCCATCATGCAGGGCGCGGCGGAGATCGTGGCCTACGGGACTGCGGTTAAATTCACTTCTTAACGAAAATTTTGCCGCCGTCCGGCGGGCGGCGGCAAACTAATTTTCACACTTTGGAAAAATTGTCTATTACATGAATCCGGAATTTCTGTTATACTGAACCTATGATCAACGCGCGGTTTGTTTTGTGGAACGTAAGTCCAGTTGAAGCGAACCGCGTTTTTATTTTTTTTGCGCGACGCGTCAATTTGCCGTATTGCAGGGATACGCCGCGAAAGGAGGGCGCATGACTTACCAAGCGGGCGATACGATACTGTATGGCAGCCAGGGCGTGTTCCGGATCGCGGAAATCGCGGAAAAAGACCTGAACGGGAGCCCGGTTGAATACTATGTCCTGAAGCCTATTTTTGACGACAGATCCATCACGTTCGTTCCCGTGCACAGCGAAGCGATCAACGCGAAAATGCGGCGCGTTTTATCCGTCGAGGAGATCTATTCCCTGGTCAAGGCCATGCCGGACGAGGGCACCATCTGGATAGAGAACGAAAAAATGCGGCGGGACCACTATGGAAAAATCCTCGCGCACGGCGACAGGACGGAGCTTGTCAGGCTCATCAAAACGCTCTACCTGCACCGGCAGGAGCAACGCGGGAAAGGGAAAAAGCTCTATATGACCGACGAGAAATTTATGAAAACCGCAGAAAGGATCCTTTACGAAGAATTTGCGCATGTGCTGAACATAAAGCTGGATCAGGTCCTTCCCTTTATCATGGAACAGGTGCAGGTTGAAGAAAAACCGCGGACATAGGCGCACGGAGGGGCATATCTCTGCCGCCGTCCCCGATGGTTCGTGGTATTTTTAAGTAATTTTGGGTAATTTTAGGCGTTTCGCCGACGGGGAAACAGAACGGGGAGGAAAGTACGATGGATTTGATTCGCGAAAAGATACAGCATCGGCAGTATGGATCCGGCGTCATCGTGACGCAGACGCAAAGCACGGTCACGGTCCGGTTTGCCGCGCGCCACGGAGAGAAAAGATTCAAGCATCCGTCCGCGTTCGAATCCTTTTTGACGCTCTGCGACCCTCTTTTGCAGGAACGCATGGACGGCGATCTCCGGCAAATGCACGAACAGCAGGAGGCGGAACGCAAGCAGCAGGAAGCGGAGGCGGCGGAACGGCAGACAGCGGAACGCCTCGCCCTGCTGGAGCAGAAGCGCGCCGCCGCGAAAAAACCGGCATCAGGCAGGAAAAAGGCCGCCCCCGCCGAGGCGCAGAAAGCGGCGGAGTAGAATGGTTCATCCCTGTCATTGCGAAACGCGCAAGCGACGAAGCAGTCCACATGTGCGCTGGGTTGCTTCGCTCCGCTCGCAATGACGGGGTGGTAGGCACTCACCTGTTTTTCTCCGAGCGGGCGAAGAAGAACGTCCCTATGATCAGGCAGACCACCGTCAGCGCGGCAATGACCGTCAGGTTCACCATGGGGTTGAACATCACCACGCTGTCATATTCCGGCGTCCCCGCGTAAACCACCGCCCGCACCAGGTCGAGGGCGTAGGTCATGGGCATGGCGCGGCTCAGGACGAGCAGGACGCCGTTCGACTGGCTGATGGGGATGATGGCGCCGGACAGGAACATCTGCGGCATGGTCATGAGCATCACGGCAAAATTCGCCGTTTTGCTGCTTTTGACAAGCCCGATGACCAGCATGGCCAAGGCGCCGCCCGCAAGGCAGATCAGCGGCGCAAGCGCGAGTATCGCGAGCAGCTGCCCCGGATGCAGCGTAATCCCCATGAAAAGCCCCTCGACAAGCGTGCCGAATATGCTGACGACGGCGGTAAAGGAAGAGCCCAGAATCTTGCCGACGACGATGGAATAGCGTGACACGGGCGAAATCAGCATTTCTTGCGTGAAGTCCGTCGTGCGGTCCTCCACCAGGGAGGTCATCCCCATGGTCGTCGTCATGACCAGCATATTGACGAGCATGCCGATCAGCATAAAGGGCCCGTAATTGAAGCTGAGGCCGCCCGCCATGTTCTGCGCGAGCGTGCCGCCGAGCATCCCCATCATCACGACCGGCATGGCGAGGCTCATGATGAGGGCGCTGGGCGATTTGAGCGTAAGGGTGATGTCGCGCGCCACGATGGCGGCGACGGCGTTCAGTTCACGCCAGAATTTCGATTTTCCTCTTTGCAATGCCAGTTCGCTCATGCCGCTTCGCCTCCCATCCTGCTCAGCAGTAGCTCTCACAAAATCATAGATTTTGGAGAGCCTTGCATGGCACCTACCAACGATTTCTTTCAGAAATCGGGTTAGGCGCTCAGATATTCCACATAGGCGTCCTCCAGCGACGGCTCGTGGATTTCCAGTGCCGTCAGCCTTGTGTGCAGCCCCGCGATAATTTCCTGCGCCGTCCTGCCCTGATAAGGGACGATGACGCGCCCGCCCTGCCCGTCCAACCGGGGCGACAGCCCCAGGGCGGACAGCTCCGACATCAGCGCCGCCCTGTTGTCCGCGTCCAAGACCAGTTCCTGCCTGAGCAGGCTTCTTCTCAGCTCGTCCGGCGGGCAGCAGGCGGCGATCCGGCCCCGGTTGATGATGCATACCTCGTCCACGTTCTCCGCCTCGTCGATGTAGTGGGTGGTCAGGAAAATGGTCGTCCCGCGTTCACGGCGCACGTTGTTGATGTATTCCCACAGGCTCCGCCGGCTTACGGCGTCCAGCCCCTGCGTCGGCTCGTCCAGGAACAGGACGGCGGGCGTGTGGATCAGGCTGCGGATGATTTCCAGCTTGCGCCGCATCCCGCCGGACAGTTTTTTGATGGGCTTGAACAGCGCGTCCTGTATGCCCATGATTTCCGCAAGCTCCGTCACGCGCTTTCTGTACGCGGTGGGCATCAGGCGAAAAGCCGGGCGGTAGCCGTACATGCCGTACAGGCAGGCGTGGAAGCGGATGTTTTCCTCTGCGGACAGCTGCGGGTCAAGGCTGGGCTGCTGGAAGATGATGCCTATCTTTTCGCGCACGTGCTTTGCGTCTTTTTCCGCGTCGCAGCCGGCGATGCGCACGCTGCCGGACGTTTTGGAGAGCGTGGTGGTCAGGATGGAAATCGTCGTCGTCTTACCCGCCCCGTTCGGTCCCAGAAAGGCGAAAAACTCGCCTTCGCCCACCGAGAAGCTCACGTCCTTGACTGCGGGCGTTTTCGCTTTGTCGTACTGCTTCACCAATTCGTTTACCTCTATCATTTTCATCTGCATGTCCTCCGTTTTATCGTGTGTGGATTGCTTCGTCGCTTGCGCTCCTCGCAAGGACGTGATCATATTCCTATCGTAAAGCCGTGAAGTAAACAGAGGGTAAATGGAAGGTAAACAGAATGTAAACGGGGGAGGATTTTTTAATGTGACTCCCAGCTGTGGGGCGGGCGTCACCCAGAGGCGGGATTGCGGGGCATACGAGCGGAGTGAGCGCAGCGAATGGAGCGCCCGCACAAGCGTCAGCGACCCGACCGGCGGGTTATGCCCGTCCCGCAGCGACGGTAAACATACACTAAGATTCAACAGTATCCTTATTTCCTTGCGGGCAGGCGGACGGTGAACGTCGTTCCTGCCTCTTCCCCGCTCTCGACGCTTACGCGCCCGCCGTGCAGTTCCACGATTTTTTTGACTAAGGACAGACCCAGCCCGTTGCCGCCCAGCGCGCGGTCGCGGGATTTGTCCGCTTTATAGAAACGCTCGAAGATGCGGGGCTGGTCTTCCTTCGGGATGCCGATCCCGTTGTCCGTGATCAGACACCGGATTTCGCCGTCCTCTTCCGTCAGCGTCACGCCGACGGCGCCGCCTTCCGGCGTGAATTTGACGGCGTTGTGCAGCAGGTTGACCCAGACCTGGCTGAGCAGGTCCTCGTTGCCGTCCACGCCGGCCGGTGCCAGCGACATGTCCGGCGTGATGTTTTTCGCCGCCCACTGCGGTTCCAGCATGAGCATCACGCTTTGGATCTGCCGGTCTAAACGGAAGAGTTTCATTTCAAAGGTTTCCGCGTCGGCCTCCAGGGCTGACAGCTTCAGCAGGTTTTCGCTGAGCTTTGACAGCCTCCGGCTCTCCGTTTCGATGATCGCGGCGTAATGCCGGACTTCTTCCCGGCTCACGTCCTCTTTCCGCAGCAAGGCGGCGAATCCGCTTATGGAGGTAAGGGGCGACTGGATTTCATGGGACACGTCGGAAATGAAGGTCTGCCGGAGCTGTTCCATGGTGCCAAGCTCCCGCGCCATTTTGTTGACGCTCTCCGCAAGCTCGTTGAAGGGCGAGCGCGGATGCTCGTCGGTGGGCACGAACACGCTGAAATCGCCCTCCGCGACGCGGTCTATGGCGGCGAATATGTCCGCCATGAAATGCCGGGCGTCATGTATCTGGTTTGACCGGCTGGAAATCCGCCAGACAAGGCGGCTCGCCGCCGCCACCAGCACAAAGCCCAGCACGGCGGCGATCAGATACGCGACGAATTCCGGCGGGCTTCCCGTGAGGCGGAACAGCCATCTGGAAAGACCGAGGCTGAGGGCGAATGCGCCGGCCAAAAGCAGCAGGAAAAGCAACATGAAAGCGATGCCCTGCCCCTTGCTGTGTCTCTGCCGTTTTTCATTTCTTCCGTCCACGCGGTTCATGTGTGCGCCTCCAGCCGGTAGCCCAGGCCCCGGACCGTCGTGATCCTGAAACGGGCGGTTTCTTCCGGGAACCGTTCCCGCAAACGCCCGATATGGACGTCCAGGGTGCGTTCGTTGCCTTCGAAATCAAAGCCCCATATGTCTTCGATCAGCTGGTCGCGGGCGAAGGTTCTTCCGGGGAAGCCCGCTAATTTGAACAGCAGGTCGAATTCTTTCATTGGGATGTCTTCGCGTGCGCCGTTTACCGTGACGCTGCGGCTGTTCCTGTCGATAATCGCCGCGCCGATCTGGATGACCTGGGAGGCTTCGATTTTATAGCGCCGCAGCAGCGCCCGCACGCGCATGATCAATTCGTCGCCCTCAAAGGGCTTCGTCAGGTAATCGTCCGCGCCCAGTTCGAAGCCTTTGGCCTTGCTCTGCAGCTCGTTTTTCGCGGTCAGCAGCAGTATGGGGAGGTTTTCGTAATATTGCCGCAGGTACCGGCACAGCGCGAAGCCGTCCATGTTCGGCATCATCACGTCCACGATGGCCAGCTCCGGGTTTTCGGCGTTTATTTTTTGCAGGGCGTCGCGCCCGTCCTCCGCTTCGCAGGGTTCGAAGCCGTTGTTCCGCAGCAGGACGCGCACAAGCTCCCGGATGTTCGGGTCGTCGTCCACGATCATGATTTTGCTCATTGTCCCGCCTCCGTTTCCCGGCGCATCCCCGTCATTGCGGTGGCAGCAACCCGGTGCATATGGATTGCTTCGTCGCTGCGCTCCTCGCAATGACAGAGGGATGTCCCCGCCTCCGTCGGTTTGGTGCCGTTTGCTTCATTCTATATTGCCAATGTAAACAGAATGTAAACGGATGTCAAGATGAAGCGGAAAAAAATTTGAAATATACTTGACAGTCGTATTAATATGTTATATGATACTATTTATCAGGCGTAGATGTTCTGATATCGAATATATTTGACAGAAAGGAGATGGGCCATGGAGGCGAAATTATCATCGGATTTGCTCCGGGGGCACACGGACACGATTGTCCTTGGCAGCCTGCTGAAGCAGGACCGCTACGGCTTTGAAATCTACAGCCGGATTTTGGAGCGCACGGGCGAGCAGTATGAACTGAAGGAGACCACGCTGTATTCGAGCTACAAACGGCTGGAGCGGGACGGGTACGTCAGCTCGTACTGGGGGGACGAAACGCAGGGTGCGCGGCGCAGGTATTACCGCATCACGGAAGAGGGCCGCCGCCTATACCGGCAGAACAAGATCGATCTCGAATTTACGCAGAAAATCATCAACGATTTGCTGAAGGAGGATGAAACGGAATGAACACGAGGCAGCACATTGAAGAATTGTTTTCCGGTTACGAGGAAACGGCGGCGCTCGCCGATTTCAAAGAGGAAATGGAAAGCAACCTGAACGACAGGATAGCGGTTCTGAAAAAGAAAGGCCTGGACGAACAGACGGCTTTTTCCAAGGCCATCACGGAGCTCGGCGACGTGTCCGCGCTGGCGGATGATCTGAGCCTGAAAAGGCGGCAGGAGGTATTTTCAGACATGTATATGAAAACAAGAAGCTACATCCGTTCCGGGCGCATGGCGCTTTATGTCCTTTGCGGCGCCGTTATAGGCTTCGGCTTGGTCGTCGGCGCCGTCGCATGGACGTATTCCGGCGCCGCCCACTCTTTTTTGGGAACCGTGTCCGTTTTTTGCGGGGCGGGCGTTCTGGGTTTTGTCTTTCTCGGCCTCACGCAGGAAACGGCGGCGCGGGAAGCCATGCCGTGGAAACGCGCGCTTTGGTATGTTCTTTCTTCCGGCGCGGCGCTGTTCGGCGTGTTCGCCTCCGCGGTGACTTATTTCACGGATTCCGTGGGTTTGCCGGAGGCTCTCGCCACGCTCATCCCGTTCTTTCTCCCCGGCCTGGCGCTCGGCGTGTTCCTGGCGCTGACGGAGAAAGACCGGAGCAAACCCTGGGTCGTCGAATTCCGGAAAAAAGCCGTGGAGCGGGAAATGGAACGCTTCGCCGGCCCGGCGCAGCAGGAACGCTTCGGCCTGATCTGCGGGGCGCTTTGGATTGCGGCGGTCGCCGTTTTCGTCCTCTTGGTCCTGCTTGTCGGCATAAAGTTCTCATGGCTGGCGTTCGTGGCGGCGCTCATCGCCCAGATGCTCGTTTTGTCGGCGTTTACGAAAGAGAGCGGGGAGAAGTAGCGGCGCGGGGAAGCCTGGGGTTATACGGCATGGACGTGTGCGGCTCAAACATATTCGCTGTCTAAGCCGTCGTATGCGGCAATGGTAGAAGCACCTGGTAGAAGCACAATGGTAGAAGCCGTGATTTTAAACTTGACACGTTGTCTGTTTTTCATGTATTCTACTCCTATGGTTACTGTTATGAATCGTAGGTATGAACGGCACTGCTGCTACCTCCGTCATTGCGAGCAACGCGAAGCAATCCAGAGCAGCATGTGGATTGCTTCGTCGCTTCGCTCCTCGCAATGACGGAGGGGTGGGCCCCCCCCCCGCTGGGGTGTATCTTACCTACGAAGAGTGGGAGGTACGACCGGGGGTTGGGCAACAGACG
>JAITOE010000156.1 GCA_031290135.1 Eubacteriales Family XIII. Incertae Sedis bacterium
CGAAGCGGGTCGGCGTCACGTTCTTTGACGGCCGGGACCTGACCGCGCAGGTTGACGGCAAAAAACAGGGCGGCTATGGCGTGGCGCTTTCATTTGGCGATGAAAAATGTTCTGCCATAAGCGCGGCTCGCTGCAGCTGCCCCGACTTCAGCATATATTCAAAATATTGCCGGCATATCATCGCAGCCGCCCTGGAGGCACAGCGGATGGCGTCAAAAGGGGAATTGGTGGACGCAGAGGAACCCGCCGCCGGGAACGCCGACGCCGGGCGGCCTGCGGAAGACGCGGACGACGGATATGCCGAAGACGACTGGGACGACGCCTGGCTCGGCGAAGGTGAAATAGGCGAAAGAGACATCGACGAAGAACCCGCCCGGACTTCGGAAAGAAAAACAGACGAATATGCCGTTTCGATGCTGATGAACGCCTCCATCCTGCGCGCCAACCGCCTGTCCGCGGCGGCGAACACGCATACGGAAGAACGGCTGGCGCTGGAGCCTGTCCTGCATGTTTCCCGCTACGACGGATATTACCTGACCCTGCGTCTCGGCGCAAAGAAACGATATATCCTCAAAGACCTTTCGGAATTCATCGCGGCCTACACCTATGCGGAGAAAATGTCTTTCGGCAAAGACACGGAAGTCGTGCCGACGCGCGGCGCCTTTGAACCGGAAAGCCTTCCCCTGCTTGACTTCGCGCTGCGGCATTACCGTTATCCCAATGAATCCAACGAACTGCTTAAACGGCGGATTCGCTTCACCAATACCGTGGTAGACGAATTTTTCGCGCTTTTTTCCGATGAGGACATACTGAAAATCGAGGGGAAAGGCAACATTCGCCCCGGAGACTACCGGATCCGCGAAAAAGACTGTCCCGTTCATTTCAAACTTACGCGCAAAGACGGCGGCGCTTCGCTTACGCAGGAAAGCGACGTGGACATAATCATGGGACGGAGCTGCGCCTACTTGGCGGAAGACGGCGTCCTGTATAAATGTTCGCCGGCCTATGGGGAAAAATGCAAATATTTTTTGCAGTCGATGGCAAGGCAGGGCGGGGCTGCCTTCATCGCGGAGGAAGACCTGCCGACCCTGTTCACCGCAATCATACAGGAAACCGAAGACTTCCTGCGCTTTGACATCGATGAAGCGCTGCTGATGAAACAGCCGGAACCGCTTTCCACGAAGATCTATTTTGACATCAATGAAAAAGACGCGGTGACGGCGCGCATGACGTTCTCCTACGGGGAGCAGACGCACGAAGCCTTTGCGGAAAAATATCTGTCGAAAACCATCGACCTGGCAGGCGAGCGGAACGCGGAACAGCTGCTGATGCAGTACATGGGCAGGGCGCTCACGGCGCCGGGAACGCTGATCCTGCAGGAAGATGAAAACGCCCTGTATGAACTCGTCGCCCATGGCATGGGCGCACTTTCGGAAATCGCGGAAATCTATGCGTCCGACGCCTTTGAAACGCTGAAAATCCGCGAGAAGGTCGGCATCAACGTCGGCGTGCGGTTGGACGGCCATTTGCTGGAAATCGATTTTGACCTGGAATCGATCGATTTCCGGGAACTCGCGGATATTTTGAAAAGCTACCGCAAGGCAAAGAAATTCAGGCGGATGAAAGACGGGTCGTTCCTGTCACTGGAGGGCGGCGCCATCGCGGAACTGGCCGAATTTACGGACGGCCTTGATATCAGCGAAAGAGAACTGGCACAGGGGAAGATACAGTTAGACATGAACCGCGCGCCCTATGTGGACGCGATGCTGAAACAAAGCGACGAAATCCGCTATGAGCGCGACGATGCGTTCAAAACCATCATCCGCAACCTGCGGGACATAGCCGACGCGGACTACCAGCCGTCGCCGGGCCTGGCGAAGCTGCTCCGGAATTACCAGAAAACCGGATTCCGCTGGCTCAAAACCATCGACGCCCTGCACTTCGGCGGCATCCTCGCGGACGACATGGGGCTGGGAAAGACCGTACAGGTGCTCGCCCTGCTGCAAAGCGAAAAAGAGGACGGAAGAGAGGACGGAAGAGCCAACATGGGCGGGCTGACGAAATACGGCGCGGAGTTCATCGGCGGGACCCTCACGGAAGGCAGCGGCACGGTGAGCTACATGGAGGGCGGGGAGGCGCGGCGGCCGTCCATCGTCGTGTGTCCGGCTTCGGTCGTCTTAAACTGGGAAGCGGAGGCGGCGCGTTTCACGCCGGGACTGAAAACCATCGCGCTGACGGGCGGAAAGGAAGAACGGGAACGCGTCGCGAAGCGCGCCCGCGCCTATGATCTCGTAATCACTTCGTATGGGCAGCTCGTGCGCGACGTCGCGCTGTACAAAAACATCGTGTTCCGGTACGTCATCCTGGACGAGGCGCAGTTCATCAAGAACCAGAACACCCAGAACGCGCGCGCCGTCAAGCAGCTGTCCGGCCGCAGCCGCTTTGCGCTCACAGGAACCCCCGTGGAGAACAGCCTCGCGGAACTCTGGTCGATTTTCGACTTTGTCATGCCCGGCTACCTATATAATTACGGGCATTTCCATAAGAAATTCGAGACGCAGATCGTGAAATACGGAGACGAACGCTCCACGGAACGCCTGCGGGAGCTGGTGCGTCCCTTCATCCTCAGAAGGCTGAAAAAAGACGTTTTGAAAGAACTGCCTGAAAAAACGGAGTCCGTCATAGTGTCCGCGATGGAGGAAGAACAGCGAAAGCTTTACCTTGCGACGCTGGCCCAGGTCAAAAGCGAAATGGCGCAAAAGATGGAGGAGGCGACGGAAAATCAAAACCAGAACCGCATGGAAATCTTCGCGGCCCTGATGCGGCTTCGCCAGATCTGCTGTGACCCGTCCCTGATCTTCGAGAATTTCACCGGGCGGAGCGCGAAGTTGGACACCTGTCTGGAACTCGTGAAAAACTGCATAGAATCCCGCCACCGCATGTTGTTGTTTTCGCAGTTCACCTCCATGATGGATATTTTGCGGCGCGAATTTGAGAAAGAGGGCATCGCGTATTTTTATCTGGACGGCTCTACGCCGAAGAAAGACCGGCTTTCGCTCGTGAACGATTTCCACGCCGGGAATACGCCGGTTTTCCTGATTTCGCTGCGGGCCGGCGGAACCGGGATCAACCTAACCGGTGCGGACGTAATCATCCATTATGACCCATGGTGGAATGTAAGCGTCCAGAACCAGGCCACGGACAGGGCGCACCGCATCGGGCAGACGCAGCACGTGCAAGTCTTTAAGCTGATCGCCCAGGACAGCATAGAAGAAAAAATCCTGCATCTGCAGGAAAGCAAGGCGGCGCTCGCGGAGAACATCATCAAGGCGGGCGGCAACGCGTTTGAAACCCTCAGCCAGAAAGAATTGATGTCGTTATTTGAGGTCGATGGATGACGCCCGTTTTCGCTCCGTGATGTTCAGGAGCAGGATGGCGACGATGATGAGGCCCCCGCCCAGCATGGAGCTTCCGGAAATACGGTCCGACATGATGACCACGCCCGCAAAGTAGGCGATGACAGGTTCGGACGTGTTGATCATGGACGAGGTGCTCGCGCCGATCAGCTTGATCGCCTGGCAGAACGCGACGGGCGCGACAAAGCCGGCGGAGAGGCTGAGGAAAATCACAAAAATGATTTGCGGGGATTCCGGCGGGACGAGAGGGCAGCCGGCCGCCGCAGCCCGTATGAGGCTGACCGCCATGGGAATCAGGAACATGAAGCCCATCACCACTTCCGCGGAAATGTCCGCAAGCCGCTTCGCCCCCATGATGACAGCCGAAAGCGCGTAGGTGAGGGCCGCCGCGAAAGCGAAAAAGATCCCGATGGGATTGAGGCTGACGTCCCCGTCCGGAACCCACACTACGGCAATCAGGCCGATGACAGCCAGCGCCAGGCAAAGCAGGCGCGACTTATGCGGTTTTTCTTTCCCGATGAGGATCTCAATGAGCACGACGATGACGACATACAGGAAAACCAGAAGGGAAGCGATGAAACCGGGTATGTATTTATAGCTTTCGTTCATGGTAATGGCGCAGAGGACGGTGGTGCAGCCGGCCGCCGTCATAAAGAGCGCGTTCCCCCTGCCGACGCGAACGTTCTTTCGCCGGAAGAAAATGTAGATCCATATCAGGGGCAGCCCGAAGAGGTATCTGGAAGCCAGGACGGTTTCGATCGCCACGCCCGAAGCCAGCGCGTACTGTGTGACGGCCGGCATCGTGCCGTACCCGAAACTGGCCAGCAAAACAAACAGAAGGCCGGCAGTCAGTTTGCTTCTCTCCCTTTGCATCCCTAAAACCCCTTTTCGCATAAGCAATACAATAGCTGCAACAGATTTTATTGTATCACGGCGAAGACGGAAAGGCAATTGAAAAAACGACGGCATTCTTATATTGGAAAAGGAGAAAAAAATGTCCGGTAGAATCAAAATGAAAACCCCGCTGGTGGAAATGGACGGGGATGAGATGACGCGGGTCATCTGGCAATGGGTGAAGGAGATTCTCATCGCCCCCTATGTAGATCTGAAGACGGAATATTACGACCTCGGCCTCGCGCGGCGGGAGGAAACCGGCGACGCGGTCACGGCGGAGGCGGCGGAGGCGACGCTGAAACACGGTGTGGCTGTCAAGTGCGCCACCATCACGCCAAACGCGGAGCGCGTCAAAGAATACGGCCTGTCGGAGATGTGGAAGTCGCCGAACGGGACGATACGGGCCATTCTGGACGGGACGGTGTTCCGGGCGCCGATCCTCGTGAAAGGCATCGTCCCATACATCCCCACCTGGACAAAACCCATCACCATCGCGCGCCACGCCTACGGGGACATCTACAGGAACGTGGAACTGCCGGCAGGCGCCGGAAGCCGCGCGGAACTGGTCCTGCGCGACAGCGGCAGCGGCGCGGAGACGCGGCGCACCATACATGAATTTGACGGGGGCGGCATCGTTCAGGGCGTACACAACACGGACGAAAGCATCGCGTCGTTCGCGCGCGCCTGCTTCAGCTACGCGCTGGACACGAAGCAGGATCTGTGGTTTGCCGCGAAAGACACGATTTCAAAGACCTACGACCATCACTTTAAAGATATTTTTGAAGAAATCTTCGAAGAAGAGTACAAAAAAACCTTTTCCGAGGCAGGCGTCCGCTATTCCTACACCCTCATCGACGACATGGTGGCGCGGGTGGTGCGCTCGGAGGGCGGATTTATCTGGGCCTGCAAAAATTACGACGGGGACGTCATGTCGGACATGGTCGCCACGGCCTACGGCAGCCTTGCCATGATGACTTCGGTTCTGGTGTCGCCGAAAGGCGTGTTCGAGTACGAGGCCGCCCACGGGACGGTGCAGAAACACTACTACCGCTACCGCGCGGGCGAGAAGACGTCCACGAACTCCGTGGCGACCCTGTTCGCCTGGAGCGGCGCCCTGCGGAAACGCGGCGAGCTGGACGGCCTTTTGGACCTGGCCGCCTTTGCGGGCAAGCTGGAAAGAGCCGCTGTCGAAACCATAGAAAACGGCGTCATGACCGGCGATCTCTACGCCCTGTCCCGGACGGAAAACAAACGGCAGGCAGATAC
Organism: Eubacteriales Family XIII. Incertae Sedis bacterium; assembly: GCA_031290135.1. Lineage (GTDB taxonomy): Bacteria > Bacillota > Clostridia > Peptostreptococcales > Anaerovoracaceae > JAITOE01. Next base: position 5,577 of record JAITOE010000156.1, read on the forward strand.
GGAAGATTTCCTGCGGGAAGCGGGGAAGCGCCTGTCGGTTTATGCCGCCGAAAAATAGAAAAATAGGGTTTCTCCCGGATATGTTGTCAAGCGTTTTTGAAAATGTCACAAAAAAAAGACAACATAAGCGGGAGGCATCTCCAGCTGACGTCCCTATGCCCGCTCCCGGGGAAAAAGCATCTCCGTGACGTAAAACCGGCAGGACATTGCCGTTTTCCGGAGGCAAGCCGCTCGCCCCA
>JAITOE010000158.1 GCA_031290135.1 Eubacteriales Family XIII. Incertae Sedis bacterium
TCGAAGAGACATGTACGGCAGCAAAGCTGCCCGCAAAAGGTTCGCTTAGCTATTTCATGCCTGCGGCAAGAAATAGAGCGAGACCATTTCCCGGCGGGACTGCCCCCCAGACGGACACACCTTTGAACAGTAACGATCAAGGAGATCATATGGCGAAAAAAAGCGAGACCGTGTTCGTCTGCCAGGAATGCGGGCATGAAAGCCCGAAATGGGCAGGGCAGTGCATCTGCGGCGCGTGGAACAGCTTTGTCGAGGAAAAACAGATCCATCTGCCACAGGATCCGCGCGGGGCGGGCGGCCAGGGTGGCCGGGGCGGGCTTTCCGCAGTGGCGGCGCCGGTGAAGCTGGGCGACGTCAAATCCGGGGCTTATGACCGGCTGGATACCGGAATTTCCGAATTTAACCGGGTCTTGGGCGGCGGCATCGTCAAGGGTTCCCTGAGCCTCATCAGCGGCGAACCCGGCGTCGGGAAATCCACCATCATCATAGAAGCCGCCGCAGGCATCGCGCGGCTGTACGGCAACGTCCTCTATGTTTCCGGCGAGGAATCGGGGGAACAGATCAAGATGCGCGCCGACCGGGTCTGCGGCGAACTGCCGGAAAACCTGTATCTGCTGTCGGAAACAACCATGGAACATGTCTTAGACGCCGCGGAAAAGCTCGCCCCGGCGCTTCTCGTCATCGACTCCATCCAGACGATGTATTCCGGGTCGCTGGAATCGGCGCCCGGCAGCGTTTCCCAGGTCCGCGCCTGCACCGGCGAACTGATGCGCTACGGCAAGCATAAAAACACGCCGGTCTTCATCGTCGCCCACGTCACGAAGGCGGGGGAACTCGCCGGGCCGCGGATCATCGAGCATCTGGTGGATTGCGTCCTCCAGTTTTCCGGCGAGCGCAGCCAGGAACTGCGCATCATCCGCGCAAGCAAGAACCGTTTCGGGACCACCAGCGAGATCGGCGCGTTTGAGATGGGCGAGGCGGGGCTGGTTTCGGTGGAAAACATCTCCCAGAGTTTCCTTGAGGGCATGGACGGCGCGGCGGAGGGCGCGGTGGCCACGGCCATCTACGAAGGGACGCGGCCGCTGATTCTGGAACTGCAGGCGCTCACCGCCCCCGCCAACGTGGGTTTTGCGCGGCGGGCGGCCATAGGCGTGGAAAGCGCCCGCCTCAACATGATCCTGGCGGTGCTGGAACGCAAGGCGGGTCTTTCCCTCATTGACCGCGACGTCTATGTCAACGTGGTCGGCGGCCTGAAGCCGGAAGGCACGTCCATGGATCTGGCGGTTGCGCTGGCGATTTATTCCAGCCACAAAAACATCCCCGTCGGCGCGAAGACCATCGCGATCGGGGAGATCAGCCTTACCGGGGAGCTTAGAACGGTCCGCTATGCGGAAAGGATCGTGAAAGAAGCCGCCCGGCTCGGCAGCTTTACGCGGGTGATCATGCCAAAAAAGAACGCAGGCCGGCTGACAGATGTCGGCGCCGGCCTGAAGCTGATCGGGGTGTCCAGTTTGTCTGAGGCGCTGGCTGCGCTGTGACCCACGTCATTGCGAGAAGCGAAGCGCCGAAGCAATCCGGCGCATATGGATTGCTTCGCCCTGCTCGCAATGACGGACGGCGATGCCGCCCTGCCTTCGCTCCGGCTGAAGTTACTCCGCCGCCGCCGTCTCCGTTTTGTGCGCCGCGATGATCTTCTCCGCCAGATGCGCGGGGACTTCTTCATATCGTCCAAAGGTCATGGTAAAACTGCCTCTGGCCTGTGTCATGGAACGCAGCACGATGGCGTATTTGAACATTTCCGCCTGGGGCGCCTCCGCCATAACCTTCTGGCCGCCGCCCTGCTGAGGCTCCATGCCCAGGATTTTCCCCCTGCGCTTGTTCATGTCGCCCATGATATCGCCCATGTATTCGTCCGGAATCATGATTTCCACGTGCATGATGGGTTCCAGCAGCACGGGCTTCGCTTCCACGATGCCTTTTTTGAACGCGAGGGTGGCGGCGATTTTAAATGCCATTTCGTTTGAGTCCACGTCGTGGTAGGTGCCGTCGTACAGAACGGCTTTCACGTTCACCACCTTGCAGCCCGCCAGCGGGCCTTTGTCCATGCACTCCCGCAGGCCTTTTTCCACGGCAGGCACGTAGTTTTTCGGCACGGAGCCGCCAAACAGTTCCTCCGCGAACTCGAATTCTTCCTGGGAGGGCGAAAAACGGACATGCACGTCGCCGTACTGCCCCGCGCCGCCCGACTGTTTCTTGTGCTTGCCCTGCACGTCTGAAGTGCCTTTGATGGTCTCGCGATACGGGACTTTGGGATCTTTCTGTTCCACCTCCACGCCGAATTTTTCTTTCAGTTTTGCCGTGACGATGCTGATCTGTATTTCCCCCTGTCCCTCCAAGAGGGTTTGGTGGGTTTCGCTGTTTCTTTTCATTGCGAACGAAGGGTCTTCTTCCATGAGCTTGTGCAGGCCGGAGCTGACTTTTTCGTCCTCGCCCTGCACCTTGGGTTCCACCGCTATGTACAGCGACGGCACCGGGAATTTCACCCTTGGGAATTTGACGAAGTGCGCTTTGTCGCAGAGCGTGTCCCCGGTCTGGGTGAACTGGAGTTTGCCAGCGGCGACGATGTCGCCCGCAAGCGCCTGGGGGGCTTCGCTCTGTGTTTTTCCGCGCAGATAGAAAAACGAGCCGATTTTCTCGCTTTTTTCCGTTCTGGGATTGTAGACCTCCACGCCAAGCGCCAGCTTGCCGGTAATGACCTTGAGCAGGGAAATCTTTCCCACGAAAGGATCCGCGATGGTTTTGAAGACGAACGCGGACAGGGGAGCCGACGCGTCACAGGCGAGGGTCACGCTTTCCTCGTTGGCGTTTTCTGCTTCATATGCGGCAGTTTTCGGATCCGGGACATATTTCAGCAGCATGTCTAAAAATTCCTTGAGGCCGGCGCCGCCACCGGCGCTCCCTGAAACGACCGGGACAATGCCGCCCGACGCGATGCCTGCGGCCAGCCCTTTGTTGAATTCTTCGTCCGTAAATGTTTCGCCGCCGAAAAATTTCTCCAAGAGCGCTTCATCCGTTTCGGCGATGGCTTCATTCAGGGCATCGCGGTCGTCCAACGTCACGACGGACGTGCCGAATTTAGCTTTGAGGTCCGCGATGGTCTGATCGACGTTTACGTTTTCTTTGTCCACTTTGTTGATAAAAAAGAATTTCGGCAGCTGGTATTCTTTGCAGGAATTCCAGGCCTTTTCCGTGCCGACCTGGATGCCCGCCGAAGCATCCACAAGGATGACGCCGGCCTCGGCCGCCCGCAGCGCCGAATTGACGTCGCCTATGAAGTCAAAGAAACCCGGCGTGTCCAAGAAATTGATTTTGTATTTATTGTATTCGACCGGGACGATGGACGCGCTTATGGAGTAGCCTTTTTCGATTTCCATCTTGTCATAATCCGAAACGGTGTTCCCGTCTTCGACTTTGCCCAACCTGTTGATCACGCCCGTGGATAGCAGCGCCGCCTCAAGAAGCGTTGTTTTGCCGCATCCACCATGGCCTAACAGTGCTACATTTTTGATCGTATCGCTCGTATAGCCTTTCATCCCTTGCTCCTTTGTTCTTTTTCGGCTCCGTCCGCCGGCGCGAATCAAAAAGAGGGCCGTGATTCCATCCGTCCTTGCGCACGCCGGGCATAAAGCGCCTGGCCGAAAACGATTATCAACAAAAACAGAAATTGATACAGCGATATCAGTATATCAGCTTCCAAAACAAATTTCAACCCGAAGCAGAGGAAAAAAGTTTACTCCCTGTTTATCTCCCTGCTTATCCAAGGGAGCCGCGCCGCCGCCGTTGTCACGAGCACGGCAATCAGCAGGCGGAGCAGGCTGGGGAAGAGCGGGTTTGCGCCCGCCATGGTGAAGATGAAGGTGGTTTCTATGATTCCGTGGCAGCAGTACATGAATATGGCGACCAGCGTGAAATCTCTTTTCGACAGCGGCGTGCGGCGGTTGATCTCGATCAGCGTGCCGGCGCCGTAGGTGACGCCCATGAGCACGCCCACCGCTAAAGGCAGCAAGGCGTCTTTGCCGATTCCGAGAAGCCCCGCCAGCCAGTTCAGTCTTGCCGCCAGCTTTTCCACCAATTTGTACGCCATGAGGATCTCAATGATGACCATGAGCGGCACGATGACTTTCAGGAGGTTCAGCGCCGTCATGACGCAGCCTGTCAGTATTTCAGGCAAGATCACGTCCCAGGGCGCGCTCATAGGAACAGTCCTCCCAGCCACGCGGTCAAAAAGCCCACGCCCACGGCAAGGAAGATCCGGAAAAGGATGATCCGCCAGACGGGGAAGCCTATTTTCCGGTTGATTGCGCTTTCCACGGGAATGGAATGGAGACACAGGTTCATCATGGCGATGGTCGTGACCGTGGCCGTGCTGAAAGAAAAACCGCGTATCGCCGCGATCGCGCCGTATTCGTCGGAAAAAAAGCCGAAAATCAGCGGGGCCGCAGCTTCGCCGGGCATCCTGAAAAGCCCCATCGCCGGGGCGAACAAATCCGTGAGAAAAGGCATGAGCGGCGAATATTTTATGAGAACCACCGCAATATAAACAGGCAGCATGATCCGTAAGAGCATGCCGCCCGTCTTGAAGCCTTTCACCGCCCCGTCCTTAACAACGATTAAAAGGTAAGGCATCAGTCCTCCAGGGGTTTCATGGTAGGGAACAGAATGACGTCCCGGATGGAGGGCGCGTTTGTGATGAGCATGATGACCCGGTCTATGCCGATGCCCATGCCGCCCGTCGGCGGAAGGCCGACTTCAAGCGCGTTCACGAAATCCTCGTCCATGGGATGGGCTTCCTCGTCCCCGCCCTCCAATTGTTCCTGCTGCGCTTTGAAGCGCTGGTACTGGTCGATGGGATCGTTCAGTTCCGAGAACGCGTTCGCCACTTCCCAGCAGTTGATATACGCCTCGAAGCGCCGCGTGATGCGCGGATCTTTCGGATCCCGCTTGGCAAGCGGCGATATTTCGACGGGATGCCCCGTTATGAATACCGGCCCGTCCAGATGATCCTCGCAGTATTTTTCAAAGAGTTCGCAGATCACGAGGCCGCGGGTCATCTTTTCCCAGTCTTCCAGCCCATGCGCCTTCGCCGCTTCCTTAGCCTCTTCATCCGTCTGGATTCTGTCAAAATCCACGCCCGCCCATTTTTTGACGGCGTCCTGCATGGAAAGACGCTCCCAGGGCGGCGCCAAGTTGAATTTCTTCCCTTGGTATTCGATGGACATTGAGCCCGTGGCCGCTTTGGCGGCGCCCGCAATCAGGTTTTCTGCGATGTCGATCATCGTCTCCATGTTGCCGTAGGCCTGGTAAAGCTCCATGGCCGTATATTCAGGGTTGTGGTTTTTGTCCATGCCTTCGTTCCGGAACATCTTCCCCATCTCGTAAACGCGGTCCAGTCCGCCCACCGTGAGCCTTTTCAGGTACAGCTCGTTGGAGATGCGGAGCTTCATGTCCAGATCCAAGGTATTGTGGTGCGTTTCGAAAGGCCGGGCGTTGGCGCCGCCCGCAATGGTGGTCAGCACGGGCGTGTCCACTTCAAGGAAGCCTCTTTCGTCTTCCATGTAGCGTTTGATTTCTTTGATGATCTTCGCCCGCATGATGAACGTGTTCCGCACGTCGGGGTTCATGATCAGGTCCACGTAGCGCTGGCGGTACCGCATTTCGGTGTCTTTCAGGCCCTGGTGCTTGTTGGGGAGGATCTGCAGCGATTTGGTCAGAAGCACGATTTTTTCCGTCCTGACGGAGATTTCGCCGTGCCGCGTCTTGAAAACCGTGCCTTCCACGCCCACGATGTCGCCGATGTCGTATGTTAAAAAAATATCATACTCTTCGGGCGTTATGACGTCTTGCCGGACATAGATCTGGATGCGTCCCTGTTTGTCCTGGATGTCCAAAAAGGAAGCCTTGCCCATGTGCCGGTTTGCCATGATCCGCCCGGCGCAGGAAATCCACTGACCGTCCAGCGCTTCGAATTCATCCTTGACGTCTTGGCTGTAAGCGGTCACGTCCCAGGTTTCCACCAAGAACGGGTTTCTTCCCATGGCTTGCAGCTTTTTGAGTTTTTCCCTGCGAATCTGGCGCAGTTCGTTTAATTTTTCGTCAGAAAACTCTTCTGCCGTTTCCTCGCCGGGCGCGTTGCCGCTCGCGTCTGTGTCCATAAATCTTACACCTCTCTCCCTGTTAATGAATTTCGCCGGTCCGCGCTGCGGCCCATGTCATTGCGGCGAAGCGCATGCGCTCATTTCCTGAAAATATCCAGTATTTCGTACTTCACGGTTCCATCCGGCACCGGGATTTCCACCTTGTCTTTCTTTTTCTTGCCGATGAGCGCGGCGCCCACCGGGGATTCGTTGGAGATTTTGCCTTCAAAAGGATCCGCTTCCGAAGAACCCACAATCGTAAATTCCATCGTTTCTTTCGCCTTGATGTCTTTCACCTTGACCGTGAGTCCCAGGCCCACCTTGTCTTTTGCGATATCGTCGTTGTCGATGATCTTGGCTTTCCGGATCATGTTTTCCAGCTTTTCGATCCGATGTTCCAGCTCCGCCTGTTCATTTTTGGCGGAATCATATTCCGCGTTTTCGGAAATGTCGCCGTATGAAATCGCTTCTTTGATGCGTTCAGCGACTTCCGGCCTTTTGATGGCGATCAGATCTTCCAGTTCCGCCACGGTTTTTTCGTAGCCCTCTCTGGTTAACAGTACTTCATCACTCATGGGGAAGCTTTCTCCTTTCGGTTTAACCGCAGCGGATTTTCCGCCGTCTGCGGGGACAGGCCGCCAATGCGTTTTATTTTACTTCATTTCCCTTGCAAAGTCAAGTTTTTCGGTGCTTGCGGATCCCTACAGCCTCCCGGCAAAAGATTCCACCGCGCGGCGGAACACCCCGGCTTCGCAGGCGGCGTTCAGCTGCCCGCGAAGCTCCGCCGCCCCCCGGATCCCCCTTACATACCACGCGGCATGTTTCCGCATCTCGCGGACCGCGACATATTCACCCTTTTCCGCGATGAGCATGTCCAGGTGCCGGAGCAGCATGCCCGCCCTGTCTTTCGCCGATACCGGGGCGGGAGCCTCCGCGCCGCGGTACAGCGCGCAGGCATCCCGAAAAATCCAGGGGTTGCCGAGGGCGCCCCGCGCGATCATGACAAAATCGCAGCCCGTCTCATCCAGCATGCGCACGGCGTCCGCCCCGCAGCGGACGTCCCCGTTCCCTATGACGGGAATCCGGACCGCCGCCTTGACAAGGCGTATCACGTCCCAGTCCGCCTTTCCCCTGTAATACTGTTCGCGCGTCCTCCCATGGACGGCGACGGCCGCGGCTCCGGCCGCTTCCAGCGTTCTGGCCATCTCCACCGCGTTGACGCTGCTGTCGTCCCACCCTATCCGGATCTTCGCCGTGACCGGCTTGCGGGTTTTCGCGGCGGCCGCTTCTATGAGACGCCCCGCCAGTTCCGGCTCCCGCAAAAGCGCGGCGCCTTCTCCGTTCCTCACCACTTTCGGGACCGGGCATCCCATGTTGATGTCCAGAATGTCGTTTTCCCGCGCGTCCAGCGTTTCCGCCGCAAAAGCCAGAATTTCCGGCTCCCTGCCGAAAATCTGGTAGCCTACCGGCTTTTCACCGTCATATATGCGGAGCAGGCTTTCCGTTTTTTTGTCCCCGTACCACAGCCCTTTGCCGCTGACCATCTCGGCATAGGCCAGAGCCGCGCCCTGTTCCCGGCAAAGCCGCCTGAAGGGCGCGTCCGTGATGCCGGCAAGCGGCGCCAGCACGAATGGGTTTTCCAGCCGAAGACCGCCGATCCCGTCCTGTCCCCGGTTAGGGCGCATCCTCTTCAAATGGCGGCATCTCCTTGATCTCAGGCCGTATCGGCCTGTTTTTTTCGTAAATGAACTGAAGCCCTTCCAGCGTAAGCAGTTTGTCCACGATGTCGATGCAGCCTATCCCGTTGTCGATCATGTTGACAATGCCGCCCGTGGCGACCACGCGCACCGGCTTTTCGGAGGGGGCGTACTTCGTCAGTTCTTTTTTCATCCGGTTCGTGATAAAATCCACCATGCCCATATGGCCGTAGACGAGGCCGGACTGCATGCTTTCGATGGTGTTCCTGCAAATCACGCGCCCCGGTTCCTCCAGCTCGACCCTTGGGAGCTTGGCGGTCTTTTCAAAAAGCGCGTCGGACGATATTTTCAGGCCCGGCGCGATGCTTCCGCCAAGATATTCCCATTTTTCCGTGACCGCGCAGAACGTGGTGGCCGTTCCGAGATCCACGATCACCAGCGGGCCGCCGTATTTTGACAAAGCCGAGACCGCGTTGACGATCCGGTCCGCCCCCACTTGCTTCGGGTTGTCGTACTTTACGACGAGGCCGGTTTTGATCCCCGGCCCGATGACCAGCGCCCGTTTTTTGAAATACTTCATGGACATATGTTGCAGCGTATACAGCATGGAGGGCACAACCGTTGAAATAATGACGTCTTTCACGGAATTGATGTCAATGCCCTCAAAGTCGAAAAGCTGGTTGATCACCATGCCGTATTCGTCAGCGCTTTTATTGTTGTGTGTTTCCAGCCTCCAGTTTTGAATCAGATTGCCATCCTTGAAAGCACCCATAACGATGTTGGTGTTTCCCACGTCAAATGCCAGCAACATATCTGTTCATCCTTTCCTGAAGATGCGTTTTTGTTCTATACGGTAGTATAACCGAAACCGCCGCGGATTACAAGGAAAATCATCCGCGGCGGCTTCATTTGCCGGTTTCATTGTTACTGTTATGAATCTTAGGTATGTTGATCGCCGCCGGTCGGGTCGCTGACGCTTGTGCGGGCGCTACATTCGCTTGCGCTCATTCCGCTCGTATGCCCGCAATCCCGCCTCTGGGTGACGCCCGCCCCCAGCTGGTTAGATTCGTTCCGTTTGGTGACGGAACCCGTCGTGATTGACTGTTATGAATCTTAGGTACATCCTTTGTCGTTGCGAGAAGCGGTGCGCCGAAGCAATCCAGTGCCTGTGGATTGCTTCGCTGCGCTCGCAATGACGGAGGGGTGACGCCCGCCCCGTAGCTGGGTAGATTCGTTCCGTTTGGTGACGGAAACCCCGTCGTGATTGACTATTCAGAGGCGTGTCCGTCTGGGGCGCGTCAGAAACTCACTGCGGCCTCGCGCCCCGCCGTGTACCAGTGTGTTTTCAGGCTCAGCGCCCCGGCGAAATCCCGGAGCGGGACAAAGAGTTTCCCGTCCCGGAATATCGGCGCTGCTTCCATGGACGTTTCCTGTCCTGCCACCTGCATGGAGCTTTTGTCCGCGCGCAGGCGCAGAGCGATGCCCTTATAGCTTATTTCCGCCGTCTCCCCGTCTGCGTCATAGGCGGCTTCCATGGCTTCTGCCAGTTTGTCCGCCGGGACGTAAAGCACACCGTTTTCCAGAATATAGCCTTCGCCCATGTCGATGGCATTTCCTATGAAGGTGGCGCTTATCGTTTTTACGTCCTTGCTGTAAACGGGTTTGCCGCCCAGGACGGTCATCAGTGCCTTCGCGTCCTTTATGTCGCCTTCATAACAGGTCATGACGTCCCTGTCCAGCACGACGAAATCCGCCATTTTCCCTGCTTCGAGCGAGCCTTTGACGCCCTCGCTGAAGAGGGCGTATGCCGACCAGGAGGTGAACGAGCGCAGCGCTTCTTCCCTTGTCATTTTTTGCTCCGGATACCAGCCTTCGTCCGGTTCCCCCTGGCGGTCCTGCCGCGTCACGGCGGCGAAAATGCCGTGGTAGGGATTTACCAGTTCGACCGGCGCGTCGGAGCCGTTGGCGATGATGCCGCCGCTTGACAGCACCGTCCGCCATGCGTAGGCGGATTTTATCCGCTCCGCCCCGATCCTGTCCTCTGCCATGCCCTTGTCTGACGTGGCGTGTATCGCCTGCATGGCAGGCAGGATGCCCAGATCCATCGCGCGTTTGATGTCTTCCGGCTTTACGATCTGGAAATGTTCGATGCGGTAGCGGTGGTCGTCTTTGGGGCTTTCTTTCAGCACCTTTTCATAGGCGTTGATCACCTGGCGGACGGCCCCGTCGCCGATGCCGTGCAAAGCCAGCTGGAAACCGTTGTCATGTGCGCGTTTCACGATTTCATACAGCTCGGCGTCCGTGTAGCGACCGCTGCCCTTGTGGCCGGGCTGGTCGCTGTAGTCGTCGATCAGCAGCGCGCCGCGCGCCCCCAGGGAACCGTCGGACACGATCTTGATGCCCCGTATGTCCAGATGCCCGTCATACAGCCCGGACACGGGCTTGTTGCCCGCTTCTATGTAGGCTTTGTCGTTGCCGTTTGTGGCGAACAAGAATTCCGAAATGCGAATCTTCAGGGCGCCCGATTCGTACTGCGCGCGGGTCAGCGCCAGGTTTTCCTGCGTAATGCCTGCGTCCATCAGGGAGGTTATCCCATAGGAGAACAGCTCTTCCTGCGCCTTCAGCATCCCCTCGACCCGCCTTTCGTTGCTCAGCGGCGGCACTATGTTTCGCACCAGAAGCATCGCCGTGTCCGTCAGGACGCCCAGCGGTTCGCCCGCCGCGTTTTTCAGAATTTCGCCGCCTTGCGGATCCGGGGTGTCCTTCGTCACCTCTGCCATCTCCAGCGCCATGGAGTTCACCCAGAGCGCGTGGTTGCACGAACGCGTCAGCATGACCGGGTTATCCGGCGCCGCCGCGTCCAGATCCTCCTTGGATGGCCATTCCGCCGTCTCCCACGCTTCCTGGTTCCAGCCCCTGCCCGTGACCCATTCGCCAGGCTTCAGCTTGGCGGCTTCCTCTTTCACTTTTTGCAGGATCACCGGCTTCGCTTCCATGAACACATCTAAAATCATGAGCTTTTCCGCTTCGCTGATAAAGTGCATGTGTCCCTCGACGATGCCGGGAATAACGGTTTTTCCTTTTAAATCCACCTGCTTTGTGGCCGCGCCGGAAAATGCTTCGGCTTCCGCCCTGTCATTGCCCACATACAAAATTTCCTGCCCTTTCGTGGCAATGACGGCTGCTTTTGAAAAATCCGCGTCCACCGTATAGATGTTTCCGTTCACGTAGATCGCATCGGCCGTAACCGGCGCGCCGCCCCCGACCGGCGCGGCAGGCGGTTCTTCGGCTGCAGCCGCGCCGCAAAAGCAACTCAGTCCCAAAAAAATAGCCGTCAGCAAACACAGCCTTTTCTTCATTCTCATCTTACCTTCATCCCCCTTTGTAACCTTTCGCTGTAATTATTGCGCCGATAACTAAACCTTGGAGCCGCGACGGTCTTTTTTCCGTCAGGCCCTGTTCCCCAATTACACGGACATGTATTGTCTATATGGTATCATAATTATACGTTATTGTCAATTGAAAATCACCTACCACCCCTTCAAGGGGTGGTTTGCCTTGGCCCTATAAGGGCCTATTGCTGCCAGCGCCTAAAAGGCGCGGTTCCGAAAGCCAAGACCTTTGCCGGCCGCCCCTAAAAGG
>JAITOE010000159.1 GCA_031290135.1 Eubacteriales Family XIII. Incertae Sedis bacterium
ATTCAGGGAATAGGGGCGGGCTTTATCCCCAAGGTCTTCGAACGGAAATACGTCGATGAAATTTTCCGGGTAAAGAACCAGGAGGCTTTTGACGCCGCACGCGAAGTCGCGAGGAAAGAGGGGCTGCTGGTCGGCATTTCTTCGGGCGCGGCCTTGTTTGCGGCGACAAAAATCGCAGGGCGCAAGGCGTACGAGGGGAAGAATATCGTCGTTATTTTGCCGGATACCGGCGAGCGATATCTATCGACGGCGCTGTTTACGGAATAAGCGCGCCGGGAACCGCGGTATTCCGAAGACAGGGAAACAATGGCGGAACAACAGGGAAACAAGTGATTAGACAGCTTTGAAAGGAGTTTTATATGGCCATTTGCGGAAATCCTATAGAAAGGCCAAGATTTTCGTGCATGCTGGGCGGGGTGCTGGCCACGATCAGCGCACTGCCCAAAACGATACCAATCATCCACGGGGCGCAGGGTTGCGGAGGCTCGCTGTCGCAGGGCCTCATGCTGGGCGGGGCTTTCGGTACCGGCTACGCCGGCAACAGCGCCATCCCCAGCACGAATATCACTGAGTCCGATGTCATATTCGGTGGGGAAGACAGACTGCGCGAGGAGATACAAGGCGTCTTCGAAGTGATGAAGGGCGACCTTTTTGTTGTTACCACGGCCTGTATGACGGATATCATCGGCGACGACGCCAAGGCGGTCGTAGATTCGCTGACGCCGCTTCCAAAACCGGTGGTATTCCTCGAAACGGGTGGGTTCAAGGGCAATTCCTACTACGGGTACGGGCGGCTCATTGAGGAGCTTTTCCTGCAATACATACCCAAGGCCGAGAAAAAGGATCCGAAAGCCGTCAACATCTTCGGTCTAGTGCCGGGCTACGATCCGTTCTTCCGCGGTGATCTGGACGAATTAAAACGACTCCTGAACGCGTTGGGCCTGACCGTCAATACGTTTATCACAAACGACCAGACGCAGGAGAACTTGCTGAGGGCCGGTGAGGCGTCGCTGAACATCATGCTTTCACGCGTTTACGGCGTGGACGCGGCGAAAACGATAAAAGAGAGCCACGGCATAGACTATTTTGTCACAGATATTCCGATAGGCGCTGCCGCCACAGAGGTTTTCATCCGGGACGTGGCGGCGAAGCTTGGCGTTGCGCAGCAGCAAACAGACGATCTTCTCAAAGCGGAAATACGCAATTATTACATGTATATCGACAGAGTGACGGACATAATCGCTGATACGGATTTCCAGAATTATGTCGTGGTCGTGGCGAACGCGACGCAGGCGCTGCCATATACGAAATATCTGGACAACGAAATCGGGTGGCTCCCGGCATATGTGTTTATCACGGACGGCCTGGATGAAGATCAGCAGGCGTTGCTCCGCGCCGCTTTTGACGAGATTGCGTTCGAGACAAAGCCGGAACTGGTGTTCGAAACGGACACATTCAAGATCCAGCAATACATCGAGCAGAAGAATCCGCAGTTTCTCGCCGATGAGTATTATCCGACCATTTCGCCAGCGTTCGTCCTCGGGAGCACGATCGAGCGGCGCCTCGCGGAGGTGCTGAACGGAGTGTTCTTGTCCGTGAGCTATCCGATCATCAACAGGGTCGTTATTTCAAAAGGATATGCGGGTTTTCGCGGCGGGTTGAATCTGTTCGAAGACCTAATTGGAGCGTTGCTTGCGGGGAGGTAAGGGAATGGCAAACAATAACGAAGTAAAAACGATATCGAGAGACACGCGGATCCTCGAAGTGAATTTCGACACGAAATATCCCGAAAACAGGGAAACGACGCGGCGCACGGGGCATTCCTACGGCGGAACCCTTGACGATATGGTGGACAATGCCTGCCGGGGCTGTCTGGCGAACTGCGATCGGACGTTCTCGCAGACATCGTTCTGCCAAATGGGCGTTGCGACGTTGATAGGTTTTTCCATAAAGGACTCCGTCGTCATCATGCACGGGCCGGTCGGCTGCGGCTCACAGAGCCACTTTATGGACTTCACGATTCGGCTCTACGGCGCGCAGCGCGGCAAGCAGATGTCGAACGCCCGCTGGTTCAGCACGAACCTGACCGAATCCGAGGTCATCAACGGCGGCGAGAAGAAGCTGCGGGAGACGATCCTCGAAGCCGACAGAAGGTTTCGGCCCAGCGCGATCTTTGTCCTCATGACCTGCACCCCTTCGATAATCGGCGACGATATCGACAGCATACTGGATGAACTGCGCACGGAAACGACGGCGCCGCTTGTGCCGCTGCACTGTCCAGGGTTCAAGGCCAAGGTGTTCTCTTCCGCATACGACGTCGTTTACCATGGCATACAGCGCGCCGGATTCGATTTCAAGCCGATCCCCTATGTGGATTACCAGCCTTTAGATCCGAACGAAAAGGATTACGAATTGAAAGTCGCAAATTATGAATACCAAAAAAACCATACTGTCAATCTCTACAATGCGGTTTCTATCGGCGCGCAGGACGAGGCGGAAATCCGCAGGCTGCTTGAGGCCTTGGGCCTGAATGTGCGGTTCTTTGTCGAATTCAGCCACCCGGACGATTGGCGCATGATCACGGAGGCGAAGCTGAATGTCGCGATGTGTCACGTCCACGATCTGTACTTCCTGGAGTACCTGAAGACCACATACGACATGCCGTACCTGATCCCGACGATCCCGGTGGGCAGCAGCTCCACTCGCCAGTTCATCACGGAAATCGCGGAATTCTTCGGCCGTGCGAAGGAAGCCAAAGCATTGCTGGACAAGGAAGAAAAGAAATTAAAGGAAGCGCTTGCGCCGATCCGCGAACGCGTAAAAGGCAAGAAAGTCATTATCGGCGGGGGCTATATGCGCGTCGGGACGGCGGGACTGCTCGCAAACGAGATAGGCATGGAAGTCGTGGGAATGCGGAATTTTAACTACGATACCTACGGGAACGCACTGTTCCAAGAGATAGAAGACACTCTGGGCAATATCCCCACGGCGATTTCGAACCAAAGTTCGGAGCTCGTCAATATGGTAAAAAAACTGAAGCCGGATCTCGCGATTTCGCATCCCGGCCTGGGCATCTGGATGAACAAGCTCGGCGTCCCGTCCATCGCGCTATTTTCGCAGCGGTTCACCTTTTTTGGGTACAAAGGCGCGTATGAACTTGCGCGGCGCATCGACAGGACGCTGGCAAACCGTAACTACTCCAAGAACCTGAGCAAAGTCGTCGAACTGCCTTTCCTGGATGAGTGGTATGAAAAGGAATACAATCATTACATCGTTGACAAGACGGCGGAGAGCAAACAAGAAGCGATAGTCTGACCAGCGTGAAAAATTGGGGTAATATGCCGTAGCAAGACGGCGGAACGGAGCGTTGCAGTTGACCCACATCTCTAAATTGCTGTCGTTTTGCATAGAAATTCTTATCAATGTGAGGTTGAACAGCTTGTTTGAAGCTGTTTATGCACGATATATTGTGCAATTGGACGATGTTTTTGATTTGTGGGTCAAATGCAGATTGAAAAGGTGGGGGAAGAATGGCAGAAAAAAAGATAAAGCAGATCGCGATTTATGGGAAAGGAGGTATCGGAAAATCAACAACGACGTCAAATCTCAGCGCAGCGCTTTCGGATATGGGCTACAAAGTCATGCAGTTTGGCTGTGACCCAAAGGCGGATTCCACCAACACGTTGCGTGACGGCTCCTATATACCCACGGTTTTGGAGCTTTTACGCGACAAAGGCAAAGTAGATGCGCATGAGGCCATTTTTGAAGGCTACAACGGGATTTACTGTGTCGAGGCTGGCGGGCCGGCTCCCGGCGTCGGTTGCGCGGGACGTGGGATCATCACAGCGGTGCAGTTGCTGAAACAGCAAAAAGTGTTCGAAGAGCTGGATTTGGACTACGTGATCTACGATGTCCTCGGCGATGTCGTGTGCGGCGGTTTTGCCGTACCTATCCGAGAGGGCATCGCGCAGCATGTGTTCACCGTATCCTCTTCGGATTTTATGGCGATCTACGCCGCGAACAACCTGTTCAAAGGCATCCAAAAGTATTCCAACTCCGGCGGCGCGCTGCTCGGCGGCGTCATCGCGAACTCCGTCTCGCTGGATTCCGGCTACCAACGCTCCATCATAGACGATTTTGTCGAGCGCACGAAGACGCAGGTCGTGCAGTATGTGCCGCGGTCGATCACGGTCACGCAGAGCGAGCTCTCAGGTAAAACGACGATAGAAGCCGCGCCGGATTCTAAGCAAGCGGGCGTTTATAGGGAACTCGCCCAGCGCGTTGACGAACACACGGAATCCAAGACGCCGAACCCGCTCACTCCCCAGGAACTCCGCGAATGGGCTGCAAAATGGTCTGACCAGATACTGGCGGCCGAAAGTGGCGAAGTGCGGCAGCCGGCGGAGAGCATCTAATTTATAATTTTTACATATTCGTCAACGGGCAACAGTTCCATATTAAGCCCCGCAATCAATTCATCAGAGAACTCGTTTTGAGCAGCCGCCTGAAACCCCGCCTGTTTAACAAAATTGAGATAATCCGTCACTTTTTTTTGTATACGCTCATCGTTCATTCTGAGCAGCATACCGCAATTACGGTATATTTCCAATATCGGATTCGCGGTTTTCATAACTTCTTTCATCGTATGAAAATTATTTTGCCCTGGAAAACCAGCATTTGAAATAATGACAACCTCTGGCATCTTTACTAAACTATTTTGCATATCAAAATGGTCTTGCTCGTGGACAATCGCCGGACATTTTAGCGGAATAAGCCTATCCAAATAATTTTTCAGACAGGCTGTCATATTCCATAAATACACAGGCGTTGCGAAGCATACAATATCAGAGCTTTTATATATGCCTAAAAGATCAGCCATATCATCATTATGGACACAGCGGCCCGGTGTCCGAAACCAACACGAAAAACATCCGATACAATGATGAATCTTTTTCTCAATTAGAAAAATATTTTGGGTTTCTGCGCCGGCCTCTCGCGCTCCAGCTAAAAACGCCTCTGCAATTACATTCGTATTACTGTTTTTTCCTTTTGGACTTCCGTTGAATACGGATATTTTTATACAATCAGCTCCCTTAATCTATTTATGTGCTCGTCATCAAAGCAGGGGCGCCTGCTTTGATGACGAGTAAAGCAAATCGTAAATCATTGATTTTTCAAGGTTCAACAAGATCCAGACATCAAAAACAGTGCGAAAAATATGCATTTCTCATGGGATTTTTCGCACTGTTTTTTTTTGAGATCCCAGTATTTCTGGGCTTTACAGAAAATTTACTCGTCAGCACTGAGTCCCAGCCCCTTAGTCTTTAACAAACTTAGGATAACACATTTTTCCTCGCAGGGCTATACTTTTTGGGATTTTTTTCCTGATTTTTGTACATGATCCATTTATTCACGAGTATATAGATCAAGTGGAAATTATTGAGGGGGGGGGGATGCTTTC
>JAITOE010000162.1 GCA_031290135.1 Eubacteriales Family XIII. Incertae Sedis bacterium
CCTTTTAGGGGCGGCCGGCAAAGGTATTGGCTTTCGGAACCGCGCCTTTTAGGCGCTGGCAGCAATAGGCCCTTATAGGGCCAAGGCAAACCACCCCTTGAAGGGGTGGTAGGTGATTGTAATTCAATAAACCCAAAACGCGCCTTCTGACTATAACTGTAATAAAATAAGACCGATAGTTTTTATATTGTTATGATAATACATTCGTTCATTCCTGTCAAGAATCAATTTGATTCTGTTTGCATGTTTGTTTTTCATAACGTTATCGCTTTTGTCCTATAATTGATTTTTTTGTCCTTGAAACCCACGGTGCCATGGCATATAATAACCACAGGGGTTATTCGCTGTTTTTATTCCCGTTCCTGTTACGGGAACCATGTCAAGGAGCCTATATGAGTAAAACGACCGCAAAGAAGAAAAAAATGCCCATGAAAGACCCGGCGTATGCGTGGTCCATGAGCCATGCCATCGCCTCTGACGAAAGCGTCCACGGCCTGCAGATTTTGCCTGCCATGATATTCACGGCCATCGTGATCGTCCTGATCCGGATGTACAGCTACGAAAGGGACATGTCCCAGTTTTTCTGGAGCGCCGGCAACAGCGACCTGATCGAATTTTTCAGCCATTATAAGGTGGTCTTCATCGTGGTCGCCGCCCTCCTCGCGCTGTTTGCCTTGCTGTACCGGGCCTGCACCCAGTCGTTGGCCGTCAAAAAGAGCGTCCTGTATTTTCCCATGCTGGCCTACGCGGCGCTGGTGCTGCTGTCCTATTTTTTCTCGTCCCCGTCCTATAAATTCTTCGCATGGCACGGCTGGAACGAACGCTTCGAAGGCACGTATGTCTTGCTCTGCTACATCGTCATGCTGTTTTACATCATCAATTCCGTAAATTCCG
This sequence comes from Eubacteriales Family XIII. Incertae Sedis bacterium, assembly GCA_031290135.1. GTDB lineage: Bacteria > Bacillota > Clostridia > Peptostreptococcales > Anaerovoracaceae > JAITOE01. The sequence goes on from JAITOE010000162.1 coordinate 895, forward strand.
AAAAAAACGTGAAATGGATTTTGTACCCGCTGGCGGTGTTCACCGCCCTCCTTTCCCTGCTCGGAATCAGCCAGTACCTGGATCATGACTTTTTCCGCACGCGCATCGGGCAAAGGCTTTTGGTTCCCAATATCGCCACCGAAAACGGCGACATGACCTGGCAGCTGATTGACGATGCCGCCGCGCGCGGGGAGCGGATGCTGAATTTCACGTTCCAGAACAAGGAGATTTACCAGACGGTATACAATATCAATTACGTTTCATTTTACCTGACGCTGCTCATCCCCCTCTTCGGCATGCTGTTCATCCGCGAGCAGAAGCCGCTGAAGAAAACCCTCTGGGGGATTCTCCTGCTGCTGATCCTCGTCAACCTCATCGGTTCGGCGTCCTCCGGCGGGTTTCTCGGCATGTTTTTTGTCGTGCTGGTCGCGCTGGTCGTGTTAAACAAGCGCCTTCTGAAGTGGTGGAAGTCCGTCCTCATCGTTCTGCTCATCACCGCAGCGGTGGCGGGCGTCACCCAGGAGCGGTGGCTTCCGGAAATCACCAACGCGGTTTCGGGTGCTTTGAACGTCAGTTCGCAGTCTGACGGGCCGGGGCTGCCGGACGTCCCGGAAGCGGCGCCGGACGCGACGGCAGCGGCGGAAACCCCGGCTGCCTCGGACAGCCCTGCCGCAAGCGAAACGCCGCCCGCCGCGCCCGCCTACCTTGACTACTTCGTCAACGAGGGAAACACCATCCGCTTCAGCGTCAACGGGAACGAAGCTGTCATCACCACCGACAAGGAAGACCCTTACAATCTCGCGGTAGCGGATTCGGACGGGAACGAACTCGCGCTCATAGACAACGCCATCCAGCTCAGCGCCGAACCCGGCGCGCCGAAGAACCCCGCGTTCAGCATCGAAGACCCGCGTTTCGACGCGGTCCGGCTGATCCCGGCGACGGCGCAGAACGACATCACCGCCGAAATTACCTACTACTGCCTTGTCAAACTGGAAAACGACGATAAAACCTGGCCCTTCGCCTTGACGGACGAGGGCACGTTCTACCACAACGACCTCGGCAACCTCGTGCGGCTTGAAAAGATCCCCGCCATCGGCTGGTCCGGCAATCTGGGCTTCGGCAGCGGGCGCGGCTACATTTGGTCCAGAACCCTGCCCCTGATGAAAGAGACCCTTTTCATCGGCCACGGAGCCGACACTTTCATCCTCTATTTCCCGCATCAGGACTATGTGGGCAAATACAACGCGGGGTGGAACATCAACTTGGTCGTTGACAAGCCGCACAATCTGTATATGGGTTCTTTTGTTGGCACGGGCGGCCTGTCGGTCCTGGCGCTGCTGGTCCTCTGGCTGATCTACATCGTACAGAGCTTCCGGATTTACTGGCGGGAGAAATACGAGGATTTCTGCGCGGCGGCCGGCGCGGGGATCTTCTTCGGCGTCTGCGGATTCTTGGTAGCCGGCCTTGTTGACGACAGCAGCGTGTCCGTCATGCCGCTGTTCTACGGGCTTTTGGGCGTCGGCATCGCCATCAACATGATGCTGGCGAGGAGACGGAAAGCCGCTTCGGGGCAGGGGTGAAATGGGCGGCTGTGTCAATTATAAACAAGGGAAAAGTAAAAATATTTTGATTTATATTGACTTATTTATACTTGCGTGTTAAGTTCAGAGGAGGCATTTGACGCATGAAACGCAAGGTCACGGAAAATTTAATTCGCTGGAAAGAAAAACCGGCAGGGCGTATGCCGCTGTTGGTCTATGGCGCAAGGCAGGCCGGCAAGACCTGATTACCGGCGGGATGCCGCGAGCGGTCCTGGAGTTCGTGGAAACGAAAAGCCTGCTGACCGTGCCGGACGTGCAAAACAAAATCATCAATGATTATGAAATTATTGCGATTGAAGTGAAAACCGGCACACGCACGAAATCAAAAAGCCTGAATATGTTCGTGACAAAATACAAGCCATCCTATTCGATTCGGATTTCAGCCAAAAATTTCGGCTTTGAAAACAACATTAAATCCGTGCCGCTGCACGCCGTGTTTTGTATTTGACAACGAATCACGAATCACCAAAATATCACAAAATCACATATTGACATTTGGTTCCGGGTAAGGTAAGATTTCTACATAAGGCGATGGGGCCGCACCCTTTTGCCTTTTTTTGCTTTTCCAAATTGAGTTTTTCGTCAACCGGTATTTGTGCCGCCGTCATGCGGCGAAATGGGGCAAAAATGGATGATGACAATCACGCCATTCGGGGCAAGATCGCTGAATTTTCAAGAGAAATGGAAGCGTTGGGCATTCCGTTTATTCGTAAAAACGAAGTTTCGCAAATCCAAAGCGAACAGGTCGGCGTAACCGCAGGGCTGCCGCCCTGTCCGTTCAGCGAGGCTGTGGTTCTCAGCGAGCTGGAGGACGTCACCCACTTTGCCTCATCCTTAGCCCGCGTATTCCAGGAATCGCCGGACAGCATCTATGTGACCGGCAGCGACGGCATTACGCTTATGGTCAATAAAAGCTTCCGGGAAGCCACGGGCGTGGCACCGGAAGAAATGTTGGGCAGGGACGTTTCCGATCTGGAAAAGGCGGGTTATTTTAAACCCTCCGTACACAGGCTGGTGCGGGAAGCCGGCCGGCCGGTTTCCGTGGTGCAGGTGGGGCAGAGCGGAAAGGAAATCATCGTCACGGGCGTCCCGATCTACGGCAGCAAGGGAAAGATCGAAATGTGCGTTTCGAGCGCCAGACCCATAGACGAGATCGAGAAAGCGTATAAGTACCACATCCGAAAAAAGACCAAACCAAGCCAGGAACAGGGACCAGAACAGGTCGGTCTCATCAGCGAAAGCCTCGCCATGCGGCGGATATTGGATTTGATAGAACAGATCAAGGACACGGATTCAAACATCCTCATCACAGGCGAATCCGGCGTCGGGAAAGGGGTGCTGACGAGATACATCCACAAACGCAGCAACCGCGCGAAATTCCCGCTGGTTGAAATCAACTGCGGCGCCATCCCGGAGCACCTGCTCGAATCCGAGCTTTTCGGCTACGATTCAGGGGCGTTCACGGGCGCGAGCAGCGCGGGGAAAGAGGGCCAGGTGGAAATGGCTGCGGGCGGAACCCTGCTCCTTGACGAGATCAGCGAACTGCCCCGCCAGATGCAGGTAAAGCTGCTGCAGTTCATCCAGGAGAAACGTTTTCTGCGCATCGGAGGGAAACAGCCGGTCAGCGTGGACGTGCGCATCATCGCGGCGTCCAACAAGGATTTGCGGTACCTCGTGGATCACGGTGATTTTCGCGCGGATCTGTTCTACCGGCTGAACGTCATCCATATAGAAGTCCCGCCGCTGCGGGAACGCCGTGACGACATTCCGAAAGCCGCAGCGTACTTTCTGGAGCGCTTCCAGGAAAAATACAAGAAGCAGGTCGTATGCTCAGAGGCTTTTCTTGCGGACATAAAAAGCAAGACATGGCCCGGCAACATGCGCGAACTGGAAAACAGCATGGAACGGCTGGTTCTTACAAACAAAGAAGACGTGGTGCTGTCAGCCCACTCCGTCTCCGCGCGAAAAAACCCTTACGAGGCCATGGCGGACATCGACGACACCGATCTGACCTTGCTCAGGGACATGCTTGAAAAGCTGGAGGAGCGTGTGGTGCAGGCGGCCTACAAAAAATACAGGAGCAGCTACAAGGTGGCGGAGTCCCTGGGAATCAGCCAGACGAGCGCGTACAGGAAGATTCGCAAATACGTCGGAGAGTAAGGGTTCACCGCATGGCGTGCCGCCCCTTATTGGACGGAGCTGTGAATAATAACTCCGTAATAGCTCCCAAGTCTTGTTAAACTTATCCGGCTCCGCAAAACGCCCGGAACGCTCCGTAATTGGAAAACGGCAGCACACAAGTCGTTTTAGAATGTTTTAAGTCTTAATCGGTTTAAATTTTCTGAATTATCTAAATGATTAGACGAATCTTCGGACGGAAATAAATTTTATCGCACAGAGATTCATTGAAAAATGGCGGAAACGCCATTTTTTTTGTACTTTTGCAGCTATATTCAGGAAGCTTTGGAATTAAAATTGCTTAGTAGTAAATTTAAATAACTTCCTTAGTTTGAATGGGAGATCAAAATGGACGCGCATACCGTCAAGCAGGACATCTATACATGGACCGCCGCGAACAGCGACGTGTTTTACGAAATCGCGCAGAAGATCTGGGAAACGCCGGAGCTGTCCATGCAGGAATTCAAATCGAGCCGGATTTTGCAGGATGCGCTCGGCGCGCAGGGTTTCCGCGTGGAACCCGGCGCCGGCGGCATGCCGTCGGCCTTTGTCGCCACCTTTGGAAGCGGCGCCCCGGGGCAGGGCTGCGGCCACAACTTGCTGGGGACCGGGGCGGTGAAGGCCGCCGCCGCGCTGCGGCACGCCATGGAAAAACGGGGGCTGGCGGGAACCATAAAGGTGATCGGGGCGCCTGCGGAGGAGCTTTGTCTCGGAAAGCCATTTTTGGGAAAAGCAGG
>JAITOE010000165.1 GCA_031290135.1 Eubacteriales Family XIII. Incertae Sedis bacterium
CGTCATGTTCAACACGCTGATTGCCGAGTGCGTTTATGAAACGCAGAAGGACTACTGCCGAATGTTCGAGATTCCTATCAAGGACGGCGGCGACCGCGATTCCCGATAATGCCAGCCGACCCATGACCCGGTTGACGTTCTCGTCAAAATCGACTATAATAATGGGGAGGTGGTTATTATGGCCAACGCAAAAATGGCAAAAAAGATTCAAATACACAACAAAAGCGACAGGCCGGACAACGTCATCCTGAAAGAAAACGAGATCATCGAAAAGGCCGAAGAGCTTCAAAAGGCGCTGCCGGCTTTTTTGAAGAGTTTTTACGCCTACCAGAAAGGCAATGTCCTGCCCATGACGCGCCTGGCGTACCTGCGGGACATCCTTTTTTTCTGCCATTACCTGATCGCGGAAAGCGGCAGGACCGACGCAAAACGCCCCGCGGACATCCTGATTTCGGATTTCCGGCGCGTCAACGCCAAGGACGTGAACCTGTTTTTGGATTATTGCAGACGCTACAAGGTAGAAACGGAAAAAACCGTCTATATTTACGAAAACGAAAAAAAATCCCTCGCGCGCAAACGTTCTTCCGTCTCCGTCCTCTTTAAATTTCTCTACCGCGACGAACTGATTCCCAAAAATATCACGGACGGCTTCGACCCGATACGCCTGCCGCGGCCGGGAGAAAAAGAAATCAAAGCGTTGCAGGATGACGAGGTCATGCGCATGCTGGACGCGGTTTCCTCCGGCGAGCAGCTTACCAAAAAAGAACGGGAGTTCTGGGAGAAAACCCGGCGCAGGGACAAGGCAATCCTCATTTTTTTCCTGACCTACGGCCTGCGCCTTTCCGAATTGCAGCAGCTGAACCTCACATCGTTCAATTTCAGCCGGGGAGAGTTCATCATTTACCGCAAAAGGGGCAAAGAATCCGTGATGCCGCTGAACAAATCCGCGCTGAAGGCCCTGCGGGAATACATCGACGAAGAACGGCCGGGCGAGCTGTCGCTGGGAGACGAAGAACGGGACGCGCTGTTCCTGTCGCTCCAAAGCAGGCGCATGACGGAACGCCAGATCCGCCAGCTTGTCAAAAAATACACGAGCATCGCGCTGGAAACCTCGCGGGATGCCGGCTACAGCCCCCATAAGCTGCGGGCGACCGCCGCCACCTCGCTGATCGGACGCGGCAATTCCATTTTCGACGTCGCGGCGCTGCTCGACCACGAAAACGTAACGACGACGCAGCTGTACGCGGCACACAGGAAGAATGTCAAGCGGGATCTGGTCAACGACATGGAATGGGAAACCGAATTTGACGGGCCGGACGCGCCGCCGCGGCATGAATGAGAGGGCAGGGGACGCATGGGTACATGCACCGAAGAATTTTTAAAAGACCGTTTTCATATCAGCGGGCGCGTCCTGGCGCTTGTGGCGGAGGCGGAAGCGGACGTGGCGCCCCTGTTCGCCGGGCTTGACGACGTCATGGCGTTCAACCAGTACAAGGTTTTGGCGGCGTTCCAGAAAAACCGTGTCAACGACAGCCATTTTTCGTGGAATACGGGCTACGGCTACGACGATCCGGGCAAGAAGATCCTTTCGGGGGTTTATTCGGACGTTTTCGGGACGGAAGCGGCGCTCGTGCGCCCCATCATCGTCAACGGCACCCATGCGATTTCCCTCGCGCTGACGGGCGTGCTGCGCCCCGGCGACGAACTGATCTACTGCACGGGCAGCCCCTATGACACCTTGCACGCGGTCATCGGCCTGCGCGGGGAAGGGATGGGTTCCCTGGCGGATTTCGGCGTCGCCTACAAGCAGGTCGAACTCACGCCGGACGGCCATATCGACTACGCGGCGCTGAAAACGGCGGTTTCGCCGAAAACCCGGATGGTCTGCCTGCAGCGCGCCACGGGCTACGGCTGGCGTCGCGCCGTCATGCTGGAGGAGATTGAAGAATGGGCGCGTTTTGTCAAAGGAATGGCGCCGGAGATCATCTGCATGGTGGATAACTGCTACGGTGAATTCTTAGACGTGCGGGAACCGTCCGAAGCGGGCGCGGACCTGATCGCGGGGTCGCTGATCAAAAATCCGGGCGGCGGGCTTGCGCTGGCCGGCGGCTATGTGGCGGGCAGGGCGGATTTGATCGAGGCCGTCGCCTGCCGCATGACCTGTCCGGGCATAGGCGACGAATGCGGGCTGACGTTCGGCCAGACGCGGGCGATGCTCCAGGGGCTTTTTCTGGCGCCGAAGACCGTAAACGGCGCAGTCCGGGGCGCGATGCTCTGCGCCAGGGTGTTTGAACGCTTAGGCTTTGAGGTATGCCCCGCTTCACATGAACAGCGGAGCGACATCATCGAGGCCGTCCGCCTGGGTTCCCCGGAGGCGCTCATCGCGTTCTGCGAGGGGGTGCAGGCCGCCGCGCCCGTGGATTCTTACGTGCGGCCGGAGCCTTGGGACATGCCCGGTTACGCGGATCCGGTCATCATGGCGGCGGGCGCCTTCGTCCAGGGCTCTTCCATCGAGCTTTCCGCGGACGGCCCCCTGCGCCCGCCATACAACGTCTATTTTCAGGGCGGCTTGACCTACGAACATTCGAAATTTGGCGTGATCCGCGCGCTTCAGGCCATGGAGGACAAGGGGCTGGTTTGAATCACATAGCCGCAGGGTTATGCCCGCCCTGCGGCGGCGATATGCATATACATGAGGAGAATTATGAAAAGAAAAATAGCCGCCGTCGTCTTAGCCATCGTTATAGTCGTTGTCATGCTTGTATCTTTGCGGTATGACGAACCGGGCGGCCCGGTCCGGACAGCAGACGGCGGAACCGCGCCCGCTGAGATTGCAGCGGATGCCGGCGCGGGCAGGGCAGGGGACGAGGCGGGCTACGGCTTCGGACGCATCGCGGATTTTTCCACGGAAGACGTGCTGGGAAACGCGGTAGACAACGGGATTTTCCGTGAAAAGAATGTTACCTTCATAAACTATTGGGCGAGCTGGTGCGGACCCTGCCGAGGCGAACTGCCGGAATTTCAGGCGCTGTATGACCAATATCATGACAAGGTGCAGTTCGTCACGGTTGTGGACGACGCGGCGGACAACCCGGCCGCGACACAGCTCATGGACGAATACCTGTCCGCATGGATCAACCTGTTCCCCGACGGCGCGCTGCTGGCAAGCATCCAGTCCGGCTACGTCCCGACCAGCGTCATCGTGGACGGGGAGGGCTATCTGCTGGTGGATAAGATTGTCGGCGCCTCCATGGACCAGTATGTGACGGGAATCGAAACCGCGCTGGAAATCACAGGAGAGTCATGATGGCGAAAACAGTGACGCGCTTTGCCTGTCTGGCTTTGGCGCTTTTATTTGTCGCGTTGGGCGTGGCGAACGGCGAAATGCAGGCCGTCTTCCGCAAGGCGATCCGGATCTGCCTTGAATGTATCGGGATCGGGTAGAATGGCAGTCACGAAAAAAAGAACCTTGGTACAGGCGGCGGCGACGCTGCTGATGAACCTGAATTTCCCCGGTTTTCCTTCGGGACAGGTCTATGCGGGCGACCTGAAACGCCTCTGCGTGCCGGGGCTGAATTGTTACGCCTGCCCCGGCGCCCTGGGTTCCTGTCCCATCGGCGCGCTGCAAAGCACGCTGAACGATCCGGCGTACCGCTTCAGCTTTTACGTGACCGGCTCGCTGGCGGTGTTCGGCCTGCTGCTGGGCAGGCTTGTGTGCGGCTTTCTGTGTCCCTTCGGCCTGTTGCAGGAACTCCTGTACGCCATTTCAGCCTGGGTGCGGGGGCGTGTGCGGAAATATTTCCCGGAAAAACGCCCTCCGGCGGCAAGCGTTGGGCTGCCTCCTGTTTTTGCGGCGCTTCGCCATGTCAAATACGTGATTTTGCTCCTGTTTGTCATCCTGCTTCCGCTGTTTGCCTTGGATTATTTCGGTTTCGGAAGCCCTTGGTTCTGCAAATACATCTGCCCGTCCGGGATGGTCATGGGCGCTTTGCCCATCCTCACCGCGCAAGAAGGGCTGCGGCCGCTGCTTGGGCCGACATTCAGCCTGAAGCTGCTGATCTGCGTCGGCGTGCTTGTTTTTTGCCTGTTTTCGCATCGGTTTTTCTGCAAGTACCTGTGTCCTTTGGGAGCGATTTACGGGATTTTCAACCGGTTTTCTTTCTACACGATGGCACTTGACAAGGAGAAATGTACGTCTTGCGGGCGTTGTGCAAGGAGCTGCGGCATGCAGGTGAACCCTGCCGCCCGCCCGAACAGCGCGGAATGCATCCGCTGCGGCGCCTGTGTCCGCACCTGCCCGCAAGGGGCGCTCCGGCAGGGGTTCCGTATAGCCAAAAATGGAAAAAATGGATAATAATAGCAAAACAGCAACGAAACGTCCCGGAAACCGCATACAGAAAATCCTCGCAATTGCCAAGCTGCTGGTCCTCCTTGGGATTGTCGCAGGGATACCCCTGTTCATTTTTCTGCGGAACCCGGCGCTTTTGAACCATTTTAAAAGCCCGGCGTCGATCAGCGCGCTTCTGGACCAATACAAATGGGGTTCCGTCCTGTTTTTCATCGTGCTGCAGGTGTTTCAGGTCATCGTTTCCGTCATACCGGGGCAGGCCATACAGATCGCGGCCGGCTACTCCTATCATTTCTGGTCGGCGTACTTCGTGACCCTCGCGGGCGTCGGCGCGGGCACCGTGCTGACATATAACCTGGCGCGGCTTTTAGGCAAGGACGCGATGCACCTCATCTTCGGCGAAGAACGGATCGGAAAATTCATCGGGACGCTGAACAGCAAAAAAGCCTATACCGCGATCTTCATCATTTACCTGATACCCGGCATCCCGAAGGATCTGTTCATATATGCCGCGGGGATCTCCGAAATGAAAGGCGTGGCGTTCATCCCGATCACGCTGGCGGCGCGGACGCCGGCCCTGATGGCGAGCGTCCTGTTCGGCGGCATGCTCCGGAACGGCAGCTACGCCGGGATGGCCGTCATGGCGGCCGCCGTTTTGGTTCTGCTGGGGCTCGGCGTGAAATACCGCGCCGCGCTCACCGAATGGATGAACCGGGCGTATGACCGTTTTGTGGCGGGGGCAGGGGAGTAGCGCCACTCTCTATCAGCGCCAGTTTCTTTTTTCTGCGGAGCCGTTTGATCGCGATTTCGCGCTTCAATGCCTGGCTCTTGGTTTCAAAATATTCCTGATATACCAGCTCCACAGGAAGACGGCTGCGCGTATATTTGCCGCCGCGCCCCGCGTTGTGCGCCTTCAGCCTTTTCTGGACGTCGTTCGTCCACCCCGTATACAAAGTCCCGTCGCCGCATCGAAGCATATACACGCAAATGCCGCCCGTTTCATCCGACACGCTCAAACCTCCGCCTTCTTCCCGTTCAGGCAGATCGCGGGGATTGCACAGACCGCCGCGAATCCCGCTGACCACCAGAACACGGCAGCGAACGCCAGGGAAACATGGGCGTTCCCCGGCGAGGCGAGGCCATGCGACAGGATGATCGCAAACAGCGCCGTCCCGAACGCGCCGCCGATCTGTTGGAAAATCCGCATTGCCGTCGTTCCCTGCGCGGCTTCTTTCGCGTCAAGCCCGTCATATATCGCGACCATGATCGCAATGCTCATCACGCCAATTCCCCCGCCACGAACCAGCAGGGCCAGGGCCGGCCATATGATATTCGCGCCGTTTTCGAGAAAAGCAAGCGGAATCGTCCCCAGAAGGATGAGCAGCACGCCCGTTATGGCAACTGACTTTGCGCCGACCCGTTCGACCAATTTCCCCGCCGTACTCCGCGTGAGCAGCATGCCGATGCCTTGCGGGGCTAAAAGCATCCCCGCGACAAAGGCGGTCGTCCCGTAGACTTGCTGAAAGAACAGCGGCAGCACGAACAAGGTTCCGGTCGATACCATTCCAAACACGAACAGGAGCGCCGTGGAAGCTGAGAAATTCCTGCGTTTGAACAGCCGGACGTCAAGCAGGGGTGCTTGTTTGCCAAGCAGCACATAGACGCAATAGACCAGCAGCAAAACGATGCCGGCCGATATTTTGACGGCAGCGGCGCACGTGTTATCGCCGCGAAGCCCGGAAATCCCGAATATGAGCGTACAAAACGCCGAGGCGAGCAGGATAAGCCCGATCAGGTCGAGCCGCTGTTCCTTGTCCGCCGCTTCGGCAGGAGGCAATATTTTCGCCAAAAAAATGAATGAAGCGATGCAAATCGGGATGTTGATGGCGAAAATCCAGCGCCAGGGCAGGTAATGGACGATCAGCCCGCCCGCCGTGGGCCCCAAAATCGGTATGACGGCGGCGGGGATGCTGATAATCGCCATAAGCCTGCCGAGCTTCTGCCCGCCCGAATAACGGACGAGGATGGTCTGCATCACAGGCATCAGGATTCCCGCGCCGATTCCCTGAAGCACGCGGAACGCAATCAGGCTTTCCATGTTCCAGGTGAACATCGCGCCGGCCGAGCCCGCGAAGAAAATCCCGATGCTGGCCAAATACACCTTCTTGGCGGGAAAGCGGTTGACAAGCCACGCCGACAGCGGCACGGCGATGCCCAGCACAAGCACGTAAGAAGTCGTCAGCCACTGCGCGACGGAGATGTCGGTGTTCAGTTCGGCGGTGATGGTTTGAATCGCCACATTGACGATCGTCGCGTCCAACGCCGGCGCCGCCATTCCAAGCACCAGCACGAGCGCGATTCGGACTAACGTAGGGTCGAGCTTCGTTGCCGCGTTTTCCATTTTCAGCCTCCTGCTGCCTGAGATGCCCCCTTGAACATATCAAGCATCGAGATAATTTGTTTTACCATAAGCATATAGCTTTCGTCCAGGCTTGCGGTACTCTTGAACCCGCCGGACAGCTCCAGGGAGATAAAGCCGTGCATGCTGCTTCGGAACGCCCTCGCGAAGTGGGATTTCTGCGCTTCGTCCAAGCTGTAATGTCCCAAGATTCTGTGCAAAACCCGCACCAATTCCTGGTCTTCCTCCTTTTGCTTATACGCCGGAACAGCCGTGCAAAGGCAAATCGCTTTGTATAGTTCGGGGCGGGCGACGGCGAATTCCCGAAAACCGAAAGCGACCTTGAGCAGCGCGTCGTCGCCCGCATAGCCCAAAACCTGTTCGCGGATGGCGGCGATTAAGGATTCAAGCGCGAATTGCACAATGTATTTTTGCGCTTCGTCAAGCCCGCTGACGTGGTTGTAGAGGGAAGAGGGGAGAATCCCCAGCGCGCCTGCGAGTTCCTGCATGGAAAGCGCGGACAAGCCTTTTTCTTCCACGATGCGAACGGCGGCGGCAAGAACGGATTCTTTAGTGAGCGTCCGCTTTTTCATCGAAACCTCCTTCGTAAGGGTTTTGTAAGAGTGTAGTTTGTTGTTTTGTAATTATAAGTACATTATAAACGAATCACATTTGTTTAGCAAGCGTTATTATGAACTATATGCGAAAAATAATGCAAAAAATATCAGAACAAATGTTTGAAAAACCCTTTACAAAGAACGTGTATTCTGATACACTGTAAAAAACGAACGAATGTTCATAGCGGGGTAGGCTGAAGGAGGGGTTTTGATGATCCGGCAAAAAAATCGCCATAGAAAGTCTTACAGGATATGTTCCAAGATCAAATTCGCCATATTTTTAACATCGCTGGCTGCCGTTATTTTTCTGGCAGGCGGATTTGTGTTTGCGGACAACGCCGTGACCGGCATGGAAATCCCGTCATACGCAATTGTGGAAATCCAATCCGGCGACACGCTGTGGCAGATCGCGTCAGAACATAACAACGGACAAGACATTCGGCGCTTCATCCATGAAATTTGCCGGATCAACGACATCAGCGCCGGGGATCTGCGACCGGGACAGATGATCAGGATCCCGTCGGTGCAAATGCAATAAAATGTTTGAACGGACGGCACACATTCCCCGGCCTTTAGGCATGGGGTTGCCGCTTTGGGCGGTGCCAAAATTGAATGTCGGAAAAATGTGTGTTGCGGCAAGATGTTGCGGCAGGGAAACAGATCCAGAACGCGAAAAAAGTCGGTTAAATCGCAAATTAGAGCCTTGGCCTGCGGATGCGTTGCAATTGCTGGGTTTTTAGGGGGATCATTTGTGCATGGATCCTGCTATTACGTTGCGCTGGTCGCAGGATAACAGAGAGGCTGTGAATAGTCAATTCGGAGCATCCCGGTATGTTTTCGGAATAGATAGTGCATCCCCACCGCACTATCTATTCCGAAAACATAGATTTTAGGAATAGATAGATATAAAAAACATGCGCCTTACAGCGTTCCCCCGCCCTGCGCATTGCGCTGCTCGTCTAAGTAACTTTGCAAAATGACCACGGCGGCCTGTTTGTCAATCACGGTTTTTCTTTTCTTCCGGCTGACATTTGCCTCGATAAGCACACGTTCCGCCAGAACCGTCGTGAAGCGTTCGTCATGAAACAGGACGCAGATGTGTGTTTTCGCGTTGCTGCGCAATTTGTTTTCAAGCATGGATTTGAATTCTTCCACCTTGTCCGTTTGAATGCTGTTGCTCCCGTCAAGTTTTTTCGGCAAACCCACAAGGATCGTGGCACATTCGCGTTCTTCCGCCAGGGCAATCACTTTATCGGCATCCTTCCGGATTCCGACCCGCTCAATTACGCCGACGCCCTGGGCCGTAACCAGCAAAGGATCGCTGACGGCGACACCGATGGTTTTGTCGCCGACGTCAAGAGCCATTACACGCATGGATTCCCCTCCCCTTGCAAGCGCCGGAACATCCGTTCCCAAAAAAGCAAGCGGGCCATAAGGCCCGCCGTCCAGTCATTTTTTCAGAAAATTACGCAGTAGTTCTTCGACCAAATCATCCCGCTCAATATGCCGGATCAGGTTTCGCGCGTTATTGTGTCCCGTGATATAAGATGGATCACCTGAGAGAATATATCCCACCATCTGGTCAATGGCATTGTATCCTTTTTCCTCTAAAGCATTGTAAACCGTCCGTAGTATGTCTTCTGTAGTTTTTTGCTCTCCGTCTTTTGTTTCTGGGCTGTTAAACAGAATTGTATTCCGGTCCATCGTCTCACCTACTTTCTCCTGTTATAATTATAACAAAGTAAGGTGGATGTGAAAAGCGTTCTATCGCATTTTTAACATGGTTGTAATATTAGTAAATTCCCAAAGTAAAATCGCCGCACGAATTTACGCGTGCGCATCGTTTTCCTCTTTTCGGAAAGATAGACTTTCGCTAAGAGCGAACGGCATTAAATATCGCATAATACGACCGTGTGACGCTTCGATGAACATAAGAAGGCCTCTCCATACGCCATGAACGGAGAGAGGCAGTTTATTTTAGTAAATCTATGCACACGATGGAAGTTTCTGCCCTCAGCGCGGCTATGCACTTGCCGTCAGCCACGGCGCACAAATAAAACGGGGACGCTTCTTCCGCCATCCTGTAAATCGTGACGTCGTTTCAATACGTCATCGGCCTGTCAGCTATATATAACCCCCGCAAGGGACGTTTCATTTCATAAAATTTGAAAATTATTGAAAATTATTTCATGTGAAGCCTTTTTCAAAGAAACAGCCAATTGATCCCGGCAAGTTATCTGTTTGATCCATCGGTCTAAAAGCTGTCATGAATGTTATTAGTCGGTCCGCCCCGCAGCGGCGACCAGCGTTTCCGCCAGTGCCATTGCTTCGGGGATTTTTTCGGCATCTTTTGCCCCGGCCTGGGCCATGTCGGCTTTTCCCCCGCCCCCGCCGCCTGCGGCCGCGGCGATTTGCTTGATCAGCTTGCCGGCGTGGTAGCCTTTTTCCGGCAGGTCGTCCGATACCGACACGATGAACGTCACCTTTCCGTCCGTGTCGGAAGCGAGGACGGAGATCACGGATTTGGATTCCGACCGGATCTGATCGGACAGATCCCGGAGTTCGTCTATGCTGAAATCCTTGAAAACCTGGCGCACCAAGCGGATCCCGTTGATCACCGCCGCCGATTCCAGCATCTGCTTCACGGAATCGCCCAGCGCTCCTTTGCGCAAGCGTTCCAGTTCTTTTTTATATGCCTTGTTTTCTTCTATGACAGACAATGCGCGGGCAGTCAGGTTTTCCGCGTTTGTTTTAAACGCGTCGGAAAGCGTTTTGAGCGATTGTTCCGCAAGCGCAAGCGGCAATAGAAGCCCCGTGCCCGTTATGGCCTCAATGCGCCTGACGCCTGCGGCGACACCGTTTTCAGAGATGATTTTGAACGCCCCTATTTGTCCGGAATTGGACAGATGGGTTCCGCCGCAAAGTTCCGTGCTGAAATCCCCTACCGTGACCACGCGCACGCGGTCGCCGTATTTTTCGCCAAACAACGCCGTCGCGCCTTGCGCAAGCGCTTCCTCGATGTTTTTTTCTTCGGATCTGACCGGAAAAAAGGTTAAAATGACCTGGTTTACAAGGCTTTCCACGTTTTTCAGCGTTTCTTTGCCGATTGCTTCAAAATGGGTGAAATCGAAACGCAGGCTGTCTGCCGTCACGCTGGATCCCGCCTGTTCCACATGCCCCCCCACGGTCCGGCGCAGCGCCTCTTGCAAAATATGCGTCGCCGTATGGTTTCTGGCCGTCCGGTTCCTGTATTCGGCGTCAACGGTGGCAGTGACCGTGTCCCCGGCGCGTAAAACGCCTTCTTTGACTATGATCTGGTGGAGATGCACATGCTGCGATTTGACAGCATCGATCACCTCCGCGGAAAAATTGCCGCCGGAAACAAGCCATCCCCTGTCGCCGGCCTGTCCGCCGCTTTCCGCATAAAACGGCGTCCGGTCCAAGACCACGGCAGCCCTTTCGCCGGCCTTTACCGCGTCCACGGCCCGGTTGCTTACAAGCAGGAGCAGCACCGTCGCGTCGTCCGTCAGGCGGTCATAGCCCGTAAATTCCGTTGGCGCCGTCTGTGCGCCGGGCAGGCCGTCTTCCGCCCAGCCTTCGTCCTCCCCTGCTTTCCGCGCCGCCCGCGCCGTCTCTTTTTGTTTTTCCATCGCGGCGGCAAAGGCGGTTTCGTCCACGCCGTAGCCGTTTTCCGACAAGATTTCCTGCGTGAGTTCAAGGGGGAAACCAAAGGTGTCATAAAGCCGGAACGCCTTGTCGCCGGAAAGGGACGTTTCCCCTGACGCGGCAAGTCCTGCGATATAGCCGTCCAATATTTCGCTGCCCTGGTCGATGGTAGCCCTGAATTTTTCTTCTTCGACCGTGATGATCTTTTCGATGTAATCGCGTTTTTCATCCAGTTCGGGGTAAGCTTCTTTTGAAATGTCGATGGCGCGATTCGCCAAGGCGGGCAGGAAGGCGCCTTTTATCCCAAGAAGCCGGCCGTGCCGCGCCGCGCGCCGGAGAAGCCGCCGGAGCACGTAGCCCCGCCCTTCGTTTCCGGGCAAAATGCCGTCGCCTGCCATGAAGACGACAGAACGGATATGGTCGGTGACGATGCGGATGGAAATATCGTTTGCGGCCGTCCCGCCCAGATATGGCATCCCGCTGAGATCGCAGACGCCTTTCAGGATGTAGCTGATCGTGTCGATGTTGAAAATCGAATCCGTGCCCTGCATGATGCAGGCAAGCCGTTCAAGCCCCATGCCCGTGTCGATATTTTTGTGTTCGAGAGGCGTGTAATTCCCCTGCTCGTCACGGCTGAACTGCGTAAAGACATGGTTCCAGAATTCCACGTAGCGGTCGCAGTCGCAGCCGGGCTTGCAATCAGGGCTGCCGCAGCCATAAGCCTCCCCTCTGTCAAAATATATCTCGGAGCAAGGGCCGCAGGGCCCCGTCCCTATTTCCCAAAAATTATCATCTTTTCCAAGTTTTACAATCCTTGCGGGGTCGAGGCCGATTTCATTCACCCAGATATCCACCGCTTCCTGATCTTCCTCATATACGCTGGCCCACAGGCTTTCGGCCGGCATTTTCAGCACCTCGGTGATGAATTCCCAGCCCCAGACAAGGGATTCGCGCTTGAAATAATCCCCGAAAGAAAAACTGCCGAGCATTTCAAAAAACGTGCCGTGGCGCGCGGTATGCCCCACATGGTCGATATCCCCGGTGCGGATGCACTTCTGGCAGGTCGTGACGCGCTTCGCCGGCGGGGTTTCAAGCCCCGCAAAATACGGTTTTAAAGGTGCCATGCCCGAATTGACGAGAAGCAGGCTCTTGTCTTTTTCGGGGATCAAAGAAAAACTTTTTCGCGCGTAATGCTCCTTTCCTTCATAAAATTCCTGGAACATGCGGCGCAGCTGATTCAGTCCGATATTTTCCATGTACGGCTTAACCCTCTTTTCTTATTATTATCGCATCCGTTATATCGCCCCGTTGGAACCGCTGTTCGGATCCGGTTTTTCCGGCTCGTCCCCCGGTTTGTGGTCGATGTACTTCACCTTGTATTCTTCCAGCGTCGCTATGTCGTTCTTTTGCATCAAGTCCACGATTTCACTGCCGAGATACCGTATATGCCACGGTTCATAGCGAAATCCCGTCACCTCTTCCTGTCCCTCCGGGTAACGCAGGATGAAGCCGTATTTTTCCGCGTTTTCCTGCACCCATTCCGCTTCCGGCGAAGCCGCGAATTCAGACAGGTGGCCGCCCGCGTTCGAAAGGTCGAAAGCAAGGCCGGACTGATGTTCGCAAAATCCGGGACGCGCCATCTGGTTGACGAGGTTTTCCCTCGTGTCGCTGATCTCCGGGTTGTACAGGACCCCCTGATATTCATAGGACCGGAACGCGGAGGCGATGGTCAGGTGCAGCCCCGCCGCTTCTGCATCTTTCTGCATGGTCAGGAAAGCTTCATATGCGTCCGGGTTCGCCTGCATCGCGGTGCCGGAAACGTTCACCATGTTTCGAGGGGTGTAATTCGGGGGGACGCTGTGGAACTTATTGATCACGATGGGCGTTTCGTTGAAATCGGCAATCAGCTCCGGGCTTTCGTACAGCAGCAGGTCCGCGCCGCTGTTTACGCGCCAGACAACCTCGTCCGAAGAAAATTCGGGATGCGCCTCCTTATATGCGATGTAGCGTTGTTCTTTGTCCGCTTCGAAGAAGTACATTTCCTCGAATTTGGGTTCTCCGTGGACGGATTCGCGCAAACCCGCGATCTTCGCGGACACCGCGTCCATGGCGATATGAACGGGTTCGTCCAAAGCCTTGGGGAGGACGCCCAGCGGAGATGCCATGAACGCATCCACGGCGCTGTTCAAAACCGGGAGGTTGATCCGGTCGTTATTGTACGCATAGGCGCTGCCGGAAATCACCGCGGCGAGGACCAATATGAAAGAAGCGGCGATGCTGAGGTTCCGGCTTGTTCGGCCCACGCCTTTTTCAAGCCAGTATTTTTTTTGCTTTTTTATCTCCTGCTTGCGTTCTTTTTGGATCTTGCGCCGGTCTTTCGCGAACGACTTCTGCTCTTGCTTCTTTTCGTGGATGGCCGCCTTTTTTTCAGACTTTTTATTCAGCTTCGCTTCGATTTTCGCGGCGCGTTTTTCGAAGTTTGCGATCTTTCGTTCGTGCTTTTTAGCCTGTTTTTCGAATTTTAAGGCTAATTTTTCCTCTTTTGTGAGCTTGTTTTTTTCCTTTTCTTCTTTTTTTGCTTTTTTCGCGGCTTGCGCGGCGGCTTTCGCGTTCTTTTTTGCCTTGGGATCCGGTTTTTCTTTCTTTTTTCCTTTTTTGCCGTCCTCTTCGCCTTTGCCTTTTTTTGCTTTTTTGCCCTTTTTGTTCTTTGCCTTGCCCTCTTCCCCTGTGGCTTCTCCCTCTGCGCTTTCGGGTTCGGGTTCCGGGGCGCCTTTTTTGCCCTTTTTGACTTTTGTCTTTTTCGCTTTCGTCTTCTTTTCAGGTTTCTTTCCGCCTTTTGCGTCTGTTTTCTTTTCTTTTTCGGACGCGGCGGCGTCTTCTGTTTCCGTCTGGGGTTCGGCGGCAAGGGTGTCCGGCACTGCCGTTTCATCCGGATTTTTGCCAGGGTCGGCTGCGGGCGTCCGGGTTTTGCCAATGTTTATGGGAAACACGTTTGGAATGTTGAAATTCCGCAGGCTGTCGAAAAGCCCGGCGAGCAGGGCGAGCAGGGAAAAGCTTTTTTTGTTGGCGGCTTTCAGCGCGGCCTTTGTGATGCGGTCTTCGTCCGGGAAGCCAGTTGCAGGTTCCCCCTCTTCGGTCGCGGTTGTCTCCGTTGAAAATGTGGTGTCCGCAGGTGCAGGTGCAGGTTCGTCCGGCATGGGTTCGGTTATATCCTCCACGCCGGTCACTTCCGCCGCAGGTTCGCTTTCTTCGGATGCTGCCATGTCCGCCGGAGGCGTATCATGCCTGGCTGCGTCTATCTCCGCCGCAAGTTCGTCCGGCAGAGGCTTTGCGTCCGCCGCTTCCGTTACATCTTCTGCGTCGGCGGCATCTGCCGCAGCTTCGTCCTCTTCGGACAAGGCCGCATGAACGGCGGCCGCGATATCTTCGTCGGAGATGTATTCCGCGTCGGCGGCGTCTGCGTCTGTTTCCGGCGCAAGTTCGTCCGGCAGGGGCTTTGCGTCCGCTATAGGTTCGTCTGTCTCTGCCATGGGTTCTTCCTTTTCCGCCACAGCTTCGTCCGCGTCATCCACGGCCGCATAAACAGCCTGCGTCCGGAAAAGAGAATTCAATTTTTCAGCGAAAAACAACAAATTCATTGCCGCCTCCGAAATCTTTCGTTTAAAACATGTGAAACAAGCTTACCTATTACTTATTTTACTACATTCTATCATGAATTACAATGAAAATCGCCAAAGACGGTCAATGTTCACGCGTTGAAGTTTCCCGGTAAGATGTTTCGGCAATCTTGTAGGTTTCAGCATCAGAAAATTGTTATAATATTGCAGAAGAGCAGGGCTTGGGGATGATTTTTTTCCTCTTCCAATATTGTCTTTATATAACCCTTTCTCTTTTAGTTTGTCCGCCGTGTTAAGCGGCACGTTGGCAGTCCGCAGGGTGCCTTCGATTATGAGGCCATAACCCTGGCTGCCGAGCGTGTCAATCAGTTTTTCCGTTATCCTGCCTGAAAATTCAGCGGTATATGTTACGCTTTCCTTGCCGTATTTTTCTTCCAGCTGCGTGAATCTTGGATGATGTGGACGAAAGGAGTCAGTGTCAACATAAACCGTGTTCCCTCCCATCTGCTCATTCAGCTTCGCAACGATGCGGCTCTTCCCCGCGCCTGGCTGTCCGCCGAGCAAACATGCCTTTGGCGTTGGCCGGCACGGAGAAACGGATGATATGAGAGACCTGAGTATTTCGTTAAAAGCAAATTCGTATTCTGCCTGTGTGAACGTTTCCATATCACGAAGCCTTTAAAATGTCAAAGTATTGTCTGGTATATTTCAAATATCCTTGTATTTCGGTCAGTTTCTCATT
The DNA here is from genome assembly GCA_031290135.1 of Eubacteriales Family XIII. Incertae Sedis bacterium. GTDB lineage: Bacteria > Bacillota > Clostridia > Peptostreptococcales > Anaerovoracaceae > JAITOE01. Next base: position 15,389 of record JAITOE010000165.1, read on the forward strand.
GTCGCACTCTTCTGAATACAGCAAATATCTTCCCAGTTCCACAAGCTGCCAGTAATAGGCAGCCAATGGGTTTTTCCTGTCCTGGATGTCAGGCGTGTGCCTTATCAATTCCGCAATCACCTACCACCCCTTCAAGGGGTGGTTTGCCTTGGCCCTATAAGGGCCTATTGCTGCCAGCGCCTAAAAGGCGCGGTTCCGAAAGCCAATACCTTTGCCGGCCGCCCCTAAAAGG